>JAFGRA010000204.1 GCA_016935415.1 Anaerolineales bacterium
GTTGATGACTTGGGCGGCGTCGCTGGCGGCGTAGCCGAAACCAAACTTGCGGGCGGCGTGCGAGGCGCTCACCCCAGAGGCCGAAGCAATCCCCACCAGGTTCACCCCGGGCACACCCTTGAGGGCAGGCAGCATGGTCGCCCCGGCAAAATTACCGGCCCCCAACATGCCTAATGTCACGCGGTCTTGCGGGGAAACGCGCCGGTTGGCAATAATCGCCACGCGCTTACCAGCAGTCAGATCTTCGGTCGCGCTGGCAGGATAGGTCAGCAGCACCCCCAGGAAGGGTTCTTTGGTCTTGCCGGTGATCAACTCGTAAGCTTCGGCGGCCTGCTCGATCGGGAAACGGTGGGTAATTAAGGTAGAGACATCCAGTGTCCCGGCCGCCAGCAGATCAACGATGGCTTCCAGGTTGCGGCCTTCCGTCCAGCGCACATATCCGGCCGGATAATCGCGGCCATCCTCCTCATAGTTCGGATCGTAGCGCCCGGGGCCATACGAGCGCGAGTTAACAAAGGAAAGCTCCTTGGCGTAATAGATGCGCCGCGGGATTTCCAGCCCGACTGCACCCACTGCCACCACACGTCCCCGGTCACGGGCAATCTCCCCGGCCAGTTCGACCGGGTCGTTGGAAGAAGTATCAGCGCAGATCAAGACCACGTCGCAGCCCCGGCCACGGCTGAAGGCCAGTGCGCCTTCTTCGGCTTCGGCGCGCACGACCGCTTCCGCACCCAAGGCGCGCGCCAGTTCGACGCGTTTGGGGTCGAGGTCAGCGCCAAAGACGCGGCAGCCGGCCGATTTAGCAATCCCCACCGTCAATAAACCCAGCAGTCCCAGGCCAACAATTCCGACCGTTTCGCCAACCTGCGGCTCGGCCAGACGGAAGCCATGCAAGGCTATCGACCCCAGCGTGGTGAAAGCCGCGCTCTCAAAATCGACATCGTCCGGCAGCGGGGCCAGCAGGTTCTTGGGCACTACGGCGTATTCGGCGTGCACGGCGTAGTTGCCGCCCGCGCAGGCCACGCGCTGCCCGACCTTGAAGCCTTCCAGTCCATCCCCAACGGCGACGATCGTCCCGGCCGAGGAATAGCCCAATGGCATCGGTTGGTCGAGACGGTTGAACGCCGCCGCCACAGTGGTCAGGATACCTTCACGGCGGGCCTTGTCCAAGACCTGGCGCACCAGGTCGGGGCGGGAAGCGGCCTTGCCCACCAATGATTTCTCGGCGAACTCCACCAGCATGCGCTCCGTTCCCGCGGAGACCAGCGAAGCCGCCGTATGCACTAACGCCATACCCGGTCCCGGCGTGGGGATGGGCACATCTACAATTTCAGTCTTACCGTTCTTTAGATTCTGTAGTAGTTGTTTCATAATTGGATACTCATAATTCGAAAATCGTAAATCGTGATTTGTGGTTTTTATTCTATTTCCCCTCACCCCGTCGACTACGGATCATCAGAATGATGACCCACCCCTCTCCCGCAGGGAGAGGGGAAACATCCGCAGAAACGTAGTTTCAAGGATGCGGGGTGAGGGGAATATTAAATCAAAAAATATTGACGCCTGAGAAAATACTTGTGTCAAAAAATGTTATGCGTAATTCTTAATCTTATACAGCTAACATTCGAGGAGATTCTACCACGCAGCCCGCCGTTTATTTAGGCAGGAGTGATATAATTGCCCATCGCAATTATTCCCCAGGAGGCTGATTTGTCTCAAGATCGTGTTTATAAATTTGCCCGTATCCTGACAGACTATTCCGCCCACATTGTGCCGGGCGACAGGGTATTATTGGAAGGTACCCTCGAAGCCCTGCCGCTGGTCAGCGCCCTGTATGAAACCATCCTGGAGCGCGGCGGCCACCCCTACCCTGCATTGGAAATCCCGGAGCAAGAAGAACTGTTCTTCAAATACGCCACTGAAGAACAACTTGCCCACCTGCCCGAACTACGCAACTACGCCTACGAAAATTTCGAGTCGCGTATCCGCATCCATTCCGTAACCAACACACGCGCGCTCAGTGGAGCCGATCCCAAGAAGCAAGCCCAATTCGGGGCAACCACCGCGCCCATCCTGGCAACGCAAATGCGGCGCGGGGCAGCCAACGATTTCAAGTGGGTGACCACGCTCTTCCCAACGCGCGCCTTCGCCATGGAAGCCAACATGGGCTACCTGGACTACGCCGATTTCGTTTTCAACGCCGTACATGCCGAAGATGACGATCCGATTGGTTACTGGCAAAGCGTCAAGACCGAGCAGGCCAAGATCATTGCGCGCCTTGAAGGCCACGACCAGGTCAAATTGCGCGGCCCCAACGTCGACCTGACCCTGTCGATCAAAGAACGCAAATTCCTGAACGCCTGCGGCGAACACAACATGCCGGACGGCGAAGTCTACACCGGCCCGGTGGAATCTTCTGTAGATGGCTGGGTGAAATACACTTACCCGGCAGTCTACAAGGGCCGCGTGGTGGAAGGTGTCGAACTGACCTTCGTTGAGGGCAAGGTGATCGATGTCAAATCGAAGACCAACCAGGACTTCCTGTTGAGCACGCTGGACAGTGACGCCGGGTCGCGCTATGTCGGCGAGTTCGCTATCGGCACCAATTATGAGATCGACCGCGCCACCGGCAACATCCTCTTCGATGAGAAAATTGGCGGCTCGTTCCACATGGCGCTGGGTGCAGGTTATCCCGAAACCGGCAGTTCCAACAAGAGTGTCATCCACTGGGACATGATCTGCGATATGCGTCAGGATGCCGAGATCGAACTGGATGGGGAAGTGATTTATAAGAACGGGAAGTTCGTTTTCTAAACAGGCGACCTTCAACAATCAAGCTAAGAACCTATCCGTAAATTCAAAAAGGGCATATCTGGTGTAAGATTGGTTCGTCGAAAATCAATCACACCGGAGATATGCCCAAATGAAGGATACCACTAGCAAACCAAAAAATGTAGACTATTTTCAAGTGCCCGATGAAATGTGGCAGCGCATCAAACACCTGATCCCAACACCGCCCCAGGGCAAACGTCCCGGACGGCCAAGAGCGGACGATCGGGCTGCGTTGAACGGGATCTGGTATGTGCTTTGGACCGGCTGCCAGTGGAAAGCGATTCACAGGAACTGGTTTGGGGTATGCAGCAGCGTGATCCATGAACGCTTCCAGACCTGGCAAGCAGCGGGTGTCTTCGATGCCATGCTGGTGGAAATGGTCGAGTTCTATGCTGAAGCGCTGGGGATCGGTTGGGAATGGCAATCGATCGACAGCGGCAGCCGCCCGGCACCCTTGGGAGGCTGCCAAACGGGTAAAAATCCGACCGATCGCGGCAAACGCGGCAGCAAAATCCACATTTTGGTGGACGAACAGGGTGCCCCGCTTGGCTTACACGTTACCGGAGCCAATCAACATGATAAGTGGTCGGCCGATGACCTGATCGCCGCCATTGTGGTCGAACGCCCGGATCCGCAAGAGCTTGAACAGCATTTCTGTGCTGACAAAGGCTATGACTATGAAGATGTTCATCAAGCCGTGGATGCTGGTGGGTACGTGGGGCACATCAAACACCGGCGGAGAAGAAATGAACCGCCGGAGGAGTGTCCTGTTCCGGGAGAAGCCCGCTATCCGGCCAGACGTTGGGTGGTGGAGCGCACCATCGGTTGGTTGGGCAAACGCCGCAGCATCCGGATCCGCTGGTGTAAGCTGGTCGAGAATTGGCTGGCGTTGGTCAAGTTTGCTTGTGCTCATATTTTGTTCACTAGGGCATTTTACGGATAGGTTCTAAGTGATCCAGAAGCCGGGTGAGATTCGCCCGGCTTTTTGATTCCCAAAGCCCTTGACAGCCGGGGAGATTCTTTATAAAATGTAAACACCGATAACTAATTTTACACTATAAACTATTAGGCTCATCTATGAAAAGAGTGAAAATCTGGTAAACTGAGCAGATGGAATTTCCAATCACAGACCTACTGAGTGCAGAAGAAAGCGA
>JAFGRA010000205.1 GCA_016935415.1 Anaerolineales bacterium
ACTGCCCAATTTCTCATGCGGAATTTGGGTGACACAGTGGAGCAAATGCAGGTGCGCTTTCCAATGAGCCACGCTTTCTTTGAAATTGAAAGCGAAATCGAGAGTGGGGAGGAATCGTGTGGATATTCTCCATTTCCCCCAATCGATGAAATTGCGGTGTGGGTAAATGATTCTAAAGTGGACGTTGATGTAAACTACGAGACTATGCTGGATACCATGGGCACACTGAGCGAGGCAGTGTATATCACCGTGCCTTGTTGGGCGCATTTTGATGTTACCTTTCCACCTGGTGAGGATGTAACGATTAAAGTTACCTATACAGCGGCAGGCTATATGGACGATCAGGTAGAAGGACATATCGATTTTGCCTATGTATTACGAACTGGCGCAGGCTGGAAGGATACGATTGGCAAAGCAGACATTGTGGCGCGTTTACCTTATGAGGTTGAGGAATTGAATTGGTGGGGATGCTTACCTGAAGATTGCATGACTACAGGGTCGGAAATAAGCTGGCATTATGAAGATTTTGAACCTGAAGAGGATATTAGATTCACGGTCATAAAACCATCGATCTGGCAAAGAGTGCTTGTTGAGATGGAAAATATTCAACAGAATCCCCAAAATGGGGAAGCCTGGGGATTTATGGGTAAAGCTTATAAAGAAGCGACCACTTTGGGAAAAGGTTTCCTCACCGAATCACCGGGTCCAGAGTTGTACAAACGCAGTAAGAAGGCCTACCAAAATGCAGTTGAGCTTTTACCTAACGATGCGGACTGGCATTATGGCTTTGCCGATTTGCTTTGCAGAAATGCAGAGTGGCATGATCATTCCGTTGAAGGGTGGATGGCCTGTGCAGGAGAATTGAAGCAGGCACTAGATGTAAATCCTGCGCATGAAAGGGCGAATGAATTATTGCAAAAACTTGACACATATCAAGAGGGGAGAATTGATCGAACACCATTCGTTGATTTGAGTGGTACGCAACCGGATTTCTTGATTTTGACCCCACAGCCATCCAGTACACAAGAAACTGTTGAAGTGCAAGCAGTTGCAACCGGTACGTTTACGCCAAGCCCTATCATTGTTACTGAAACGCCCATTGCTAATATAACCCTTACGCCTACACAAAATAAGGAGCAGCAGATTTCAAATCCAGAATCAACTTCATATTCGGATGCGAAATTCCCCTTTCTTTATTTAGGCGTGGCTTTGTTGTTGACAATTATAGCTTTAGGTATTTTTGTTTGGCGAAGAAATCAGAGATAAATTCGGTCAAGGATATTTCAAAAGCCCCTAAGGATAATATCTTTAGGGGCTTTTTGGTAGGCGCTGATAATTAGATTACTTCTTTTGCTTGGCCTGGATCTTGGCCCAGGAGTCGCGCAGGGCGACGGTTTGATTGTAGATCGGGTGGCCTTCCTTTTCGGTCGCCACCGGGTCGATGTAGTAGAAGCCCTGACGCATGAACTGGAAGCGGCTGCCCGGTTCGGCGTCTGCCAGGCTGGGTTCCAGTTTGGCGTCGGTGATTGTCTCCAGCGAGTCATGGTTGAGGAAATCGGTGAAATCCTCACCTTCCTCGGTGTCGTCCGGGGCTTCCACAGTGAAGAGCTTATCGTAGATGCGCACTTCACCGTCGATGGCTTTCTCCGCAGATACCCAATGCAGGGTACCCTTCACGCGGCGACCGTCGGGGGCTTGCCCGCCCAGCGATTCCGGATCGTAGGTGCAGATCACTTCGCTGACTTCGCCGGTCTTCTCGTCGACCTTGTAGTCGGTGCAGGTCACCAGGCAGGCGTTCATCAGGCGCACCTCGCGGCCGGGAGCCAGGCGGAAGAATTTCTTGGGCGGATCGATCATGAAATCGTCGCGCTCGATGTAGACCTCACGCGTGAGGGGCACTTTGCGGGTCTCATGTTTGTCGTTATCGTGGCGATAGTAGTCCACGTCGAATTCTTCGACCTGATCGGCGGGGAAATTCTCGATGACCAGCTTGAGGGGGTGCAGCACGGCCATGACGCGCGGTACGATCGGGTCCAGGTCTTCGCGCACAGTGTGCTCGAGCAGGGCGTAGTCGATCACGCTGTTGGTCTTGGCAACACCGACGCGTTCGATGAAAGCGTGGACGGCCTCGCGGCGGTAACCGCGGCGGCGCAGGGCCTGGATGGTGGGCATGCGCGGGTCGTCCCAGCCCTCAACGAGACCTTCTTCCACCAGGCGGCGCAGCTTGCGCTTGCTCATCATAGTGTAGGTCATGTTAAGGCGGGCGAACTCGATCTGGCGCGAGGGGAAGATGTCCAACTTCTCGATGAACCATTCATACAGCGGGCGATGGTTTTCGAATTCGAGCGAGCACAGCGAATGGGTAATACCCTCGATCGAGTCGGATTGGCCGTGCGCCCAGTCGTAGGTCGGGTAGATGCACCATTTGTCGCCGGTGCGGTGGTGGCGAGTGTAGAGGATGCGGTACATGACCGGGTCGCGCATGTTGATGATTGGGGAGGCCATGTCGATCTTGGCGCGCAGCACGCGCTCGCCTTCGGCGAACTCGCCGTTCTTCATGCGCTCGAACAGGTCCAGGTTTTCCTCGACAGTGCGCTCCCGGTGCGGGCTTTCCTTGCCCGGTTCGGTCAGCGTGCCGCGGTATTCGCGAATCTCGTCGGCGCTCAAGTCGTCTACATAGGCCAACCCTGCTTTGATGAGCTGGACGGCATATTCGTAGAGCTGGTCGAAATAATCGGAGGCGTAGAATTCGCGGTCTTCCCAGTCGAAGCCCAGCCAGCGGATATCGTCTTTGATGGCGTCGACGTATTCGACATCTTCCTTGGTGGGGTTGGTGTCGTCGAAGCGCAGATTGTACAACCCGCCGTAATCCTCGGCCGTGCCGTAGTCGATGATGATTGCTTTGGTATGGCCGATGTGCAGGTAGCCGTTCGGCTCCGGCGGGAAGCGGGTGTGTACGGTCTTGTAGCGTCCGGAGGCCAGGTCTTTGTCGATCTCCTCACGGATAAAGTTGGTGGTGGTTTCGTTTTCACTCATAGCAGCATTCCTATTTTAATGCCCCCGGTTCAGGCCGGGGTGCATGGGTTCCTGTTTGGTGGAACAATGGAATTTGACTTCCAGCTGGAAGTCCATCCCCGCAAGCCCGACCAGTCAGGTCAGGTGTGGGAGAAGTCCAATCGGTTGAATTATACAATACGTGGGTTCGTTTAGGCCATTTTCTCCAGCAGGGAGCTGGCCTGGTCCAGGCGCTGGAGCACGGTATCGCGGCCGATGATCTGCATGCTTTCGAGCAGCGGCGGGCTGACCTGTTGGGCGGTCAGCGCAATGCGTAATACGCCGAATAACTGACCGACCTTGATGCCGAGTTCCTCGGCCAGGTCGCGCATAGGTTGTTCGGCGGTCTCGTGGCTGAAATCCGGCAGCGTGGCGATCAAGTCGCGGGCACGTTGGGCGGCGTCCAGGCTTTGGGCGGCGTCCAATCCCTTGGGGATCAGATCGGCGGCTTCTGGCTTGACCTCGGTTTCGAAGAAAAAACCGGCCCAGGTGGGGGCTTCGTCCAGGGTGACCAGGCGCGGCTGGATCAGTGGAGCGATCTCGATCAGCGTTTCATCGTCCGGTTGGTATCCGGCGGATACGAAGAAGGGCTTGATGCGTTGTGCCAGGTCTTCGATGGTCAGGCTGCGGATGTGCAGGCCGTTGAAGTGGTCGAGCTTCTTGAAGTTGATCGCAGCCGAAGAGGGGTTGAGTTTGTCGATGCTGAACTTCTCAACCAGGTCTTCCAGGGTGAAGAACTCGGTTTCGCCGTCGTAGCTCCAGCCCATCAAGGCGATCCAGTTGACCACGGCTTCGGGCAGGTAACCGATTGCTTCCATATCCTGCACGAAGATCGACTTGCCGGTGAGTTGCTTCATTTCTTCGGTAGCGCGTTTGCTCATCTTGCCCTTGCCCTCGGGCTTGAGGAACAGGGAAAGGTGCACCCAGGTGGGCTGCTGCCAGCCAAAGGCCGCGTAGATGCGCACGTGCAGCGGGAAAGTGGAAACCCACTCTTCGCCGCGGAAAACGTGGGTGATGCCCATCAGGTGGTCGTCGACCATGGCCGCCAGGTGATAGACAGCCAGGCCGTTGGATTTGATCAAGATGGTGTCATCCAGGTTTTCATTCTGGAAGGTGATCTCGCCGCGCAGGTAATCTACGACGGTAGTGCTGCCCGCTTTGGGCATCTTGAAGCGCACCACGTGCGACTCTCCGGCATCGACGCGCGCTTGAGCTTCCTCGGGCGATAGCTGGCGGCAGGTGCCGGGGTAGTGCGGGTTTTCTTTGTTTTTGAGCTGCTCTTTGCGCGCTGCGTCCAATTCTTGCGGCGTGCAGAAGCAGTAAAAGGCGTCGCCTTGTGCGATCAACTGTTGGGCATATTCTTGATAAATAGCCTTGCGTTCCGACTGGCGGTAGGGCGCGTGTGGGCCGCCAACATCAGGGCCTTCGTCCCACTGCAATCCCAGCCAGTGCAGGCTGTCGATCAGGTCGTCTTCGGCTTGGGGATCGTAGCGCTTGCTGTCGGTATCTTCGAAGCGCAGGATGAATTGCCCACCGGTGTTGTGGGCCAAGAGGTAATTGTATAATGCCGTACGGGCACTCCCCAGATGGGTGAGACCGGTGGGGGAGGGGGCAAAACGCACACGCACGGGTGGTAGATTGGAACTTGACGAAGACATAAAACTCCTGAATAGAATACGCTGATTTATTGTGTTTTCTTGCGTAGGGTATTATACGTTAATTTCTGGAAACAGCGCTGCCGATTTTGCATAACCTGGCATTCTAAATCGGAAATGGGGGGTATTTATCGAGACGACGGTATGAGTGGTTCAGGCACGGCGGGC
Organism: Anaerolineales bacterium; assembly: GCA_016935415.1. Lineage (GTDB taxonomy): Bacteria > Chloroflexota > Anaerolineae > Anaerolineales > UBA11579 > JAFGRA01. The sequence goes on from JAFGRA010000205.1 coordinate 4,878, forward strand.
GCGGGCCATGATCTCCTGGACAACCTTGGATTTGGCGTCAGCATAGTTCTGGGTATATTTCCAGGTGCGGGCTGCCAGTTCACGCTTGGTCTCTTCGTAGCGCAAGCGGTCTTCGGCGTGGGTTCGAAGCCAGTCGCGGAAGAGCAGCATTTTTTCAATTTCCTCACATCCGTCAGAAAATACGTGCAAGTTTGTCTTTGGATCAACGAACTTGAACAATCTGTGCGCGTGCCAATTGGGTTCACGAATCCGCAGCGTAAAATCTTGCTGCTCTAAGGACGCGACGTAGGCATCCTCATCACTTGAATCTTCCACCACCAGCAACATATCGATAATCGGTTTGGCCGATAAGCCCGGTATCGATGTCGAGCCGACGTGCTCCAGCAACAAAATCTTGTCTCCAAGTGCTTGCGCTACCCGCTGCTTCAATTGGGCGAACATCACCGGCCAGGCTGGATCATAGGAGGCCAGATGTACGGTGCTGTTATGTGGCTTTCGGTCACCGACTGTGGCTGCAAGTATCTCTTCTTCAGTCATGGGTGTATTGGTATTGTTCGAGTCCATCCATTCATACCCTTCTATTAGATGCTGATGTGCTGAATACCGGATTATATCAGCAGTAATTTGCCCCTAGGCTTACGATAGTTTGTGTGGATTTATGGAATAGGAAGAATCGAGTATGCCGCAAGCCAACGGCTGAACGCTATAAGCTTAGAATTCCAACACTTTATGGCGGGCGACCACGCTCTGCACCAGGCCGATACCGAGCATCAGTGACAGCAAAGAACTACCCCCATAACTGACGAAGGGCAGCGTAAGCCCAGTAACCGGCAGCAGGTTGAGATTTACCCCGATATTGACCATACCCTGAAATCCGATCAGGGCGGCGACCCCGAAACAGAGCAATGCTCCAAAGGTGTCCTGGGCCAGCTTGGCGGCCCGCAATATGCGCCAGATCAGCAAGAACAATAAGACCATCACGAACATATTCCCGGCGAATCCAAATTCTTCCCCAATCGAGGCGAAGATGAAGTCAATGTGGCGCACTTTCAAATAGCGCAGTTGGGTTTGTGAACCCTGTCCATAGCCCAGGCCGAACCAACCGCCAGAGCCAATCGTGATCTGGGCCTGGTTGATGTTGTATTCTTCACCATAGCGAGCATCAGGATCGGGGAAAGCAAAAGTGACGATGCGCTGCTGCTGGTAGTTTTCCAAGAAGGGAAAAGCGATAATTGGTAGCAGCAAACCGAGCACGGCGAAGAGCGCCAGGTGTTTCCATTCCAGGCCGGTGGCCCACAGCAGGGCGAACCAGATCACGCCGAGTACGATCGAGGTGCTCAGGTCAGGTTGGAGCAATACGGGAACCAGGAGACCGGCTGCCAGCAGGAAGCTGCGCGCCACCCAACGTAAATCCTTGATGCGCTGCTGATTGCGTGAAAAGAAATCGGCCAGCATGATGATCATGGTAATCTTTGCCAACTCGGAGGGTTGGATGGGGAAGAGGCCAAAGAAGTCAAGCCAGCGGGACGAGCCAAAGGCTGCTTCGCCAGAAGCCGCAATTACACCAAACAGCAGAAAGAGCACGCCGTACAGTATGCGGCCAATTGTCGGCCAAAGATGGTAGTCGAGGAAGGTGACTGCGATGATGACGAAAATGCCAAAAGAGGCGTAGATGATCTGGCGGCCAACCACGTTGAGTTCGATCAACTCGACGTTGCCCGCGATCGCAGAGCGGATCATGGCCACGCCAAAGATGATCATGATCGTCATGATGCCCAAGAGTATGAAGTCGAAATGACGCCAGATGTCAGTGCGCATAGGCGTTGTGACTAGTGACGTCCTCGCCGGGCGGGTTTGAGGGGGATATCGGCAACCAGGCTTTGATTGCGACCATCGTGGGTGATCTCGATGGATACGGCAGAACTGTCAACTTCAATGTGGCGAGAGATCACCTGGATCAATTCGTCGCGCAGGTCTTCCATCACACCCGGGGGCAGGTTTGTGCGGTCGTGGGTCAGAACCAACTGCAAGCGTTCCTTGGCTAAAGAAGCGCTCTTGCGGTTTTTTCCACTCAGACGATCCAGGAAGCTACTCATGTTCAACTCCCTCCGGGGCGAATGAAGCGCGAAATGCGGCCTAAGAACCCATCATCGGCGTTCAAATCCATGATGGGGACATCCTGGCCGTCAATGCGTTTGGCAATATTGCGGAAGGCTTCTCCGGCTCTGCTCTTGCCGTCCAGGGCAATCGGTGTGCCCCGGTTGGTACTCACGATCACGTTCTCGTCTTCCGGGATCAGGCCGAGTAGATCGACGGCCAACAGTTCAAGGATGTAGTCCGCGGTCAGCATGTCGCCTTGCTGTACCATCCTGGGGTTGATGCGGTTGATGACCAGGCGAGCGGGGCCTTTTTCCTCGGCTTCGACCAGCCCGATGATGCGGTCGGCGTCGCGCACGGCGGAGACTTCGGGGTTGGTAACGATGACCACGCTGTCGGCCGGGGCAATTGCATTACGAAAACCACGTTCGATACCGGCCGGAGAATCGATAAAGATGTAATCGACTTCCTGGCGGAGTTCATCGCACAGGCGCACCATGTCGCTGGGCGAAATGGCGCTCTTGTCGCGCGTCTGGGCGGCGGGGATCAGGTATAGGTTGGGCAGTTTCTTGTCGCGGATCATGGCCTGGCGCAAGCGGCAGCGGCCTTCGATCACGTCGACCAGATCGTAGACGATGCGGTTTTCCAGCCCCATGACCATGTCCAGGTTGCGCAGGCCGATGTCGGCATCGATGCAGACCACCTTCTTGCCTTCGGCTGCCATGGCGGCGCCCAAGTTGGCAGTGGCGGTGGTCTTGCCCACGCCTCCCTTACCTGATGTAATTGTGATTGCTTTTCCGGCCATAGTTTTTCCTAATAAATCTATTGATAAAGTTAATGCGTTTTATGCTTTGCTAGCGAGAAAGCTTCTGGCCTTCCCGGTTGATGCTGGATGGTGTCCAGGGTTCGGCGACCACCTGGCCTTCACGGATGAAGGCTGCTTCGGGCTTGAACTCGCCGCGTTCTTGCGGGGATACGGCAATTACTCCGGCGATACGCAGTTGGGTTGGGGCCAGCTCTATGGCACAGACCACGGCGCTTTCATCGCCTTCCGCCCCGGCGTGTACCATGCCGCGCAGGCGGCCCCACACAAGTATATTGCCACCGGCAATCACCTCTGCGCCCGGGTTAACGTCACCGATCACGGTGATGTGCCCGGGATATTCAAGGCTGAAACCGGAGCGCAGCGTGCGTTTGACCAGGATGGCTTCTTCGCCGCCCAGGTTGGTGTCGATGGGGCGGCTGACCTGCTCCGGGGCGGGTTGGTGTATGCGGGTTGCCAGCCCCAACATCTGCGCGGTTTGCTCGGTCGTGGGCGAATCGCTCAAAACAGCCCAAAGTGAGACTTCATAATCGGAGAGCAGGTCGCGCAGTTTTCCCAGCGTGGCTGCGTTCAGGATGTGGTTCTTCACATCGAGGATGATCCTGGCGCCACGCAAAAAATTCGCCTGCCGCTCGAACTCTTCCAGCAAGACAGCCTGCACCTCCGGCCATTCTCCATCGCCGAGGGTAATCAGGAGACCTTCACGGATGCCTTTGATCTGTACATCTGGACGCATATTCAGCCTCTTAATAGCTCGATTATAGCATGAAGTCAGAAAAGGCGAATTCGGGAAAGGGGAGGCAATTGGATAACTAACCGCTTGTATTTAGAGCTTTTTCAACGGCTTTAACCGGCTAGTCTCTGGAGGCTGAAACGGTTATGGTGCACCGGTTTCGGCGTCGATGGATTTTAGTTCGAAGTAGGCTTCGATCATCTGGCGCACGATCGGCCCGGCTACGCTGGCACCTTCACCACCGTTGTAAACGAAGGCAACCACGGCGATCTCGGGATCTTCGTAGGGGGCGTAGGCTACTGTCCAGGCATGGGTAGGCCAGTTGCCGGGGATGCACAGGTTTTTGGCGTTAGCGATATCGTCGCAGTACTCGGCGGTACCGGTTTTGCCCGCCGCGGCGACACCCACGTTGGCGAATTCATTGGAGAGCGTCCCGCTGATGACCGCCTGGCGCATGCCTTGCTGCACGGTATCGAAGACCCACGGTTCGACGTAGGTCAAGACCGGGTTACCGGCTTCGTCAACGGTTTCCTTACAACTCCCGATGCCATCGGGGTTGTCGTATTTTTGAATGAGGGGCGTTTCCGGGTTGGTCAGGTCCCACTTGACTTGCGGCTCGAAAGCCTGGATCACATTGCCTTCACCGTCGATGATCTCACGCAGCAGGGTAGGCTGCATCAGCACGCCGTCGTTGGCGATAGTGGCCGCAGAAGTGAGTACTTGCAAAGGGGTGGCAATCATCAGACCCTGGCCTACACTGGCGAGGTAAGTGTCGCCGGTCGACCAGTTCTCGCCCTGGTTGATGCGCTTCCAGGTTGGGTTTGGAATCAGGCCATCCTGTTCGTCGGGGAGTTCGATGCCCAGGTAATCGCCGTAGCCCAAAGCACGGGCATACGTACCCAGGCGGCAGATGCCCAGCCCCTGGGGAACCTCATCCCGGTAACCGCCGCCGACTTTGTAGAAATAAACATTGCTCGAATTGGATATGCCGCCAAGGAAATTGAGGCTGCCGAAACCGGCCCGGTTCCAGTCTACGAACTCTCGGCCGCTGCCGGGGTCACCGGCGTAGAATTTTTCGGTAAGCTCGATCGTGCCGGGGGTATCCAAAACTGTATCGGGGGTAACGACTTCTTCGTTGAGCGCGCCAACCGCGGTAACCAGCTTGAAGACCGATCCAGCGGGCATTTCGGCCCCGACGGCGTGGTTGAGCAACGGTTCGGTTGAATCGGACGTGAGTTGTTCGTAATAATAAGCGGGGATAAAACGCGCCATGCGGTTGTTCTCAAAGGTCGGCCAGTAGACCATAGAGAGGATTTCGCCGGTTTGGGGGTTCATGGCAATGACCACACCGCTGGTGGCATTGATGCGTCCCAGATACGTGTTCCAGAAATCGATCTCGCGGCGCAGGATGGAATAAGCGGCCTGCTGCAAACGCGTATCCAGGGTCAGGATCAGGTTCAGGCCTGGTTCCGCCGCAAGCGGTGCTTCAATGTCGCGTAGGGTCTGTCCGGCGACATCGACCTCAACGACGCGCTGACCGTTCTTGCCGCGCAGTTCCTCATCGAAATAGAGTTCGATCCCGGCGTAGCCAACCTTATCGCGGTTGGGAATGAAACCTTCGGCGCGCAGTTCTTCTTCACGGAGGGCCGGAATTGGTCCCAGGAAACCGACTACACCGGCCGTGACCTCTCCGGTGGGATAATCACGGATCGGTTCGACCTCAATACTCACGCCGGGCCAATCGACGGCTTTCTCTTGGATTGCCATGGCAAGTTCGATATCGATGTCACATTTAATTAGGACGGGAGTGTAAGGAGAAAAGGTAAAACCTTTGGCCGCCATTTCACGGATGCCCATATTGTCGCCACAGGTTAGCAGGGGGTCTTCGATGCTGCCCTTGTAGACGGGCACGCCGGTCAGGTAAGAAAGCTCGCGGAAGATTTCATTGGCCTCACCATCTTTGAAGATCACATCGGGATCGGAGTCTTCATAGGGCAGCAGGGCGGGGGTGATGGCGACGTTGTAAGAGGCAATATTGCGCGCCAGGATGATCCCGTTGCGGTCGTAGATCACGCCCCGGCGGGTAGAGATGCTGATCGTTTCGGTGCGGTTCTCTTCGGCCTGGGCGATATATTCGGCGCTCTGCACGATCTGGATCGTGAACAGACGCACGATAAAGACGATAAAAACTACCCCGGCGGCGATCAGGAAGAAATTGATGCGCCAGGGGGCAACTGTCGAGCGGGTTTCAGTTTGTTTCTCGTTTGTCATGCTTCGATCTCAGGCGGATAAACCCAATTGGCTACCTCGCCGATTACGGCATATACTGGTAAGGCCAACATTGAATTCAGTATAACACTGGGCAAAATGATTAAGTTTAAAGACTCATTAAATGCTAATGGTGTGCCAGAGATCACCAAATAGAGGAAACTGAAGCCCTGCACGATGAATGTACCGGCGATGGTAGTCACGTAGAGGGACATGATCGGTACTTGCCAGACGCGGGTTTGCAGCATGTAAGCCAGACCGGTAACCAACAAATAGGCCAGGATTGGCAGCCACATGGGGAGTTCTGAAACGGTTCCGATCAGGAGACCGGCGATCAAGCCCCACTGCCAGCGGCCCTCGACGCGGGTGTGCAAAACCCAGCCCAATAAGACCAGCAAGATCAGGTCGGCGGGGCCGTGCAGCAGAGGCACCTGGCTGACCACCGAGATTTGCAGCATGGTCGCAGCGCCAAGCAGGAGGATGCCAAGCGAGATCGGAATGAACATTTATGTGCCTGGAGTAGGTTCGGGGATGAGAGGTTCGATGTCGATGGGGTTGAAGTTGACGATCACCAGCACGATTTCCAATTGCGAAAAATCGACGACGGGCTGCACCGAGGCAGTCTTGAAGAGCGCGGTGGCCTGTTCGCGCACACCGGTGACCTGGCCGATGAGGATATTGGGTGGGTAATTGCCGCCCAGTCCGGAAGTCAGTACCAGGTCGCCGGGTTGGATTTCAGCGTCCTGGGGAACCATGTCCAGGGAAATTTCGCTGGTTACGCTGCCGATCAGTACCGCGTCGGCGTTGTCGGGCTGGACACGTATATTCACTGTGGAACCGGGATCGGTGATCAACTGCACCCGTGCTGCGCTGGCGGTTACGGCGGAGACGCGCCCGACCAGGCCCTGGTCACTGACCACCGGCATGCCACGGCGCAAGCCATCGTCCGAGCCGCGGTTGATGATTACGTACTGCATGAACGGGCTGGGGTCGCGGCTAATGACGGCGGCAGCCTGGTATTTGTTCTCCGGCTGGGCGCGCGCAAAATCCAGCAGAGCCGAAAGGATCTCGACTTCGGTAACCTGCTGCTGCAAGCTGATGATCTGGGTTTGCAGGCTGGCAACCTCGGCTTCGAGTTCGGCATTGCGCTGGCGCATTTGGGCGGTGTCGGAGGGGGCAGTGATCAGATTCTGGAAGGCCTGGTAGCGCGAATACAACCAGTTCTGGGCGGGCAGCACCGGGCTGAGCAAGGTGCGGGATAACGGCTGCAAGTATCCACCCAAAGCCAGCACCAGCAAGCCGACCACGATCAAGATCAGCACAGCGGTTTGCCAGGGGCGCGGGGAGGATGGCTTCATTTTAAGGGGTCTGTGGGGAGTGATGTTGGTAGGATGGGGGAGGTTCCCATGTGGATCAAGGTGAACCTATCCTTACTCTTGTGAGTCCAACGGCAACAATAAGAAACTCAGCTCTTCGAATCTTTCCAGGATCATACCGGCGCCGCGCGCCACACAGGTCATCGGGTCTTCGGCTACCCAGGCGCGGATGCGGACTTCGTCACTGATGCGGTCGGACAGGCCTTGAAGCAGCGAGCCGCCGCCTGCCAGGCAGATGCCAACGTCCATCAGGTCGGAGACGATCTCTGGGGGCACCTCTTCCAGGGTGTCCTTGACGGTGTCGATGATGGTCTGTACGGAGCCGGAAATGGCCTCGCGGATTTCGACCGAGGAAAGTTCCAGGGTTTCCGGCAGGCCGCTAACCAGGTTGCGGCCACGCACGCTGGTGGTCTTTTCTTCCGGCAGCGGGTAAGCGGAACCAATTGTTATCTTGACCTGCTCGGCCATACGCTCGCCAATCAACAGGTTGTACTTGTTGCGGACGTATTGCAGGATATCCTGGTCCATTTCGTCGCCGGCCACGCGCAGCGAACGGGCGGTGACCACGCCACCGTGGGAATACACAGTCACTTCGGAGGTGCCGCCGCCGATGTCAACGATCATACTGCCGCCGATCTCGGTGATCGGCAGGCCGACGGCCAGGGCTGAGGCAGTCGGTTCGGCGATCAGGTAAGCGGCGCGTGCTCCGGCCAGCATGGCGGCATCGTAAACGGCGCGTTTCTCGACTTCGGTCACGCCGGAGGGTACGCCGATCACCACGCGCGGGCGGGGGACCGGGACGATGCTTTGCTGGTGAGCGCGGTCAATAAAATAGGCCAGCATTTCTTCAGTAATTTCGAATTCGGAAATAACGCCGTCACGCAGCGGTCGCACGGCGACCATGTTGGCAGGGGTGCGCCCCACCAGGGCTTTGGCTTCCACACCGACGGCAATCGGTTCGCGGGTACGCTTATTGACTACCACCCAGGAAGGTTCGTTGATGACGATCCCCTTGTTCTTAACGTGAACCAACGTGTTGGCGGTGCCCAGGTCTATGCCGATGTCAAGGGAGAAGAACCCTAAAATCCAGTTTAGGGGGTTGAAAGCCAAGTGAAACTCCTAAGTTTAGCGTGAGGTTGAACGTGCCATGCTTTGCAGTTATTGAAAACCATGCCCAGTCTGCCCGGAGGGGGAGAAAACCGGTGGAATTCTTGACCTTGGTCATCCTGGCGTTTTCAAGTCTGCGAAGTTTGCTGGTGTTGGGCCAACCTCCAAAAGCGCCGTATTATACCACGCGAGCATCGTGGGCGGATGAGTTGTGCATTAATTTACAAAAAAGCCTATCCTGATAATTATATTGGGTAAACGTGGATATTACAAATGGTTGGGATTGTGAATTAGGGTGTTTTTAGCTTAAGCACTTAGGTACCCAGGCACTCAAGCAACGAAGCACCAAGACCTTCAGGTATACAATTGACGGGGCGCTCGGAGCATTTCTTTGGTGCCCAACCACTGGTTACCGATCATTCCCCACGATTCTCGATTTACGTCTCACGAATCACGTTTTTTTATCTCTTTCCCGTTAATCGAATCATACTTTTTAATTTTCTACGGTATAATGTGCCCTCAATAACGCTTTTACGAAGGAGGTTCTATCGGAAGAACCGAAAACTGAACGGAAAAGAGAGCGCATGGCCCTTCTCTAGAATTAAAAGAAGGGTGACGAGGATGAGGGTTCCTCCCCGTGAGGGGAGGCTAACCGGCGAATGGGGGCTAACCAGTTTGCCGGGAAAATCGACAGATCAGCGGAAGCCCTCTGGGTGCGCCACCACCCACTATCTTTTCCCTCCAATCGGAATCCCGCCGACAAAACGTCAGGGCGACCTGGAAAACAAAACGGCGAGAAAGCTGGCAGCAATACGAATTGAAATTAATTAGCGGAATGCAATCAGAATTGCAGGCTTTAGGTCTGGCTAGCTATTTCGCACCCAAAATAGATTTGGAGGGATTCCACAATGTGTGGCATCGTTGGATATATCGGGCCGCGGGACGCGACGCCGATTATTTTGAATGGATTGAAGCGGCTGGAATACCGCGGGTACGATTCCGCGGGTCTGGCCGTATTGCAGCAAGGCGAGATCAAGGTGCGCCGCGACGCGGGAAAGCTTTCACGGCTGGTATCGTTGGTGGGCGATTCGCCCGTCAATGGTGATCTGGGCATCGGGCATACACGCTGGGCGACCCACGGCGAACCCAACGCCCGCAATGCCCACCCACACCTGGGTATGACCGGGCGGGTGGTGCTGGTGCACAACGGCATCGTCGAGAATTTCCTGGAACTGCGTGAGGAGCTAATGGCCGAAGGGGCGGTGTTCAATTCGGATACGGACACGGAAGTAATCGTGCACCTGGTCGAGCGCTATTTAAGCAGTGAGGGCGGTCTGGAACAAGCTGCTCGCAAAGCGTTAGGCCATTTGCATGGCCATCATGGTGTAGTGATGTTCTCGGCTGATGAGCCCGATAAGATCGTGGCGGCGCGGATCGGCAATGCCGGTGGCGTAGTGATCGGTTTTGGTGAGGGTGAGATGTTCATCGCTTCGGATATGCCCGCCATCCTGGAACACACCCGCGACATCGTTTTCCTCGAATCCGGCCAGATGGCTGTGGTTTCGCGGGATGGTGCCAGCATCCAGACTCTGGATGGTGAGCTGGTAGATGTTGAGATCACCGCGGTGCCCTGGGACCCGGTGGCGGCTGAAAAGGGCGAATACCGCCACTTCATGCAAAAGGAAATCCACGAGCAGGTGCGCTCGCTGACCGATACGATTGCCGGGCGCGTCGATTTCGAGCAGGGCAAGATCCTGTTACCGCAATTGAACCTAACCGAGGAATTCGCCAAACGCATCAAGAAGATCATCATCATCGCCTGCGGCACGGCGGCTAATGCTGGGGAAGTGGGTAAAGTGATTCTTGAACGCGTGACGCGCATTCCGGTTGAGGTGGATATCGCCTCCGAGTTCCGCTATCGCGACCCGATTGTGGATGAAGATACTGTGGTGCTGGCGATCAGCCAGTCCGGCGAGACGGCCGATACACTGGCGGCGATGGCCGAGGGCAAGGATCGCGGCGCGACTTTATGGTCGATCGTCAACGTGATCGGTTCGCAGGTGATGCGCATTTCGGATGGCTACATCTCGATGCAGAGCGGCCCGGAGATCGGCGTGGCCTCGACCAAGGCATATACTGCGCCACTGGTCGACCTGTACATGCTGGCGATCTTGCTGGCCGACCTGCGCGGCACGCTCGACACCAAACGCCGCAAGGAACTGGTTTCCGATCTGCGCTTGATCCCCGACCTAGCCGACCAGGTACTCGCGCGTGAGGATGACGTCGAGAAGGTGGCCTGGGCGCTCAAGGATGTGGCCCACTGCCTGTACCTGGGGCGCGGCATCAACATGCCCACGGCTTACGAAGGCGCGCTCAAGCTCAAGGAAATCTCCTATATCCATGCCGAAGGTTATCCCGCCGGAGAGATGAAACACGGCCCAATTGCATTGATCGACGAGGAAATGCCGGTAGTGGTGATTGCCCCCCGGGATGATCTGTACGAGAAGATGTTCAGCCAGATCGAGCAGACCAAGGCGCGCGGCGGCAAGGTGGTCGCCGTGGCGACCGACGGCGATGAACTTATTCCGCCGGTGGCCGACCACGTGATCTGGATTCCACCGACGCCTTTCCTGCTGAACCCGGTCATCTCCATTATCCCGCTGCAAATTTTGTCGTATCACATCGCAGCAATGCGCGGCCTGGACGTTGACCAGCCCCGCAACCTGGCCAAGAGCGTGACCGTGGAGTGAGGGCGTATAGCCAAGTAGCTTTTGAGAATCGTGGGTTAGAAAATAGAAAACAAGGGCCGTTCACGCGGCCCTTTTCGATTTTTTTATAAACTCGTTGGTTATCATAGCTCTTTGCAAGTGGGGTTAGCAGTATTTTTCTTACCTCATAGATCAATTTACGTGATCAATTGCCATTTAATACCAAATCGATCGATAATCGAGCCATACAGCTTACTAAAAAATTGAGGCCCCAGATCGATAACCACCTCCCCGTTAATTTTGAGTTTTTCAAATGCCTGGTGAACTTCATCCTCTGATTTCATAAACACGTTAAAAAGGATCATGTTGCCAGGAATAGCATCGCGTTGAGCATCACTACAATTAAATTTTGTGCCACAGATGGTTATGCTGGCATGCATTACAAGATCCAACATATCCTCAGTGATTGTCATCCCCGAATTCGGCGGCGCATCTCGGTAATGCGAGATGTTTTTTTCGGTTATGGTAAAGACATCTTCATAAAACGTGATTGCTTCCTGACAGGTACCTGGAAATTGAAGAGTCGGTACAATCATTATTCATATCTCCTTGTGTTATTCCTGCTTTATGATTACTGGCGTTTGTGGACAAAATCCACGGTCATTTCTTCTGTTTTTTGTTGGGAAGTATCTTCAAATTCGAAATACACGAGAAAGGGAAAGCCAACCTTGCCCTGGAGCTGCTGGCTGCCGACGATATCCAAAAGTCATCGGTAACGCTTTCCAGCAAGAAGGGCTGGTTGCCCTCAGCAAGGGCGATGTTGAAGTCTTTGAGGAAACGCTTTTTAGGCGAGTTGCCGCAATCGGCAGCAACGCTGATCTTGACCATCTAGGCGGATTTCCTCTTCGCCTTTGCAGCGTCTTTTGCCGCCGCCTTCGCCGCGTTTTCTTTTACCCGGTACACGGTGATCTTGCGAATTAGGTCGTAGGGCATGGGCTGGTCCAGGGGGAACTGCACCGAGCCTTTTGCACCCTTGTATTTGGAAAGTTCAGCCTTGAATTCCTCGATCCCGTTGGGGGTGGGGTAGAAGCCAATATGGTTTTTGTAGGCCGCAAAGTGCACCAGGTTGCCCTCCAGCTTGAAGGTGGGCATCTGGTAGCTGATCGCTTCGGTTGCATTCGGGGCGGCTTCCTGAATAGTGGCGCGAATCTTTTGCAGGATGACCTGCACATCGGTTGGATAATTGGAGATATAATCATCAATATTTTGAGGGGAACTGGTCTTCATTCGGATACCTTTCTACGACTTCAAAATATTCCTGGATGTAAAATATCCTGGCTCATCTATGAAAAGAGTGAAAATCTGGTAAACTGAGCAGATGGAATTTCCAATCACAGACCTACTGAGTGCAGAAGAAAGCGA
>JAFGRA010000206.1 GCA_016935415.1 Anaerolineales bacterium
AGTAAGGAATCCAGACCGGCAGCAAGAAAAGTCCGGTGGATTGCTGCGCTTCTTGCACCTCGGATACAGTCGCACCAAGCGCTACCATCAGGGAGGCGATGGTGATGAACGAAAGCAACAACACAGCTAACATGGTAAACGCCGAATAGGCATCAATCGACAGTTCTTCCAGCCAGGTCAGGCCGAGCAGGTTGGTGCCAACCAGGATCGCAACGATGGTGAACAACGCCCAGGCAGCCACCTGGGTGATCGCAATTCCCGCAATCCCCAGCACCTTGCCACCAATCAACTGGCTGGGCGAGATCGAGGTGACCAGCACTTCGATGGTGCGGTTCTCTTTTTCTTCAGCCACAGCCTGCATCAGGTAACCGGAACTGGACATGATCAGGATCAGGAAACCAAAACCGGCGATCATCGGCAGCAGTGAGTTGAACCAGGTATAGTCCGAGACCTCGCGGCTGGCATCCACAGTACGGATCACCAGGTTATCGCCCTCCGCGATACGGGCGGCAATCTGTGGTGATTGATCGGCCAGCAGGTTGACCCGCAAGAAGTCGCGGAACTCGCCGGTAGCATTTTCGCCCGGCTCATCGATGTAGACCAATTCAGCCTGGTTGTTTTCCAGGTAATCGGCGGCCAGCACGTAATAGGCCTGGATGTCTTCATTTTCCAGGGCAGCCCGCGCGGCGTCCTCAGTCTGATAAGCGATCATTTCAACCGCATCGTCGAATTCTTCAGCCGGAAGCGATACGGGATTAGCCAGCAGCCCGGAGTGGTCGACATAACCAATCGGGTCGCGATTGACGAACGTCGATGCCGTCAGCACCCCCACCCCAATCACCAACGACAAGATAATCGGCACGCTCAACAAAGCAAAGATAAAGCGCTTCTTGAGCACGTGGCGCTTGTATTCGTATACGGCAACTTGCCAGATCTTGGTCATGCTTCGTCACCTTCTTCCACCACCTGGATGAAGATCTCATCCAGGCGCGGCACGGCGATCTCGAATTTTTCCAGGGTAACGTTATGAGAGACCAATGCCTGCAAGATGTCCTGCGGGGCGGTGCCGTCAGCCAGCATCAGGCGGGTTTCGCCGTTGTGTTTTTCGACTGTACTGATCCCATCCAACTGCGGGATTTCGCCGCGCGCCTGCACGACCACAGCATTGCCCGAATAGCGACGGCGGATTTCGTCCAACTCGCCATACAGCACGTCCTGGCCGTCATCGATCAGCAAAATGCGGTCGCACAGTTCTTCCACCTGGTGCATCTGATGCGTACACATGATGATCGTCGTACCCTGGGCGCGCAGCTCGCGCATCAAGTCTTTGACCATCTGGGTATTGACCGGGTCCAGGGCGGTAAACGGTTCATCGATGATGATCAACTGTGGATCGTGCATGATCGTGGCAATGATCTGTGCTTTCTGCTGCATACCTTTACTCAGTTCCTTGACCTTGCTCCTTTTATGCGTAGAGAGGTCAAATTGTTTCAGGTACTTGTCGACGCGCGTTTGCGCCTCGGCCGTGGACAATCCTTTGAGTGTGCCCAGGTAGACCAGGCAGCGGTCCAGGGGGATATCCTGATACAGGCCGCGTTCTTCCGGCATGTAGCCAATCAGTTCCTTCTTTTCGGGCGACATCGGCCCGCCCAGGATGGAAACCGTCCCGCTGTCGGCCTTGAAAATATCCAGCATAATGCGGAGGGTGGTGGTCTTCCCGGCGCCGTTGGGGCCAAGCAGGCCGAAGATTTCGCCGCGTTCCACGCTGAACGAGACGCCGTCCACGGCGTGGTTGGCACCGAATGATTTGTGAATTTCGTTGACTTCAACAGTAGACATCGTTTTTCCTCTTACGGTAAATTGTATTATTGTATCAATGTATGATTGTGCGATTGTATCATTGTATATACACCATGTCAAGGGCAGGCAACCGTGCAGATTGCCATCGATTACCCCGGGTAGATATATCCTAACAGGTTTTCTGAAACAATGGTTTTTCCAATCCCAACAGTATATATGCAACTCGGATCAACACCAAGGCGGGAGTATAATAGTCTGCAAATCCCACGCCAGGAGGAGAGATGCTATCTGTCTGTGTTTATTGTGGTTCTTCGGATATCAGTGATGAGATTTACCTGCAGGCCGCCCAACAGACCGGGGAAGTGATTGCCAAAGCGGGACTGCGCTTGATCTATGGCGGCGGCAGTACCGGGTTGATGGGCGCCGTGGCCGACGCCGTGCTGGATGCCGGAGGCACAGTGACCGGTGTGATTACCAAACAGTTCGACACCCCAGAACTCGCCCATCAGGGACTGACCGAGATGGTCGTATTACCGGATATGCACACCCGCAAAGCACGCATGGTCGCGCTGGCAGATGGTTTTATGGCCCTCCCCGGCGGGTTTGGCACCCTGGACGAACTGTTCGAAGTGCTCACCTGGGCGCAAATTGGCCTGCACACCAAGCCGGTCGGCTTGCTCAACGTGGATGGTTATTTCGACAATCTGTTAGCATTCCTGGACGATGTGCGCGCCAGGGGGTTCATCTATGCCGAACACAAAGACCTGTACATGTCCGCGGACTCTCCCCAGGCCCTGTTAGCCGCCTTGAAGGCTTACGAACCACCCACCGATCTGGCCAGATGGGTTGATCGCACCAGCACTTGATGTAAAACAAGCACATCGATTAAGCCGCTGCAAGAAGTGCATGTAGACAAAAACAATCGAAATATTGTAAACTAATTGTATTAAAGGGATTCGCAGGTTAGACTGAAAGTCTTGCTGTGATTACCCTTTTTCATACTTACCAGTGTCGTACACATACATTTGGAAAAAACCGCGACTGAAGGTGCTATGCGATCCAGGTTGATCTTACACTTCTCCCCATTGATATCTGGGAATAAAAGAAAACCTGCTTTTTTCCGCTCTCAGGGGAGAAATTACCTAAAAAGTTTACACCAATCACTTCGAGGGAAATAATGCTCACAAACATTAAGAAACTACTTTCCCCACCCATTCATGAAGACGAAGAAATCAATCGCCGTACCCGATTATTGAACATGATTGTATGGCAATTCGTTATCGCAATTTCCTTTTTTCTATTCGCTGGACTACTGTTAAATATTGCCGGCCGCAACACTTTGCTCATTTTCGGAATGGATGTACTCTTCGTAATAGGCGTGCTTTACTTGATACGCCGGGGAAAAGTCAACACTGCCACCACAATTTTCGTCACCTTTTATTGGCTTATGATCACATTCACAATGTTTTTCTATGGCGGCATGAAAACCCAGGTTTTTATTGCCTATACAGTGGTGGTTCTGATTACTGCTTTCTTATTGAGCGAGAGAGCAGCCATTATGATAACGATCATTAGCATCCTCGCAGGCGCGCTCGTGCTTTACCTGGAATCTGTCGCTCTATTGCCGACCCCGTTAGAACCTTATACGCCGATCCGCGGGCTACTGATTGCTGGTGCAAGCGCACTTTACCTGACAATGTTACTGATCGTATTTACGCGCAGCATTCAACGAACCTTGCGATATGCACAAAATGAGATCGCCGAGCGCAAGCGTGTGGAAGCCGCCTTGCGTGAAGGGGAAGAGCGTTATCGCAACTTGTTTTCACGTATTCCAGTTGGACTATATCGCTCCACACCGCAGGGCGAGATCCTGAATGCCAATCCCGCCATCGTAGAAATGTTTGGTTATAACTCCCACAAACAATTTATGGCGGCCAATGTCAGCGAATTTTACGTCGATATCAACGATCGCAAAAAGATGAATCAGCAGCTCGAAAAGCCTAATGATGTCTACCATATGGAAGCGCGCTTCAAGCGAACGGATGGCGAGATCATCTGGGGAGAAGACATCTCCCGGGCTGTGTGCGATGAAGACGGCAACATCATTTATTACGAAGGCAGCCTGACAGATATTACCGATCGTAAACAAACTGAACAGGCCCTGCTAGAAAGCGAAGAACGCTACCGCATATTGGCCGAAAACGCCATCGACATGATCTCAAAGCACGACCTCGAGGGACGGTTTCTCTACGTTTCCCCTGCCTGCGTGCAACTACTGGGTTATTCTGCAGACGAAATAATTGGTAAGTCGAGTTACGAATTTATTCATCCCGAAGATATTCCCAAAATTAAAAATGAACATAAAATTATCGTCGAACAGTCGATTACGAATATGGTGAGCTATCGGCTTCGGCAAAAGGATGGTGAATATCGCTATGTAGAAACCACCAGTAAATCCATCACAGATCCAGAAACCGGTGAAATCACAGAAATTCTGGCGATCACGCGGGACATCTCCGAACGCATCAAAGCGGAGAACTCTCTGCGGGAGTCGGAGCAACATCTGCGCATCCTGATGGATCAGGCACCGGTAGCAATCCTGACCACAGATATGCAGGGCAATATTACTGATGTAAATCCTTATACATTAGAACTACTGGGTTCTCCTTCGCGGGAAAAAACCCTGAGTTTGAACTTACTGGAATTGCCAAATATTAAAGATGCCGGGCTAGATCAGGTTTACAGGAAAGTCATCAAGCATGGGGGCTTCCAAGATGTAGAAACTACTTACACCTCAATCTGGGGTAAATCATCCCACGTGCGCGTGCGTATGGCCCCATTACACAATGCACTTGGCGATCAAATCGGCGTAATCCAAATCGCCGAAGATATTTCGGAACGCACACAAATCGAAGCAGCCTTGCTTACCAGTGAAGAAAAATACCGAATGCTTTTCAATACGATGTTGAACGGTTTTGCGCTACACGAGATCGTTACCGATGAGAACGGAAAACCAATCGATTATGTTTTCCTGGAGGTAAACTCAGCATACGAGGAAATAACTGGTCTCAAGTCAGAAAATATCATCGGAAAATCAGTGCTAGAAATCTTGCCAAATATTGAACCGGTATGGATTAAGAGATTTGGTGCAGTAGCGATAAGTGGTAACCCTGACCGCTTCTTGGATTACGCTGCTGAATTAGGAAAATATTATGAGGTAGTAGCTTTTAGCCCCCAGCCTAATCAGTTTGCGGCAGTCGTGACCGATGTAACCGAGCGCATAGCCGCTTCCGAGGCTTTGCGCGAATCCCAACAAATGCTGCGCCTGATCTTAGACCACATTCCTGAAGCTGTATTCTGGAAAGACGAAAATTCAATCTACATGGGCTGCAATCGCGCTTTCGCCCAGGATGTCGGTTACGATGCCCCCCAAGACGTGATCGGTAAAACAGACCATGAGTTTGTGTGGAACGAGGAGGCAGACAAGTATCGCGATACAGATTGCCAAGTTATCGAAAACGGAGTTGCTAAACTAAATGTTGAAAGAAAAATGACCATATCAAGTGGCGAAGAAGTCTGGGTACGCACCAGCAAAGTGCCCTTACGGGACGCAGAGAACAATGTGGTTGGCGTGCTTGGCGTTTCCCAGCACATCACCGAACAGAAACGCGCCGCCGATGCCATCAAACATGAGCGCGATGTAGCCAACGCCCTAATGCAAGCTTCCTGGGCGGTAAACAGTTCGCTGGATTTCAACCGGGTGTTGGAACATATCCTCCAGCAGATCAACCAGGTCATCCCTTCTGAGGCAGCTACCATCATGCTGGTTGATGGAGAGTATGCCCATGTCCATAGCTGGAGAGGTTACGATCAGTATGGCAGCGACCACGCCGTAAAGGGACTCACTTTCCATATCCCAACCACCTCGAATCTGACCCAGATGGCGGAGACTAAACAACCCATGCTGATCAAGGATACGCATAATTATCCCGGCTGGAAAGTGGTCGATGATCTCAATTGGGTCGTCTCGGTAATGTCCACACCGCTGTTGGCCAAAGATCAAGTCGTCGGCTATCTGCACCTGGACGGCACCACAACCGATACGTTTACAGAAGATCAGATCGAGGTATTCACCGCTTTTGCCGGGCATGTTGCCCTGGCAATAGAGAACGCCCAGCTTTACAGCGAACTAAGTGATTATACGGAGCAATTGGAAACGCGCGTGAACGAACGCACGAACGAACTTCAAGAAGCCAACCATGAACTGGAAGCTTTCACATACACTGTATCCCACGACCTGCGTTCCCCTCTGCGCGCCATCAATGGCTTCTCGCGCATTATCCTGGATGATCACAAAACACAACTCGATCCCGAGGTCATCCGTTACCTTGACCTTGTGCGCAGCAACGCCAAACAGATGGGTGAATTGATCGATGACTTGCTGAATTTCTCCCGGCTTGCCCGCCAGACTCTCAGCCGCAGAAAGGTCGAATTGGAGCCACTGGTTACAGAGGTATTCGAGGAAATGGTGTTCGAATTCAACGATCGGGATGTGGAAGTAATCACGGGTGAACTGCCCGACTGCTATGCTGACTCGGTTTTATTAAAATTGGTGTTCCAGAATTTGATCAATAATGCATTGAAATTCACTCGCCAGCGTGAAAAAGCGGTGATTGAAATAAATTGTAAGGTTATTGAAGGGGAAAATGTGTATTTTATCCGTGACAACGGAGTAGGTTTTGATTTAAAATATGCAAACAAGCTTTTCGGCGTTTTCCAGCGGCTGCATTCGTCAAGCGAATACGAGGGCACCGGTGTAGGGCTGGCAATCGTACACCGCATTATTAAACGACATAATGGTGAAATATGGGTTGAAGCAAAAGAAGGTGAAGGCGCAACATTTTTCTTCACCCTAGGAGGAGGAACACTCTCAAATGATGATTGACATGGTAGAAATTCTGCTCGTTGAAGATAATCCGCACGATGAAGAATTAGCACTCCACGCACTCCGCCGGTATAATTTAGCAAACAGCATAGAAGTTGTGCGTGATGGTGCTGAGGCATTAGACTTTATTTTTTGCCGCGGTAAATATGCTCATCGCCAAATAGAAGAGGCGCCCAAAATCATTTTATTGGACCTCAAACTACCCAAAGTAGACGGCCTGGAAGTATTGAAGAAGCTAAAAGCCGACGAACGTACGAAAAAGATTCCCGTGGTCGTGCTGACTTCTTCCAATCAAGAGGCTGACATCATTGAAAGTTATCGTTTAGGCGTAAACAGCTACATCGTCAAACCGGTCGATTTCGAACAATTCACCGAAACCGTCCGGCAGTTAGGATTATATTGGCTGTTATTGAACGAATTACCCAAATAATTCAAGTGATTCGCAGCGATGAAACCAAAACTAAGCGTACTTATTCTCGAAGATAATCCCGCAGATGTCGAACTCATGCTGCGGGAAATTCGCAATGCTGGTTTCGATGTTGAAGCGCAAAGGGTAGAAAAGCGCGAAAGTTTCCTGAAGGTGTTAGACCCCTTCCTGGACATCATTCTTGCCGATTACACACTGCCTCAGTTTAACGCTCTAGAAGCGCTGCACCTGCTGCAAGCGCGCGGCCTTGACATTCCCTTCATCGTCGTCACCGGGACGATCAGTGAAGAGATTGCCGTTGAATGCATGAAGCAAGGTGCAGCCGATTACCTGATCAAAGACCGCCTGGCCCGCCTGGGACCGGCAATCACACATGCCCTGCACGAGAAATCGCTGCGCGACGCCAAACAAAAAGCCGAACTGGACCTGCGTGAGAGTGAAGAGCGATACCGTCTTTTGGTTGAGTTTTCGCCGGAAGCCATTTACGTCCACAACGGCACAAAGATCATTTATGCCAACCCTTCTGCGGCAGAGCTTGTGGGTACCGGCTCCCCACAAGATTTGATCGGCCAACCTGTTTTCGATTTTTTCCACCCCGGTGGCCGCAAATCGACTCGGGCAACCAACCCAGGCCTGCATCCTAAACAAAATCCGCTGGTAGAGTACCGCTTCATCCGTACAGATGGCAAAGGTGTGGACGTCGAAGTGCGTTCTGCACCGATCACCTACCAGGGTAAACCAGCCCTCCAAACCATCGTGCGCGACATTTCCGAACGCAAGCAACGCGAACGTGAACTGGAAGCCTTGGTCTCGATCTCCACCGTCTTGCGCGTGGCTTACAGCCGCGACGATATCCCCACCGTGCTGGTCGACCAACTGATGGAATTGTTGAAAGCAGATACAGTCGGTGTGTTGGTCATAAATGCCTTATCGGGGGACTTGGTGCTGGAAGAAGCAGAGGGTGAATGGGAGACAACGCCTGAATTCATCATAAGCGTCGGCGAGATCACCAAGCAAGAATTCCTAATTAGCGGCGCATCCAGCTTGATCTTCGTTATAAAAGGGGATGCGCGATTCAAGCACCTGGAATACACTGGCGAAATCCAAGCAATTGCCTGCGTGCCTTTGGTCGCTCAGGGCGAACTCTTGGGCATTCTGTGTGTTGGCCGCAAAGCTTCGATTGAACCCAACGAAGTTCAGTTGGTGACCGCCATTTCGGACATGGCCGCCAACGCGCTGCTGCGAGCAAATACGCACGAGAAATTGGAGACGACCTTTATTGAAACCGTGCTCGCCCTGGCAAAAACGCTGGACGCCCGTGACACCCCCACCTCCGATCACAGCCACCGCGTAGCATCGTGGGCACAGGGTGTGATGGAAAAAATGGGGGGTGGGCCTGAAGATGTCCAGGCCGTGCGCTGGGGCGCTTTGCTGCACGACATCGGTAAAATCGGCGTACCCGATCACATCTTGCTCAAACCCGGCCCATTGACGGAAGAAGAGTGGCGCATCATGGAGCGTCACGCTGAAATCGGCGCTGAAATCGTCGCCCCGGTCGAAAAACTGGCGAACGTCGCTCCCATCATTCGCTCTCACCAGGAAAAATTCGACGGCACCGGTTACCCCGACAGCCTAAAGGGCGCGGAGATTCCGATTGGGGCACGCATTATCGCCGTTGTCGACGCCTATTCCGCCATGACCGAGAATCGGATTTACCGTCGCGCCCGCAGTCACGAAAAGGCAATCGAAGAACTCGTGCGCTGCAGCGGCACAGACTTCGATCCTGAAGTTGTGACCGCATTCATCAAGGTGCTTGAAGACGATATGAAAAATTGGTAACTCAGTTGGGGGAGGATGAATTGAATTAAGGCGTTGCAGTCCGGCGGGCTGCAAACGCGACCCAATCCTTTTGCTGAATCCGATCGATCACTTCGAAGCCGGTTTGCGTCAATTTAGACGTGATTTCGGTTTCTTTTTCTTCCAATATCCCCGAAAGGATCAAAATCCCATTTTCCGAAACCAGGTCGCCCATGCCCGCGTCAAGCAGTTTGATCAGGATATGGGCCAGGATGTTTGTAATCACCAGCGGAGCAGTGCGCAGGGCGTATTTCCCTTCCCGAATTTCTGCTACCGAACCGGGATAGAATTCAGGTTGATAATCGCCGGGATTCAGGGCGTTGTTCGCTTCGGCGACCTGGATCGCTTTCGCGTCGATGTCCACACCCAGGATGGGCGCGGCCCCCAGCTTGGCCGCCGCAATCGAGAGAATGCCGGAACCACAGCCCACATCGATCACGGCCTGTCCGCCTTCCAGCCACTTTTCAAGCAGTTCCAGGGCGAGCTGGGTGGTGGGATGCGTACCGGTGCCAAATGCCATGCCGGGCTCCATACGAATGGGAATACGCCCCTTAGCCTGCGGCTCGATCCAGGTCGGGGTAATTAACAGGCGTTTGCCAACCGCAATCGGCTTGTAATGGCTTTTCCAGGCTTCCATCCAGTTGGTTTCCTGGATAGGGGTAAAGGTTGGTTCGGGAATGGGCTGGATTTGCCCCATGTGCCACAACCCTTCCAGGAGCTTCTGGCGGGTTTCTTCCAGGCGTCCATCCACCGGCAGGTAAGCGACCACGCGTAAAGGCCCAACCGGTTCCCCTGGTTCGTTGGGCGCAGCTTTGATCTGGGTACTTTCGATTACCACGCCGTTGGGCGCATAGCGGGAGAAAACATCGGCAACCGCTTCAGCCATTTCCCCATCGACCTCCACGGTAACTTGCAGCCAGGCTGCTTCAGCCACCCAGTACATCCTTCAAGCGGTCGAAGAAGCCGCGCTCCTGGGGATGGACTTCGCTGCCCAGACTTTCGGCCAACTGCTCGAAGATCTGGCGTTGTTCGTCAGAAAGATGCTTGGGGATTTCAATGTTCAAGACCACGAGTTGGTCGCCGCGTCCATTCCCGTAGAGTTCAGGGACCCCCTTGCTGCGCATCCGCAGCACTTTGCCCGGCTGCACCCCGGCCGGGATACTGAGTAAAGTATCCCCATCGACCGTGGGCACGGTCACATCGGCACCCAACGTAGCCTGCGCCACATTGATGTCCAGATCGAGCAAAATATCGTTGCCCTGGCGACGGAAATATTTATGTGGCTTGATCTTGATCGCCAGATAAACATCGCCGTTCGGGCCGCCATTGGCACCGGGCTGGCCTTCACCGTTCAGGCGGATCTGGCGGCCGTTGTCGATCCCGGCCGGTACAGCCACGATCTTGCGCACGGTTTTACGTTCGTAGCCCCCACCGCGGCACTGCGTACATGGCGTTTCCACGCGCGTGCCTTCCCCGCGGCAGTCCGGGCAAGTGGTCACCTGCACCATACTGCCGAACAAGGTCTGGCGGGATTGGCGTACTTCACCGGCACCCTGGCATGTCGGGCAGGTTACGGTGTTGGTACCCGGTTCAGCCCCACTGCCTTCACAACGGGTGCAAAGTTCATCACGCGTGATCTCGACTTCTTTCTCAACCCCAAAAACCGACTCTTCGAAAGTCAGATTGAGGGTATATTGCAGGTCGTTGCCCTTACGCGGCATGTTACGCCGCCGGCCTCGGCGGTAGGAGCCGCCACCACCGAAGCCAAAGCCAAACAGGTCTTCGAAGATCTCGGACAGGTCGATGGTGCTGTAATCGGGCACCCCACCCATGCGGGAAACCCCGGCATGGCCGTAGCGATCATAGGCAGCGCGCTTCTGCTCGTCCAGCAGCACGTCTTTGGCTTCGTTGATCTCCTTGAAGCGTTCTTCGGCATCTTCGGTCTCGCTCACATCAGGATGATACTGGCGCGCCAGCTTACGGAAGGCCCCGTTGATCTCTTCCTTGGTGGCCGTCCGGGTAATACCCAGAACTTCGTAATAATCACGCTTAGACATAGGCTATTTGGTCGATATTCACTAAGATAAATTGACAATAAAAGGCCAATGTGTACCGGTTAGAAACCGATACACATTGGCTGAGTGGGTTCTAAAAATTATTCGGCGTCTTTGAATTCGCCGTCAACGACATCGTCATCAGCCGAGTCATCACCGCCTTCATCCCCGGAACCGCCGGGAGGTGTTGCGCCACCCATTTCCGGCCCGGTTTGCTGGTAAGCGGCTGCACCGATCTGCTGCACTTCCTGCATCAAGTTGTCGGTGGCTTCTTTGATGGTGGCGGCATCGTCGCTTTCTAACGCGGTGCGCACCTTGGCGATTGCCTCGGTGACCTTGGCCTTGACGTCATCGGGCACCTTGTCTGCCAGATCATGCAACGCTTTTTCGGCACCGTAAATGGAATTGTCAGCGTTGTTGCGGGCTTCGACCAATTCCTTGCGCTGCTTGTCCTCTTCAGCGTGCTGTTCGGCTTCCTGGCGCATGTTCTCGACCTCGTCGTCGTTCAAACCGGAAGACGCCGTAATCGTGATCTTCTGGCTGCGGCCGGTGGCCTTATCAGTGGCCGAAACGTTGAGGATCCCGTTGGCGTCGATGTCGAATTGAACTTCGATCTGCGGAACGCCGCGCGGCGCGGGAGGAATACCATCCAGCACGAACTTACCTAACGATTTGTTGTTGGTTGCCATCGGGCGCTCGCCCTGCAACACGTGAATTTCGACCTGCGATTGGTTGTCGCTGGCGGTCGAGAAGACCTGGCTATGGCGGGTGGGGATGGTAGTATTGCGCTCAATCATCGGGGTAGCCACACCGCCCAGAGTTTCAATCGAAAGCGTCAGCGGGGTGACATCGAGCAGCAGGATGTCCTTGACATCGCCTCCCAAAACACCGGCCTGGATGGCCGCACCGACACCAACCACCTCATCGGGGTTGACGCCCTTGTGCGGTTCCTTGCCGAACAGCTTGCGCACGGCTTCCTGCACGGCGGGCATGCGCGTCATGCCACCCACCAACACCACCTGGTCGATTTCGGACGTTTGCAAGTCAGCATCTTTGATAGCCTGTTTACAGGGTTCCAACGAACGCTCAATCAGGTCGCCGGTCAATTGTTCCAGCTTGGCACGCGTTAGCGTGGTGACCAGGTGCTTGGGGCCGGAAGCATCGGCGGTAACGTAGGGTAAGTTGATCTCAGACTGCATGGTGGTGGACAGTTCGATCTTGGCCTTTTCGGCTGCTTCCTTGAGGCGCTGTAACGCCTGGCGGTCCTTGCGCAGGTCGATGCCCTGGTCGGCTTTGAATTGATCGGCCAGGTAATTGATGATACGTTGGTCGAAGTCGTCACCACCCAGGAAGGTATCGCCGCTGGTGGACCGCACCTGGAAGACGCCGTCGCCGACGTCCAGGATGGAGATATCGAAGGTGCCACCACCCAGGTCGTACACGGCGATGATCTCGTTGGTGGCCTTGTCCAGGCCATAAGCCAACGAAGAAGCAGTCGGTTCGTTGATAATACGCAGCACTTCCAGACCGGCGATCTTACCGGCGTCCTTGGTAGCGTTGCGCTGGGCGTCGTTGAAGTAAGCCGGGACAGTGATCACGGCCTGGGTCACGGATTCGCCCAGGTAAGCTTCAGCGTCGGCTTTGATCTTGGAAAGGATCATGGCCGAAACTTCCGGCGGGGAATATTCGCGGTCGGCCAAAACGACGCGCACGTCGCCGTTGGGCGCTTCGGCCACTTTGTAAGGCACCAGCGAAATGGCATGCTGGGTTTCTTTATCACTGAACTTACGTCCCATGAAACGCTTGATGGAGGAGATCGTATTCTCCGGGTTGATGACCGCCTGATTGCGGGCGGTGCGCCCCACCAGGCGTTCGCCGTTCTTGTTAACGGCCACCACCGAGGGGATTAAGCGTTCGCCTTCTGCGGAGGGAATTACAGTGGGTTCGCCACCTTCCATAACGGCGACAACGGAGTTGGTGGTTCCCAGGTCGATACCAATGATTTTAGCCATATGATTGCTCCTTCTAGCTTTGCTGTTTAGCTTGCTACCCGTACCAGGGCAGGCCGGAGTACCCGGTCGCCCAGCAGGTATCCTTGTTGGATAACTTCTATAATCTGGCCGCTCTCGTGGTCGGGGCTGTCCTCCTGCGAGATGGCCTCATGATAATTGGGGTCAAACATCTGTCCTTCAGCATCCATAACTGCGACGCCTTCATTTTCCAAGATGTTCATGAATTTCTGGTAGATCAATTCGATTCCGGTGGCCCACTGCTCACCTTCGCCTTCGGTGGGTCTATTTTTCAGGGCGCGGTCCAGGTCGTCGAGCACATCGAGGTAACGTTTGATGATGCGCCCTTTTGTATCTTGCAAGAATTGGGCCTGTTCACGCTGCATGCGCTTTTTATAATTGGCAAATTCAGCCTGGGCGCGCTGCCAGCCGTCCAGATTGGTGGCGGCTTCATCCTGCGCGGCCTGGATCTGATCTTGCAAGGCATTGTATTCACCGGTGGTGATCGTCATTTCGACGTTTTCATCACCTTCCCCGTCAATAATTTCCTCTTCAGGATTCTTTTCTTTCTCAGCCATAGTTCCTCTTCAATAATGTACGTTCTATGATGGATTAGGTTTCATCGGTCATGGTCTCAACGACCAGGTTGCTCATCAATCCAGCGACAAAGTGCACGGTGGAGATCGCATTGCCATAGGGCATGCGGATTGGGCCAAGCACGCCCAGGATGCCGGTCGCCAGGTCTTGTTTGCCATAACGCGCCAGCACCAGGGAGCACTCGCTGAGTTCTTCCCAGGTACCTTCGCCACCGATCAACACTTGCACACCGCCGATCTCGGCGTTCATCACCGTCTGGGAGAGCAAATCTTCCAAAAGGGGACGTTCTTCCAAGACGCGAAAAGCCCGGCGGGCCGATTCAGATTCGGCGAATTCCGGTTCGGCCAGTACGTTGGTCCAACCATCGTGATAGACTTCACCGGCCAGGATATTATCCGTGCGCTTGAGTTCGGCCATCACCAGCCGGTGGATGTCTTCACCAAGCTCACCCAACTGGATCGGCAAGCTGTTGGTAGCTTGCAGGTTCTGTCCATAATAAACCTGGTTGATGCGGTCGGCGGTGGCACTCAATTGCTCCTGGGTGATGGCTTCACGCAGCACCAGCATTTGCTGGATGACGCGGCCGCTCATCAGTACCAAGACCATCAGCACCTGTCGTCCGGTGGTCAGGATCAATTCCATGTGCTTGAAGCGCGCTTCCTGGGCAATCGGGGCCGTGACCAGTGCTGCGGCGCGTGATTGGTGCGCCAGCACGGAAGCTGCCAGGCGCATCCACTCATCGACATCATTGCGCGCCTGGTAGAACTGGTGCGTGATGGTGTGCTTGGTATTGGCCGGCAGGTCGGGGCGGCGCATGAGCTGCCCGACGAAATAACGGTAGCCTTCTTCGGTTGGAACGCGTCCAGCCGACGTATGCGGCTGACGCAGCAACTCCATCTCGGCCAGGGCAGCCATTTCGTTGCGCACCGTAGCAGAACTGATATCCAGGTTATAGCGCTGCACCAGGCTCTTCGAGCCGACTGGCTGGGCGCTTTCAACATACTCCTGAATGACCAGGCCCAAGATCAATTTTTGGCGTTCTGTTAGCATTTTCATAAGCTTATATTTCAAAATTTAGCACTCTCGCCTTGAGAGTGCTAAAACAACACCTAACCATTATATCGTGTCGCATTTTTCAAGTCAAGCAGCCCTAAATACGCAAGGCTGTTTTTAACAAAATTCTTATGCCGCCCCACCTGAGCAGGCACACAAGCCATCAAAATGGGATTAAATGCCAGACTATGCTGCGATCTTGCGCCCGAAAACGGCAAACTTATCCCCATGATCGTTCACAAACACGTCTTCCGGGCCAAATAGCAGACGCAAGGTCACGTAAATATCACCAATCGCGCCCGCCGCGTTGAGCACCAGCAAGGTAAACAACGCCGGGAAAGCCACCAGCGGGGTGATTGGCATCACCAGGACACCCACCACGGAGATCAGCACTAACGGTGCCAGGCCGACAACCAGGTATTTATTACGCGGCAGGTACCAATCCGGGGCGGCGGCGTAGGCATACAACCCATGAAAGCCAAACCTGGGGCGCTCTTTGGTGAAGATCCAGAAGAAAATGCCGTGGATGGCCTCGTGGATCACCAGCATCAGCACGATGGCGATCAATACCCCGATCAACTCCCCCAATCCCAGGGCCAGGATTTCCCCACCTTGCCAGTAAGCTGGACGCAGCCAGATGCTCAGGCGGATGAAAACCCATCCGGCAATGAAGAAGATCGGCAGCGCGGCCGCGTTCAGAGCGATCAACGCCAAGATGTTCTTAGACAGATCGAGTGAATAAAGCTGCTGGTATGCTTCGGGGAGGGTTTTGGTTGGATTCATGGATATTCCTTGCAGTTGCTGGATTTCACTTTTCAAGTTCGCTCTGGCCTGGGCTTCGAATCTTTCGTGTAGTGGCTGAGTATAGTATAGCCTGGGCCGCCCTAAAAACGCCTTCAAGACGCGCCCCCGTTCGCGGCGGTAGATTGCCTCCGGCACCCAGACATATTCGGCATGGATGGCTTGAGCATAACGCCCAAATTCGTCCGATGCCGCCCCCAATATAGCCAGGTCAGCATCCGCCAGGATTTGGGCGTCCAGATCGTCAGGCTGTGGATTGTGATGCTGGGTAGAAAGGATCAGGTGCTGCACAGCAGCAATCGTTTCAGGCTCCAAACCCAAAGTTTGCAGAGCATTTTGGGCATAAGCGGCGCTTTGCGCTTCGTTGTCGTTGGCTTTCGGGTCGTAGACAACATCGTGGAACCAGGCCGCCAGTTTCAAAACCGCCGGTTGGCGTGCCGCACTGCCAAATTCTTCAATAATCCGTAAGACCTGGGCGATGTGCTCTAGATCGTGGTAATGGCGCTGAGATTGGCGATATTGGGCAACAAGTTCCTCGAATACAGCCTCGGCTTCCGATTGGGCGACGCTGAATTGTCCTACCAGGTTTTGCCATTCCTACTTGAGGTTCGAGCTGGTCATTACTCAGTAGACAGCGGGCGTTGCGTGTCATCAGCCTGATGATCACGTACCAATTCAGACAAAGCCGGGCCTTGCAGCCACACTTTCCCCGGTCCACTAAAATTGACCAGGTACAGGTGATCGCCGCCGGGCTGGAGCGGCCGGACACTACGAATGAGTTCGACTTCGCGCTGTACGCCGGGTTGGTAACAGGCCACCCGGTCGGGGTTGGCTTTGATCGATTGGCCTTCCTTCAACTCGACTTCATGCATATCCCCCCGCAATGCCAGATAAAGCTTACCCGGCCCAATCAACTCTTCCACGAATAGATTGGTCTGGTTCAGCAGCCCCATCTGCATATTCTCTTGAATATCAACGTGCACGGAAACCGAACCCGCCGCCACCAGCAACACCCCGTGCCGACAAATCAGTTTTTCGTCCGGCTTTAATTCCATTTCCAGGATTTCCCCGGTGGCCTGGGTGGTAAAAGTGATCGAAGCCTCTCCACCCTGGCATTGGTAGGTATTCAGATACTGTACATCAACAGGCAAGGCTCGCCCCACCACACTGGAGATACCGTCCTTGAGCGTCGAGGTAATCCGCATATCGCCTTGCAGCCAGGATAGGCTGCCCAGCCCGGCGTGCAGCTTTTCCCCTTCTTTGAGCTTTACCTGTACACTTTGTTTGGCGGCGCCAATGATCTCAAAATCCATCAGTGATTCCTGTTAGGAGAACTTTTTTCATCAACAAGTTACTAGCGGGCGGATAGTAATCTAAAAATTATTGTGTAAGGGCGACCGCGGATCATCATGCTGATGATGACGTCGCCCCTACGAATCTAACAAAGAATTTTCCCGAAAATCTTACGGTAAATCGGCCAAATAAACCTCATTGTCTACGGCAATGAATAACGTGCGGAAAGGCGCGAATTTAGGGCTGATCGCGAAGGCCGTCACGGGGTTATCCGGCAGAGTAACGCCCGGACGATATTGGGCAATCAACTTCAGGCGCAGGCCAAAGTGGTACGCGGATTTGGCAATCGGGTCGAGCAGGAAGATTGAAGGTTCCGGCGAGGGTGTACGCGTGATCTGCGAAAAGGAAGCATCCAGGATGAACGGCCCATATTCGCGTCCGGAGCGGTCATCCTCAAAGGTAGCCGGATCGACACAGGTGGTGGTGTTGCGCGCCCCGGTATCGGTCACCACAAAGGTGTATTCGCAAGTGGTCACATGCCCGTCGTCGTGCAGCACATATAAGCGCTCACCACTCAGCGCAATATCCAGCGCGCCCTGCAGCGAAGGCACCTCATCACCGAAGAAGAAATACGGCGGTTCGCGGAAACCGGCTTCGCCACCATCGAATATCCACACTGCATTGGTCAACGGGTCGAGCACGTACAGATTGCCGTTTTCGACCACCATCGATGTCGGATCGCCCCAATTTGAGGAAGGCGGCACCAGCGTGATCGCCAGTGGGGCTTCCTCGGCGAAGCACATCAGCATATTACCATTGGCATCCATGGCCGCAATCGCGGCGCCCTCTTCGTTATCATCGGGCAAGGCGGTCATATCGACCAGCGGGCCGACAATATAGGCCCCATACTGCTGCGGGCCGCAGACAAATTCCGGATCGAGTTCGTAACCATCCCCGGCCAGCCGGGCACGCAGCACGCTGCCGGTGGTTTCATCCAGCATGTAGAGATCGCCTTGCGTAAACACCAGGCGGCCAATCATAGTCGCATTGCTTAGCCCGCCGTTGAGCGCCGGTTGGAAGTCCAGGCGCGTGACGCCGTTCATCTGGTCGAGCACCTGCAAGGCCTGGTTACGCAGTCCTTCCGTCTCTTCGGTCTGGCGGTATTCTTCAGCCTTATTCAGGTAAAAGAGCACCGTCTCCCACTTGTTCTGTCTTTCGAAGAATTCGGTCGCCCCCAAAGCCTGATCGGCGGCCAATTGCGCTTCGGCGTAATACTGCTCGTACTGGCTCTCCTGGCCGATCTGAGTATACATGACCATTGCCAGCGTAACCACCACCAGCGGGACAGCAACGGCGATCATTAGTTTTGTAGAAGTCGGCAGCGTGAAAACCGGTTCGTCGGGCAGCATGCGCCCAAAGAAGTCGCGCAGCCCAATCATGATGCTCTGCGAAGCCCTGTTGACACTGCGCAGCACTTCGAGCAAGGCAGGCCCAAGCTCGATCTGTGGACGCTGACGTTCCCGGCGGCGTGGTTCTGCTTCCGCCCGCACATCGGCATCAGTAGCAATTGCAGGTTGGTCAAAGGCATGTTGCGGAGGAGAATAGCTATCCTGGGAATAGGCTTCCGGCTGCCGGGCTTGAGCAGATGCTACCGGGGTGGGCACAGGTCGCGAAGTGGGCGGTGGCGCGGGTTGCTGGCGCGGTGTAGAAGCTGGTTCCCGCGCAGGTGGAACAGCAGGCGGCGAGGCGCTGGTCTCTGCTTCGGCCGGTTCGATCGCTTCCGGACCGCGCAGCATCTTGACCCCGGCCTCACCGGGCAGCACTTGG
Organism: Anaerolineales bacterium; assembly: GCA_016935415.1. Lineage (GTDB taxonomy): Bacteria > Chloroflexota > Anaerolineae > Anaerolineales > UBA11579 > JAFGRA01. The sequence goes on from JAFGRA010000206.1 coordinate 18,664, forward strand.
ATGGCGACCGCTTGCAGGTCGGTACCCGCCCCACTCAACAGGCGGCGGCGCAACAGACTTAAATTCTGTCCAAAAAGGCCCTGGAAAGTAGCCTCGTTCCAATCGACGGGCAGTTTGGGCGTCGCCACCAGGATCATCCCGGGGGTCAGTTCGGCCTGGAAGAATTTCACCGGCGCGTTGCGGCTGAGTCCCAAGCCGCGCCCGGCCTCACGGGTGTCATAGAAATGTTCGGTGCCGTTCGGTGTTGCCAGGAAAGTATGCACCGGCCCGCTGTGTGCCAGGTACAGATGCGTATCGCGCACCACCAGCATGGTCAGCGCCGCCAGCACGTGCTGGCCGTGTTCGGTGCCGCGCAGGTTGCGCTGCAAGAGGAATTGGTTGAGGTTCTCGGCAACGCCGGTCAACGCCGAGGTGACTGTACCGGAAATTTCGTAATAGCCCTTGGCAAGCCGCAGCAGCAGTTCCTTCTGGCGGTCAGGCGTGACCGGTACGTCCCCCTCGAAGGAAATGAACAAGATCAGGCGGTCGTTCTTACGGCCGCGCGCTGCCCGCCGTGGGGCGCTGGCAACCTGCAAGCCCGGCAGCGTCGAACGGTCGAAGCCACTTTCACGATGGATGGGTAGAACGGTAATGTTAATTCCAGAGGTCATATCGAATTTTGTTTTGCTAAAGGGTTACAACCCTGATGTATTTCATCAAATTAGCGGTTCGCCTTCAATTTCAGCCGCCAATCATCAATTTCGTACGTATATTCTAAATTATACTGGTAAAATCAAAAGTGCGTCGGAGCACGCATATCCCTTTAAAAGTGAACAAAATCGGTATCAAACATTCTCCCAAAGAGGACGGTTATGCAAATTGAAGTGATTCAAACCCCTGAAGATCTGCTGCCAATCACAGCTGAATGGAATGAACTATTAAGCCAGAGTGCAACCAACGTGCCATTTCTGCGCCAAGAATACGCCCTTACCTGGTGGGCGCAAAAAGGCGGCGGCGAATGGGATGCCGGCGAATTATACGTTGTTGTCGCTCGCGACGATGAAGGCAAACTGGTTGGAATCGCCCCCCTGTTCTTTATCGAGAACCTGGATGGTGTTCCGGCATTGATGCTGATTGGCAGCATCGAAATTTCCGATTTCCTGGACGTGATCGTGAAACCCGAAGACCAGGAAGCTTTCCTCGGCGCGCTGGCCGCCCACCTGAGCAGTGCCGCCGCCCCCGCCTGGAAAGCCCTCGATTTCTACAACGTTTTGAAGACCTCCGAAACCCTGCCCATCCTGGAAAAGCTGGCCGGAGAGCACGGCTGGGCCTACCAGCAGGAAGTCTACAAACCCGCGCCCTACATTGCTTTGCCCGCCGATTGGGACAGCTACCTCGCCATGCTCGACAAGCGCGACCGCAAAAAGCTGAGCCGCGTGATCCGCATGGCCGACCATTATCACATCCCGGTCAGCATGTACACCGTCGAAGACCCGAACATACTGGATGCGGAACTGGATGATTTCTTCGCATTGATGACCCAGGATGCCGAGAAAAACGCTTTCCTGACCGACCCCATGCAAGCCCAGATGCGCGCCATCGCCCACACCGCCCTGGAACACGGCTGGCTGCATTTGGTCTTCGTGCAAGCTGGGAATAAGAAAGTCGCCGCCCAATATGATTTCGACTATGATAACCGCATCTGGGCCTACAATTCAGGCTTCAGCCTGGAAGATATGAACCTCTCACCCGGCCTGGTGCTCAGCGGCAAGATTATTCAATGGTGTATCGAAAATGGCCGCTCGGCCTTCGATTTCATGCGCGGTGACGAGGAGTATAAGTATAGTTTCGGCGCAGAAGATCGCTACGTCATGCGCGTGCAGGTCACCCGCTGACCATAATTTCTAATTCTGGAGTTCATCCATGCCACTCGATATCCCAACCATCCGGGCAAAATTTCCTGCCCTGAGTAAGCCCTACATCTTTTTCGATAACCCCGCCGGGACCCAGATCGTCGAAGAGTCATTGGCGCGGATCAACACCTACCTGGTCAATTCCAACAGCAACAAAGGCGGCCAATTCCCGATTGGGGAAGCCTCCGATGAAGTCATCCACCAGGCCCATGCCGCCGCGGCCGATTTCTTGGGGGCTGCCCGTCCCGAAGAGATCATCTTCGGCCCCAACATGACCACACTGACCTTCAGCCTGAGCCGTTCGCTGGCGCTGTGGCTGGAACCCGGCGACGCCGTGGTGGTCACCAACCTGGACCACGACGCCGACGTCTCCCCCTGGGTGCGCATTACCGAAGATCGCGATTGCCGCGTGATCCAGGTCGACTTCCACCCGGAAGACGGCACTTTAAATATGGAAGAAATGGAAGCTGCCATTGCCCAGAAGCCCAAAATCGTGGCCGTCGGTTACGCTTCCAATTCACTGGGCACGATCAATCCGGTTGAAAAGATCATCGAGATGGCGCACGCCGTGGGCGCGCTGGTCTTCATCGACGCCGTGCAGTATGCCCCGCATGGACCCATCGACGTGCAGAAGCTGGATTGCGATTTCCTGGTGTGCTCGGCCTACAAGTTCTTCGGCCCACACGTCGGCCTACTGTACGGCAAATACGACCTGCTCGACCGCCTGAATGCCTACCAGGTGCGTCCCGCCCCCAAAACGCCGCCGGTCAAGTTCGAGACCGGCACGCAAAATCACGAAGGCATTGCCGGCGTATTGGGCGTGATGGAATATCTGGAATGGCTGGGCACCACCTACGGCGGGCACTATGCCGAGCGTTACGGGGATGCCTATACTGGGCGCGCCCTGCACTTGAGACAGGCCATGGCCGCTATCCAGGCTTACGAATATGAATATATGGCGAAGATGCTGGATATGCTGGAAACCATCCCCGGTCTGACGCTGTACGGTCCGTCCGATCCACGCCGCGTGGAAGGCCGCGTGCCGACCTTCTCCATACGTTTAGATGGCTGGCATCCCACCGAGGCCGCCGCCGCGTTGGGCAAAGCCGGGATCAACGTCTGGCATGGCAATTATTACGCCCTGGCCGTGACCGAGCGCCTGGGATTCGAAGAAAGCGGCGGCATGGTGCGCATCGGCGCTGTACATTACAACACGCTGGCAGAAATCGACAAGTTAGCAGCTGTGTTGGGCGAGATGGCGGCTAGTAAGCAATAAAGCCCAAGCATTCCCCAATCTTTTAGGAAATATCGAAACGTCATTTGTAGGAGCGGGTGCAGAACAAGTTCTGCACCCGCTCCTATTTGTATAAAACCTCCAAAACGCTAAGCTTGCAATGCAGTTTTTTTATATTCGGATGATCTTTTCTTTTACGGCAAAAGTCACTGCCGCTGTTCTATCTGAAACCCCTAATTTATTAAAAATATGTACAAAATGAGATTTTACGGTTGTCTCCGTAATATGCAGCTTATCCGCGATCTCTTTATTCGTATCTCCGGTTGCAGCCAATTCCAGCACTTCAATCTCTCTAAGGCTTAAATCCTGTTTTGATACCCCAGAAAGTCTTCGGGATAGCTTCTGGGCGACACTGGGAGCCAGTGTCATCTCTCCGCGGGCAGCGCCCCGAATGGCGTTGAATAGAGATTCAGGCACCGTATCCTTCAATAAATAGCCAATCGCCCCGGCTTCAATGGCAGGGAGAATGTCCGCATTAGTTTCATAAGTAGTCAATATGATTATTTTAACTACCGGGCTGATCGCCAGTACCTCCTTAGTTGCACTCAAGCCGTCCATTTCTGGCATTTGCAGATCCATGAGGATGATCTCCGGTGAAGCAGAGCTTGCTAATTCAAGCACTTCCTTTCCGTTGCTGGCCTCTCCAACGACTTCAAAATCAGGTTGTGTGGCTAACAAAGCAAGCAGGCCATTCCGTACAATTGGATGATCGTCAGCGATCAATATGCGTATGCTCATTTGCATCTATCCTCGATATCGGGATGGAAACCGCGATCTTGGTTCCCTGGCCAGGAGCACTCTCCAGGTCAAATTTCCCTTCCATTTCTTGAGTTCTTTCCATGATATTGTTAAGCCCATATCCTGCATGAACGCGATCTGAGATAAACCCAACCCCATCATCAGCAATATCCAACGTCAGATTATCAGCCATAAAAGATATCGTAATCGTGACCGAGTTTGCTCTGGCATGTTTCCCGATATTCTGCAGCGCCTCCTGGACGATCCTCAACAAGGCTTTTTCTTTGTCAGGGTCCAGTGGAACGACCTCTCCGGTAACCATTGTGTTTACGTTAATATCCTTATCCCGGGTCAAGCCATCCGCCAGATGTTCAATGGATTCAATCAAAGAAGATTCTTCCAATATCCGTGGCTGCATATCTTGAATAATCCGGCGTGTCTCTTCCAACCCATCGCGGGCGGATTGTTCAGCCCGGCCAATATGGTTAATGCTTTCTTTTGAATCACCCAGCCGGGCGGCATTGAGCTGCATGATAACAGATGTGAAATGCTGGGCAATGGAATCGTGGAATTCTCTGGAGACTCGCTGTCTTTCTGTAAGGATACCAGCTTCCCGTTCTGCATTGAGCAAACTCGCCCTGGTTTCTGCCAGTTCTTCGATCAGGTTCTTCCGTTCTATACTCTGGGCGATCAATTTACTGATGAAGCCTGCAATCAATGTGGAAGCCATAAATCCCCCCATAGCGATAAGCGTCACAATTCCTCCATATTGCATTTCGCTCAGTGTCACAAATAAGATGGCTACATATGCGGTTTGCAAAAAAGCGACCAGTATCGCAAGTTGTATCGGAAATCGTGTAAATATCATGGGATAAAACAGCGCCACGAGAAGCAAAGAACGATTACTCAGGCCGATCAGCCAACCCAACAAAATCCAACCGATGAGAAAATACAAAATACTGATGATTCTTCTGTTTCGCCAATGCTCTGCTGGCCACCCAATGAAAGGAATATACCATACCACGATGAGCATAGAAAGCACAACAAAAAGTAGCTTACTGCCATGCTCGATTAGATTTCTAAGACCCAATATCATATTCAGCAGCCAGAATATCCCTGCCGTGCTGTACCATATCCAATCCCATTGCTCCCAAACGTCGCGAGCTTTTTCTGTCTGATCTTTGACCATATTGATATTATAGAATGAATCGGTGAAAAGGAATGGAGGGATTGATTTCTTTCACAATCCCTCCATTGACAAGTGCGATCTACAAACCGGCTGAGAGGAAGATCATCATTGTCGAAAAAGGTTCGCTGATCAACACGGCCAGACTATGCCCCAGGATCACAGCTGTGAGGCTACGTTTGCCCCAAAGATATAAACCACCCAGCATTAAGCCATATACGATGCTGAAAATGAACGAATAGATATTGAATCCCCAGACAGTGTGGTATAGGGCAAACAATACCGCCCCGATCACTACCTGCATCCATCCAGGCACATCAATATCCCGTAATTTGTTCATGACATACCCACGCGTTACCACGTCTTCCAACAATGCACCTATAGCGGCTATCACTGCGGCGAGAATGCGTATCCCGCTGATCTCTGCAATATTTACATTCGGATCGAACTGGAAAATACTACTTAAGAACAGCATCCCCCAAACAAGCCCCAGTAAAGCGCCTACAACGTTTGCCCAGGGGCGGGAAGGAGCGCCCAAACCCACAAAGTTCAGCAGTTCTTTCAATCTCATCCCACTCATCTTCAGGATTAGAGCGATGATAATGGAAAAGCCAAGTATGAATGAGGCCAGTAGTAGCAACACTGCGTTATTAATCGAGAAACTCTGACCAAGCAAATTGGGCAGCGGCCCAAAGTTAGGGCCTACGATTAATACCAACAGCACTGCCACGATCCCTATTCTGCGCCAAACGACTTTTTTATCTTTTTCTAAGTTATCCATTTTTTCTCCATCATTAATCATATTGATAAAATTTCCAAAATAAAACACGTAGGTTTTAGGGGAATTAAAACTTGAATGTCTTTTCCTCCCCAGTATAGCTATCCCCCCTTTATTCCACATCGTCCATATAGACAATATCACTATCCATCGAAAGATGGATAGCTATCATGAAAGAGGGGAAATTGCAGATGGAAAATTGATTATGGATTGTCTAGAGATTCTTTACTCCGCCCTGACATCCAACCATTCGACTACCAAACTATCTGACTACGTAACTACCCAACTACCTAACGATCCCCCGCATTGATGCGCGCATACACCGGCTTCATCTGCTTGTAAATTTGATTGAAGACTGCGAAACGCTCGTCGTAGAGTGCCCGGTTCTCGGCCTGCGGGGTGTAAGCCCGGCTGATCTCGACCAACCCGGGCACGTCACTGAAAGCAATTTCACCCAGTCCCACCGCGCCGATCCAGGCTGCGCCGCGGGCATTGGCATACACCGGGTCGGCCACCTGCCTGATCTCCACGTCCATCACATCGGCGAAGATCTG
>JAFGRA010000207.1 GCA_016935415.1 Anaerolineales bacterium
CGCTCAAGTGGCTTGAAATTCGATTGGTAAGGTGCTGTTTTTCAACCCGACCTTGTGTCCGGCTAATTCATTTTGTCTAAACTCGAGATAGTAAAAGTGTAAAAACAAAAAGACCGCACCAAACGGTGCGGTCTTCGTTTTTCTCGGGGGATTAGCTGCGAGCGGGGGCACGCTTGCGACCGAACTTGATAGCCTGGATGCCACTCAACTTCTTGCGGACAATCGGGATGCGCATGATGAGCAGCAGCACAATGATGCCCATCCAGACCAACGGCTCACGAATGTCGGACTTCATCACCCAGGTGTAATGTACGGCAACCAAAATCCCGGCGACGTAGACCAAGCGGTGCAGGTGCGTCCACCAGCGCTTCATGCGCTTCTGCCAACCTTTGGTCGAGGTGATCGCCAACGGCAGCAGGATCAGGAAGGCGGCGAAACCGACGATCACGTAGCGCTTCTGTGAAAGCTCGATCCAGATCAACTGTAAATTGAAGAAATAGTCCAGGCCGATGTAGATGCTGAAATGGATGGCGGCGTACATGAAGGCGTACACGCCCAACGGCCGCCGCAGCTTCAGCACCGCCCGGAAACCGAACAGGGTGTTGATCGGCGTGCAGGCCAGCGAAAGCACCAGCAACCACAAGGCAGTCTTTCCGGTGCGGAAGGTGGCTTCCTGGATGGGGTTGATGGTCAGGTTGTTGGTGAAAGCATCGATAATCATGACGATCAACGGAATCCAGGCCGCGATGTGGGTCAGCGCCTGGAGCGGCGTAAGCTTAATCTTCAGCTTGTCGGTGACGAATGGAATCTGGATGGTATTCTGCATGGTCTTCCTCGGCATGTGTTTTTTTGGTAGTGTGGGGCGCGGGTTAGAAATTGGCGCGCAGGTTCATGCCTTCATACAGGTAGGCGACTTCCTCTTCATAACCGTTGAACATCAGGGTGGGGCGGCGGCCGAGTTCGCCGATGCGGCGCTCGCTGGCCTGCGACCAGCGCGGGTGCGGCACTTCGGGGTTGACGTTGGCGTAAAAGCCGTATTCACGCGGATTGGCGATCTTCCAGAAGTTCTCCGGCATGGCATCGACCAGGTCGATCCTGACGATGGATTTGGCACTCTTGAAACCGTATTTCCAGGGCACCACCAAGCGGATAGGCGCGCCGTTCTGCGGCAGCAACTGCTTGCCGTACAGGCCGGTTGCCAGCAGGGTCAGGTCGTTCATGGCCTCGTCCAGGCGCAGACCTTCAATGTAGGGCCAGGAATACCAGCCGCTGTTCTGTCCAGGCATGTTTTCGGGATCGAGTACGGTCTGGAACTGTACGAACTGGGCTGCAGAGGTCGGCTCGACCACATCCAGCAGCTTGCTCAATGCGAAACCTTCCCAGGGAATGACCATCGACCAGCCCTCGACACAACGCAAACGGTAGATGCGTTCTTCCTGGTCGAACTGGCTCAAGATGTCTTCCATCGTGAAGGTGGTTGGGTTGTTGACCAGCCCGCCGACTTCCACTTCCCAGGGCGAGGTAGGGTAATCTTCCGCTAGTGGAGCGACGCCTTCTTTATCGAAGGTGAATTCGTAGTAGTTGTTGTAGTTGGTGATCTCCTCGAAGGAGTTAGCAGCATCGCCGAGTTCGTCGGTCATTTCCTGGCCGGCAACTTCAGCGCCTTCCTCCATCGGCTCGGCTGCCGAACCGGAAGCATCGCTGGTCGGGGTTTCGGGAGAGGTCTTGACGCCACAGGCGGCCAGCAGGGCTGCACTGGCGGCCACACCGGCCGTCTTCATGAACTGCCGCCGGTTCAGGTAGATGTGTTCGGGGGTGATTTCGGATGAAGGAATCTTTTGCATGATAATTGCTCCTTTGATTAGGAACTGACCGTTATTATTGAACTTGTAATATGGGTCAGGAATGGTTTATACCTATCTATGTTGATCTTTATTATAGAAATCAATTCTTAACGAATTCTTACGAAGTTATATGAGATTTCTTAGCTTTTGGGGACTTCGCTCATTAGCGCCAGGGTGTTGGCTTCCGAATCTTCGCAGAAGGCCATCCACAGGTCATGGTCTTGCATCTCGGCTACCAGGTGGGGTTCGGCGACGAAGATCATGCCGCGCGCTTTGTAGGCCTCGAAATGCGCCTGGATATCCGCTACTTTGTAATAGATGATGCTGGCCGGGTGAGCTTCTTCCGGGGATTCGGGCAGGCCGAGCAGCAAGCGGACACCGCCGCAGTCGAAGAAGGCCATGTTGGGCACTTGGAAGAGGAACTGCATCCCCAGCGTGTCACGGTAGAATGCCGTGGCGCGTTCCAGGTCTTTGACCGGAACAGCAATTTGTCCAATTGTGTTCAATCCGAGTTTAGTTTGGGGTTGCATCTGACCACCTCCAATGCGGTTACCAATAATTAGTTAAATTCTACCGCAAAAGTAAACTTATTGGCTAATAGCGGGATTAATAGAACAGCGCAGAAAAGGCGTGACTCTCCCCTCACCTGCGCCCTACGGGCGCGTCCTCTCCCAGCGGGAGAGGACGATTTGACTGTCAATGAATTTCGCTTGTTCATGACCACTATTGATTGCCACTAAATTTTCGTTCTTTTCGTAGTTTAATAGCCGGACATAATTTGCCTAGTCTCATTGGGAGAAAGCGATGACTTCTGTCTCCCTCCTCTGCTCACTTGTCCCCATGCCTCCACGCTCCCCATTCCCAACAAACGTCCTCTTTAACTTGCCCGGATGGGTGCTCTGTGGCACAATACAATTATGTCGCGTTACGTGTATTTTGCGCTTGCCATTCTGGCGGGCATCGGTTTGGGCCTGCTCTACGGCTGGGTGATCAGCCCGGTCGAGTTCGTCGATACCAGCCCGAACATGTTGCGCGAGGATTACAAGGCCGATTACGTGCTGATGGTGTCCGAGGCGTACAGCAACGAAGACGATTTGCAACGCGCCGTGCAGCGCCTGGGACTGCTGGGGGGCGACGATATCCCCGCCAACGTGGAGCAGGCCCTGGTCTTCGCCGTAGACCAAGGCTACACCGCCGATGACCTGGCGCTGATGCGCACGCTCTATGAAGCCGTGCAGACCTGGAACCCCGCTTTGGAGCCGGCCGGACAATGAGCGATCTATTCGTTGAACGGCGTGCCCCCTGGTACCTGCTCACCGGCCTGGTGATCGGGATCATTTTGGGTGTGCTGTATGCTTATGTGATCGACCCGGTTGAACCGGTCGATAACCACCCGGTGACCATGCGGGAAGAGTTCAAAGACCAGTACCGTGCCCTGATCGCCGCCGCTTATATGGCCGATGGTGATGTGGGCCGGGCGCGCGCCCGGCTGGGACTGCTGGGTGACGCCGACCCGTCCCGCAAATTAGCCTTGCAGGCGCAGGTGCTTTCCGCGGCGGGCGATGCCGAAACCGCCCGGGCGATGGGCTTGCTGGCAGACGCGCTGACCAAAGCCACCCTCACACCAAACTTGACCCCACAAGCACCGGAACAAGGGGGCAGCGCCACACCCACACCAGAGGAAAACGCTGACCAG
>JAFGRA010000208.1 GCA_016935415.1 Anaerolineales bacterium
ATGAACTACGCGCCTCGATGCTGCCGGTCAACAACCGCTACCCCATCGCCGACCTGATCGCCGCCTGTCGGGACTACGTTGCCCAAACCGGACGCCGGATTACTTTCGAATGGGCGCTCATCCAGGGCGTCAATGATACGCCAGAACAAGCCGAAAAGCTCGCCGACCTGTTAGCAGGCATGCTCTGCCACGTGAACGTGATCCCCTTGAACCCAACCGAGGGATATGGTGGAGAAAAATCGACGCGTGAACGCGTGCAGCTTTTCCAGGAAACGCTGGAAAAACGCGGCATCCCGTGTACCGTGCGCGTCCGCCGCGGAATCGAAATCCAGGCCGGTTGTGGGCAATTGGCGAGTAAGGCCTAAGCGAACAGCGTTTAGCTCTCAACGCTCAACTACAGACGCCCGATATTCGTAAAACGAGAATCGAGAGCCGTAAAGCGTAATCCTTGGGTAAAGCGGGACCCACCCGAACAACTTTCGCGTGTCATTTGCAATCTGTAATTTGTATCCACATCTTGCATCGGGTATCCTCCACTTTACATCCTGCACCTTGCATCTACTATCTCAAAAATACCCCCTCGCCGCCAGTATTTCGTGCTAAAATGTTTTGTACATGATCTGGTACAGGGGCGAATTTCCCCCTGGCATGAATCAATCACAAAACCATTTCTCTTGGCTTTAGGGGGGAGGCATACGGTAGTTTCGTAAGCCGGGGCCAATACCAACACAGCTTTTGCTGGGTAAACGAAGCTTCGCCCAGGTTCAATTTCCGGGCAGCATCCATAAAAACAGAGCATATTCATCCTTCGCAAACATAGAATCGAGGCGCGCCATGGCTGAAAAACAAAACGCATGGGATCGGATCGTCAACCAAATCCGCTCTGCGCTTGAGCGGCAAAAATACAAAGAAGCAGTAAACACCTTCCTCGAACCATTACTGGGTGACCAGGTCGAGGTTTTCAACTTATTGGAAGACGAGGAACAAGCGTTACTGCTGGAACACCTCAACGTAGGTGCCACTGCCGACCTGTTCGACCGCCTGGAAGACAGCGAAACGCTGGAAGCGGCCGAGAGCCTGTCCATCGAGCGTCTGGCCGACGTGCTGGAAGAAATGCAGCCTGATGAGGCCGCCGACCTGTTGGGCGACTTGCCGCCCGAACAGGCCAGCCAGGCCCTGGAAGAGATGGAGGACATCGAAGACGTCCTCCCGTTGCTGAAATTCCCAGACGAAACCGCCGGCGGGCGCATGACCACGGCTTACATCGCCGTGCGCCGCCACACGACCGCCGAGATGACAATCGAATTTCTGCGCCAAGTGCAACCGGATGATGAAGTGCCCTATTATATCTTCGTCATTGACCCGCGTGGCCGCCTGGTCGGCGTGATTGGACTGCGGGAACTGGTGGTCGCCAAGCCTGAGGCGTTGATCGAGCAGATCATGGATACCGACGTGATCCACATCAACGCCCAAGAAGATCAAGAAATCGTCGCCCAAGTAATGGTCCGTCACGACCTTTCCGCGTTGCCCGTCGTCGACGATGAAAATCGGCTGGTCGGCGTCATCACGCACGACGATATCCTCGATGTGCTCGCTGAAGAGGCTACCGAGGACGTCTACCGCCTGGCCAGCGTTGGCGATGCCGAACTGGAACCCGAAAGCCCGGTCAAAGAGCACCTCAAAGCCCGCCTGCCCTGGCTGTACCTCAACACCTTGACCGCCCTTATGGCCGCCTGGGTAATCAGCAATTTCGAAGACATCATCGCCCAGGTTGCCGTGCTGGCCGTATTCCAATCCGTGGTTGCCGGGCTGGGTGGCAATGCTTCCAGTCAAACGATCGCGCTTTTCATTCGCTCGATTGCGCTGGGGAAGCTACCCTCTAAAGGCGTACTCGGCATTTTGGGGCGCGAAGTTATGGTTGGCCTCATCCAGGGCATTGCTGTTGGTATGATCGTTGGCCTGGGCGTTTACCTGTGGCGCGGCAATATTTATCTGGCGTTGGTATTGGGTGCTGCGATTGTCGGCAACCTGACTATCGCCAGTCTGGTGGGCACATTGGTTCCGCTGGTGCTGAGAAGCCTGAAACAAGACCCGGCACTGGCTTCCCCTGTGTTGGTTACCGCCGCCACGGATAGTCTGGGTTTCCTGATTTTCTTGAGCCTGGCAACGTATTTCCTTTCCAAGCTCAAATAAGCCGCTGCCCAAATAACCATGAATAAGCCCAACCTTTTGATTCGTTTCTTGTCCTTTTTCATGCAGGTCTTCTTTGACCTGCTCTACCATCAGATGGCCTGGACGTACGATCTCGTCGCCGCCACGGTCTCCTTGGGACGTTGGAACGATTGGGTGTACTGCATACTCCCCGACCTGACCGGGTCGAATATCCTGGAATTGGGCCACGGGCCGGGACATTTACAAAAGAGTATGAAGCGCGCCGACACTCACGTTTTTGGCCTCGACCAAAGCCGCCAGATGGGACGCATTGCCTCCCGTCGCCTGCGGCGCGCCGGTTTGCCCGTTTCGCTGGTCAATGGAGTGGCCCAGTCGCAGCCCTTCCCTGCTCAGACCTTCCAGCAAGTAGTGGCGACCTTCCCCTCTGAATACATCGTCGATCCGCTCACTCTGGCCGAAATCTATCGCATCCTCGCTCCCGGTGG
>JAFGRA010000209.1 GCA_016935415.1 Anaerolineales bacterium
CAACTGACGATCTGCTCCGGCAACCCGGTCTTCACCCTGATCCTGAACGGCTTCCGCGACCTCTACCCGCTCATGGGGCAGCGTTACTTCCAGTTTTCCGAAGCGCGCGCCCGCTCGCGCCAGTTCTACGCCGACCTGCACACCTGCGCGCGTGTCGGCGACGGCGCGCAAGCTGAGATCGTCACTAAGCAAATGATGGCCGAATCGCTGCAAATCTGGCAGTTGATCGCCCAGAACGTGACCGCCTAAGGAGCCAGCATGGCTGCAAATAAAAACACCTTGATCCCGGATTGGTACGAAGGCGAACTGCCGCCCAGATCCTACCGCTCGATCTTCAAGTGGGGCGCGCCGCGCGAATTCAAACATCCCAACCGGCGGCTGTACCAGTTAATGAAGGATACCTTTGGATTGAGCGACGCCGACTTCCAGCAGCCCGTCTCGCTGGGCCTGGACGCCGTGGACGCCAAAGTGCCGGTTGGCCTGAGCGCGGAACAGGTTGCGGCGCTCGAAAATATCGTCGGCCCCGACAACCTGACCTCCGAAACCTACGCCCGCCTGAAAGCCGGGTACGGGGCCGGAGCCATCGACGCCCTGCGCCTGCGCCACGGCATTATCGAAAACATCCCGGACGTGGTCGTGCATCCTCGCCACAAGCAAGATGTTGAACAGATCGTCCATTACTGCAATGCGCAAGGCATTGCAGTTTATGTCTACGGCGGCGGTTCGTCGGTCACGCGCGGCTTTGAGGCTGTGAAGAGTGGCGTCACGTTGGACATGGGCACCCATATGAACAAGGTGTTGGCCTTCAACGAAACCAACCAAACCATCACCGTACAGCCCGGCATCTTCGGCCCGGCGATGGAAGACATCCTTAACCACGCCCCTGAAAAATTTAACGCCGCGCGCGCCTATACCTGCGGCCACTTCCCGCAGTCCTTCGAATATTCCACCGTGGGCGGCTGGGTGGTCACACGTGGCGCCGGGCAGAACTCGACCTATTACGGCAAGATCGAAGACCTGGTGCTCTCGCAGGAATACGTCACCCCCATCGGCACGGTCAAGACCCAAGACTACCCCCGCCAGGCCACCGGCCCCGACCTCGACCAGATCCTGATCGGCAGCGAGGGCGCGTTCGGCGTGCTGGTCGCAGTCACGCTCAAGGTCTTCCACTACACGCCGCAGAACCGCGTGCCATTCAGCTATATGTTCAAATCTTGGGAAGATGCCCAGGCCGCCGCCCGCCAGATCATGCAGGCCGAATACGGTTATCCTTCCGTCTTCCGCATCTCCGACCCCGAAGAGACTGACGTCGCCATGAAGCTCTACGGCATCGAAGGCACGCCCGCCGACAGCCTGCTTAATTTACTCGGCTTCCAGCCTATGCAGAAATGCCTGATGCTGGGCTACACCGATGGGGATAGGGTTTTCAGCCGCACGCTGGCGCGCCGCATCCGCCAGACGTGCAGGCTTTATGGGGCCTTCAACCTCAGTCCCTTCGGCGTTACCCAACGTTGGGAACACAGCCGCTTCCGAGACCCTTATATGCGCGAAGACCTGGCCGATTACGGCATCCTGATCGACACGCTGGAATGCGCCGTTACCTGGGCCGATCTGCCCAGGGTACACGCTGGCGTGCGCGCCGTGGTCAAAAGCCGCCCGCAAACCATCTGCATGACGCACATCTCGCATGCCTACCCGCAGGGCGCTAACCTGTATTTCATCTTCATCGCCCGCATCACGGATATCGATGAGTACCTGCAACTACAATACCGCGTTTTACAGGCCATCCAGGACAACGGAGCGGCAATGAGTCATCACCACGGCGTCGGCAAACAAACCGCCCCCTGGCTGGAAGGCCAGATCGGGGCGCAGTACATGGCAATGCTCAAGAGCTTGAAGCAGCATTTCGACCCCAATAACATCATGAACCCTGGCGGCACATTGGGGTTGGATATGTCCCCGCAGCAGGCCGCCAAGACCTGGGGCATGCGCGAAACAGAAGCTACGAACATGGAGGAAAATCATGTGGCAGCAGAACTGGCGTGACGAGATTTGGTCGCGACTCGACCAGCAATGGGACATCATAATTATCGGCGGCGGCATCACCGGGGCAGGCATCCTGCGCGAAGCCACGCGCGGCGGCTATAAGGCCCTGCTGGTCGAAGCCCATGACTTCGCTTCCGGCACGTCCAGCCGCTCATCCAAGCTGGTGCACGGCGGCCTGCGTTACCTCAAGAACATGCAGTTCAAGACCACGCTCGAATCGGTTAGCGAGCGCGAGCGCCTGCTCAACCAGGGCAAGGGCCTCATCAACCGCCTGGGCTTCCTCTTCACCAGCCTGGAAGGCGACACCACCCCGGGCTGGGTATTTGGCCTGGGCTTGATCGCTTACGGCCTGATGGCGCAAAAATGGCAGTACCGCCACTACGACGCCGAAGACATGAGCCTGCTCTGTCCACCTCTGACCACCCCAAAACTCAAGGGCGGTTACCGTTATTTCGATGCCCAGACCGATGACGCTCGCCTGACCCTGCGCGTCATCCAGGAAGCCGTACGCGACGGTGGCACGGCGATCAGCTATGTGCGCGCCCAGGATTTACTGCGTAACCAGAACGGCAAGGTCTGCGGCGTAGTGCTCAGAGACGAATCTCTAAACGGGAGTGGCCGCACTGCCGAAGTGCAGGCTCCTCTGGTGATCAGTGCTACCGGAGCCTGGGCCGACGAGCTGCGCACCCAACTCGGCCTGACCGAGCGCCTGCGCCCGCTGCGCGGCAGCCACCTGGTATTTCCTAACGCCCGCTTACCACTCATGCGCGCCGTCAGCCTGATCCACCCCGCAGACGCTCGCCCGGTCTTTGCTTTCCCCTGGGAAGGCGTTACCGTAGTCGGCACCACGGATGTGGACGTCGGCCATAATCTGGCTGTCGATCCGGCAATCAGCCAGGCCGAAGCCGAATATCTGCTTTCCCTGGTGCAGTACGCCTTCCCCGAACAAGAACTGGCATTCGCCGACGTGATCTCGACCTGGTCCGGCATTCGCCCGGTAGTCGACACCGGCAAGGCCGCCCCCTCCAAGGAATCACGCGAGCACGTCATCTGGCTGGAAGACGGCCTGTTGACCGTCAGCGGCGGCAAGCTGACCACCTTCCGCATTATGGCGCGCCAGGTGCTGCGCGCCGCTCGCAAGCTGCTGCCCGAACGCCACACCTTCGATCGCGAACTGCCCGTGCTCGATCCGGTCGAGGCTGACGTACTGCTATCCGAATCGCAGCTCAAGGCCGCCACCACGCTGCGGCTGGTCGGGCGTTACGGCATCGAAAGTCCAAGTCTATTGGTGCATGCCCAGCCGGAAGACCTGGAATATATTGGCGATACCCCTTACCTATGGGCCGAACTGCGTTGGGCGGCGCGCACCGAAGGCGTCGTCCATCTGGATGACTTGCTGCTGCGGCGCATCCGCCTGGGGTTGCTGCTGCCCAACGGCGCAGCAGCCGAAATGGCACGCATCCGCGCCATCGCCCAGCCCGAACTTGGGTGGGATGATATGCGCTGGGAATCCGAAGTTCTGGCATATAATAAGCTGTGGAACCAATCCTACTCACTGAATTAGCTTGAACTGAAGGAAGCCATGCCCAAGCACAATATTCTTGCCATTGACAACGGTACGCAAAGCGTGCGCGCCCTGCTCTTCGATCCTCAAGGGAATTTGCTCGCCAAAACCCAGATCCACATCGAACCGTATTACTCGGATGAACCCGGCCTGGCCGAACAAGACCCGGCCGTCTTCTGGGACGCGCTATGTGAAGCCTGCCAGAAATTGTGGCAGCAGCACGGCGTCGACAAAGACAGCATCGCCGCCGTATCCCTCACCACGCAGCGTTCAACGATCATCAACGTGGACAAGCAAGGCAAGCCGCTGCGCCCGGCCATTGTCTGGCTCGACCAACGCCGCACAGAAGGTCTGCGGCCGGTGGGCGGTCTGTGGGGTGCAGCTTTCAAGCTGATTGGCGCGTCGGGCACAGTAGCCCACTTGCAGGCTGATGCTGAAGCCAACTGGATTCGCAAATACCAACCTGAAGTGTGGGAGCAAACTCATAAATACTTACTGCTTTCCGGCTATCTCACTTACCTGCTGACCGGCAAGTTCGTCGACTCGGTCGGCGCACAGGTTGGCTATATCCCCTTCGATTACAAGGCGCAAGCCTGGTGCAAAAGCTGGGATTGGAAGTGGCAGGCCGTCCCGGTCGATCCCAGTATGCTGCCCGACCTGATCCCGCCGACTGAAATGCTGGGCGAGATCACCACCGCCGCAGCCGAAGCCACCGGTATCCCCGCCGGGCTGCCGCTGATCGCCGCTGCAGCCGACAAGGCCACTGAGGTGATCGGGGCGGGCTGCCTGGAGCCGCATATCGGCTGCCTGAGCTACGGCACGAC
>JAFGRA010000210.1 GCA_016935415.1 Anaerolineales bacterium
CTGGAAGCGATCCTCGCGCTGCAGGCGGAAGGCAACCCGGTATTTCCCGGCGCGTTGGGAGAAAATTTGACGATCAGCGGCATGGATTGGGCGCAGATGGCCATCGGAACGAAACTTAAGATCGGCGATGGAGTGATGTTGGAGATCACCGACTTTGCCACCCCCTGCAGCAAGCTGGAACCTTACCTGCACGACATCATGCGCGTGTCACACAAAGAGCACCCCGGCTGGGGGCGGCCCTACTGCAAGGTGCTGCAAACCGGAACGATCAAGATCGGGGACGCGGTGCGCGTAACTTCCTCAGAACAAAGGAAACAAAAAATTTCCGCGATTACGCTCGTTGTTCGGGATTATGATGAAGCAATTGATTATTTTACAAACCAACTGGGGTTTGATCTGGTTGAAGACACACCTCTAGAAGATGGCAAACGTTGGGTTCGAGTTTTACCCGCTGGAGGACAAGGAACCTCGCTCTTGCTGGCAAAAGCAGTTACCCCTTCACAAGTGAAAGCAATTGGCAGCCAAACTGGTGGACGAGTGTTTTTGTTATTACAAACTGACGATTTTTGGCGCGACTACCGGCATATGCAGACAGTAAAGGTAAAATTTCTTGAAGCTCCAAGAGAAGAGTCCTATGGAACCGTTGCCGTATTTGAAGATCTGTATGGCAACCGATGGGATTTGATAGAACTCAAAGAGTGACATCGGCATACGCCGACCAAGGGTTATGATTTCTTACACGCTTCTTACGCCAGCATGCTATGCTAAACCAAAGGTTGCGGTACAATTCAGCCCGTAGCGCAGTCAGATTAACAATCGAAACCAGAAAAGAGATGTAAAAATGCCCCAGACAAAAATTGCCTGCCCCCAATGCGGCCAGCCCGCGATTGCCGAAATAAACCAGCTGATTGATGTCGGACAAGAACCCGGCTTGAAGAACGCCCTCCTCAACGGCCAAACTAACGTGGTCGTTTGCCAGAGCTGCGGCTACCAGGGCAATGTGCCCACGCCGATCGTCTATCACGATCCTGAAAAAGAACTGCTTTTGACCTTTTTCCCGCCTGAATTGCATATGCCTCCTGCCCAGCAAGAACAGGTGATCGGCCCGATGATCCGCAAGGTGGTTGATAACCTCAAACCCGAACAGCGCAAGGGCTACCTTTTCAAACCCCAAACCATGCTGACGTTTCAGCGCTTGATCGAGGTGATCCTCGAAGCTGATGGCATCACCCCCGAGATGATGAAGCGCCAGCAGGAACGCCTCTCCCTGCTGCAGCGCCTGATTCCGATGGCGGACGACAGCCGCAAGCATGTGGTCGCGCAGGAAGAATCGATTGTCGATGAAGAATTCTTCCAGCTGCTGAACACACTGGTGCAGATGACCGCCGCGCAGGGCGACCAGGCGAATGCCCAGGTCCTGGTCGGGCTGCAGCGCTTCCTGTTCGATAACACCGCCAAGGGCAAAGAACTCAAAGCCCAGGTGGAAGAAGCCCAGGCAGCAATCCAATCCCTGCAGGATGCTTCCAAAGATGGCGGGTTGACCCAGGAAAAATTGGTCGACCTGATCGTGGACGCGCCTTCCGAGATCCGCCTGATCACACTGGTCAATTATGCGTTCCAGGGACTCGACTATACCTTTTTCTCGCTGCTTTCCCAGCGCATTGAAAAAGCTGAAGGCGACGACAAACAAAAATTGATCGAACGCCGCGACCGTGTTCTGGCAATGCGCCAGGAAATCGAAAAAGAGATCGCCGAACAAACCGAAGCGATCCGCGGCCATATCAACCATATCATCACCGCAGAAGATATGGAAGAATCGCTCGCCGAACACGCCCAATTGGTGAACCAGAGTTTTGTTGAGATCCTGCAGGCGGAAATCGAACTTGCCCAGCAGAAGATCGATCTGGCGCGCGCGGAAAAATTGCAGGAGTTGTTCGACATGATCATGGAAGCCAGCCAGCCTCCCGCGGAAATTGCTTTCGCCCAGCAGCTGCTGGAATCGGAGAGCGACGAAGAATTAGAAGCGCTGCTCAAAGACAATGATGAGATGGTCGATGACAAACTATCGCAGGCATTGGGCATGCTGGTGCAGCAGACCAGCGACCGCGAAGATATTGACGCGGCGACCAAGTCGCACCTGGAAAATATCTACGGCAAAGTGCTCCAGATCACGATGCGCAAGAACCTGGCAAAGTAATCCCCGGCTATAAACACCTTGAAAAGAAAATGGCTGACCTTTTGGGACAGCCATTTTCTTTTCTCAAACAGCCTGCAACTCAGTTATAACAAACCCACTCGCAGTCTTCCGGAAACCATATCCAACAAGTATCCGGTGTGGGTTTGGGCGGCTGGATACACACAAATTTTGGCGCCGGCTGGTTGGTGGGGACCGGGGTTGGCACAGGCACATAGCATTGCTTGGGATAGCCGATGCCATCCACCCCCAGCGGCCAGCCGCAGGTGGTATCAACGCCGAAGAAATCGGCATCCGCTTGCCCATCCACCAGGTCAAACGCGGCGGGACTCAAGGTCCCCTGAAGCGCACCCACCCACCACAACAGGCTGCGCCTGTCAGCGAGCAGGGAACGCTTGACCGCGAACTCAACCTGCGCCCCCTGCGTGGGGTTGCGCCGCACCCAGGCAAGGTCGGGATCATCCCCAATGCCCTGGTCAAAGATCAGCGTATCATAGCCATCGCCGACTTTTTGCGCATCGGCGAACACCGCGTTGAAACTACCCACATCTTTGTTGGTGTCCTGCCAGACCTGCAAGCCATCCACGGTCCAATCGGTTTTGTTGAAGGCCAGGTTTTCCGCCACGATCAGGAAATCGCCGCGCCCATCCAGGTTCTGGTCCAGTTCCACAAAATAGTAGAAGGGGGTTCCGTCCGTTGGATTGGAGTTATCGAACAGGGTGAAACTGACAAAATACCAATCCGGGTCATAACCCGCCATCGCGCTCAAGATATCCAGATAGGGATAAAACGTGAGCAGGTCCTGTGAAATCGGCCTTTCGAGCAAATTGTTGCGCCATGAATCGCACGCGCGCGGGATGCGATAGGCAGCAGAACTGGCAAAATTGTAGCCAGTGTTACATTCAAAGATAAACTGTTTGCCAAAATACACGCCGCTCTCCGGCATCATGCTGTGCTCGATCTCCGGCGCGGCCGCTTCCACAGTTGGCTCTTCCGTTGCAGCTTCTGTCTGCGTGGGCGCCTCGGTGGTGGGCGGGGCTGCCGGCTCTGTAGCTTCTTCCACCGCCGGTTCCTCTGCCTCTGCCGCGGTTGGCTCTTCCGCCGGCGGGGGGTCTTGCGCCTCAACGGCGGGTGCTTCTTCTTGCGTCTCTGCCGAGGGCTCTGGTGAAAGCATTGAACAACCCGCCGGGATCAACAACATCACAATGATACAAACCGAAAGGAATACCCTGTGCCATGTCTTCATCTATTCGTCACTCCCATATTAAATTTTTCTAATAAATGTTATACACTATTTCTGCGGTAAGCACAATCCATTCGCAAGAGAATGATTCCTATTATGCGATTAATAGGCGTTTCCATGGATGTTAAACAATTACAGCCCCCGAAAAAACCTGGGGGCCGCAATTGTATAAAAAAGGAGAACACAATGAAAGAATCAGTAATTTATGGAAGCCGGACGGAATAGGGGCGGATGATTGAGGCGATCTTCACGCCCCTACTCGTCTCACAACACCATCAACACACAACACATGGCTTTACAACAACCGGGCAATCAAAGACGCGGTCTTTGAACGCCAACGGTCTGGTTTCTGTGATCTGCAGCAGGGCGGTATGGTGAATCTCTTCGCTGGAGCTGCCGACCATCAATTTGATACTGCCCGCTTCCAACACGAGTTCGAGCGCGTTATTGATAAAGGCGAGCTGATCGACAGGCAACTGGAAGACGACCTGCTTTGACTCTCCCGGCGCCAGATGAATGCGCCGATAGCCGCGCAGTTCTTTCACCGGGCGCGGACAGCTGGCAAATTCATCTTTGCTGTATAACTGCACGACTTCATCGCCAGCAACCGGACCAATGTTATGAACCATCACCGCAACTTCGACCACATCACCCGAAACAGCTTCTGCCTGGCTGATAGAGAAATCACGATAGGCAAACTCGGTATAGCTCAGGCCGTGCCCAAACGGATACAGCGGTGAAGTGGGCTGGTCGACATAGTTACGATACGGATTCGAAAACTGGCCCGACTTTTTATGGTTATAGTACATCGGCAGCTGGCCGACGGAACGGGGATAGGAAAGGGGCAGTTTGCCCCCCGGGTTGTTCAACCCGAACAACGTTTCGGCTACTGCAGTGCCGCCTTCTTCACCGGGCAGCCAGGCTTCCA
>JAFGRA010000211.1 GCA_016935415.1 Anaerolineales bacterium
AAGCCCAGCGAAAGCTCGGCGTCTACCGGCTCGCCCTGGTAATCGGTGGTTTTGACTGTATAGGTCACGGTTTCACCCGGCCCAGCCTGTTCCTTATCGGGGGTGATCTCCACGTTGAGCGTTTGCTGCTCGGTGGCTACATTGATCTCGATCATGCCCATCTTGAAGTCCGGCTTGGGGTCGGCCCGGTCGACGCCCTTGATGATCAACACCGAAACGTAGACGTTCGGCGCCATTTCGGCATCGATCGGCAGTTCGAAGATCGTACTGTTGCTGGTTAGTTCTTCGACGAAATACTGGCGGATGTGGCCGCGCTCGACCGTGACCAGGGCATAGTTCCGGCCCTGGAACGGGGAAGCGATCAGGATTTCGGCCGTGTCACCCGGCTCGTACGAATCGCTGTCCGAGATCAGGTCGAAGCTGCGATCATTGTTCTGCCGCCAGGGCACGTAGTCCTCCCCGGCCACCCACATGAAGGCCGAAGCGCGGTTCTCGTTCCCGGCTGCGTCTTCGGTTGTCACGATGGCCTTGAAGACACCTCCATTCGGCGGCGTGAAAGCCACTTCCGCAAAACCGTCGGCATCCATGGCGACATCCTCGAATGTCGCCACCGGGATTTCTTCCACTTCGGTCTCCCAGGAGAAGAATCCCTGGGCATCCTGCACCTGCACGCTACTCCAGCGGCGCTCGACGATTTCCACGTCCACGGTATGGCCGGGCAGTAGTTCCGCATCCCAATCGACGGCCACCAGGTCGAACCCGGCTTCCTTGCCGACTGTGCCGACGTACTGCTGGGCGCGCACCCCGGCGTAGACTTCGCTGAGGTGGGCGGTCACATCGGCGCGCCCACTCACGCTCGTGCCGGTCAGATCGGTGACGGTGGCCTCGAAGGTGAATGTGCGGCTGGAGTTTTCTTCGCTCAAGTCGGCGGGCAGGGTGACGACCAGCTTACCGCTGGCATCGGTCACGCCCTCCCCTTCGGCGATCAGTTCACCGCTGCCGCTGCTGAAATAGTCGAAGTAATAACGACCGCTATCGTAATCGAAATCGGTGAAGCTGTAGCGGCTCAAGCGCCCGCCAGGCGAGAAGGTGTAATCCTGCGCCCGCAGCACCCAACTGACCTCCGCTTCGGCGACACTGCCGCCAGAGTAGTAATCGGCCTGGATGGTGGCGGTGAAGTCTTCCCCGGCGAGCACATCGGCCGGTTCGGTGGTCACATCGACCAGGAATTCCGGGCGCACGTATTCGGCCACACTGAATTCCACCCCGCCAATATAGACATCATCCAGGGTATCGACCTGAATGTAGTAACGTCCCAAAACGGCATTGGCATCCAGTGTGAACGTTCCGGCAAAGGAGCCGAATTCGTTCAGCATTGCCGTGCCTTCATAGACGGTTTCTTCGTAGTTGGTGATCGTCACCTTGACAGAGCCGAATTGGGGCAGGCTGTAGTCCAGGTCGTCGTTATAACGCACCACACCTTTGTAATACACCGGCTGGTCAGGGCGATAGATCGGACGCTCGGTGTACACATAGGCGGTATAGTTCTCGGGTTCGCTGTAGAAATTGCTCTCGATGCCGAAATCATAAGGCGAAACGCCGCTGCCCCACTGCAAGGCACCAAACCCGAAGATATTGCCCTCCCCGGTCATCGCCAGGAATGGCTCTTTCACATCATCTAGATACAGCGCCCCATCCCCATCCGTGGTGCCCTGGGTCAGCGGATTGAATTCCTGGTCGTAAATGGTGACCGGCAGGTTGGCGATTGGCTCGCCGCTGGTCAGATCGGTCGCCCAGATCAAGGCTTCACTCTGCGTGGCCTTGAAGGTCAGGTTGGCATCGGCGATCACGATCAGGCGGTTTTCGATATACGGGTCGGCGTAGCGCACATCTGGCGAATCGATGATCAACAGGTAAAAGCCCGGTGCCAATGGGTCGCTTTGCGACGAATGCAGCGTCTGGCCTTCGAGCACCTGGTCATTGAGTTCGCCCGTGGTGCGGACCGTCCACTCACGGATGATATCACTTTGCGGCGGCTGGTAATCCCAGCGCGAGATATTGTAGTTCACCATCCCCACGAAGGTCTTCGCCGACACTTCTGCCAACGTATAATTGATCGTATTGACATTGACATATGAAGTATAGAAATCCTGCGGGCCATCGGCGCGGTAGAGTACCACGTCGTAAGGCATACGCAGGTTGGCGGAAGGCGAAAGCGGGCCGGTGGTGAAGGTGACGGTCAAGCCCTGTTGGATCTGGTTGCCGTACACATCCGCCATACCCGGTTCGATGGTTACGGTATAGCGCGTCGAGGGTTGCAGACCGTAAATATTGTAGGAGCGATCCCACTCGTTATAGTAAAAATCGTTCTGGCCGCTCAACTCAGGTTCGAAGCTCAACTTGCCCTTGAGGGTGTTCAAATCCATGGGCGAAGCAAAGTGAATGACAAAGCGCCCATTATATTCAGGTTGGGTAGCACCGCTGGCCGGTTCGGTCCATATTATAGATGGCGGCTGCACGGTGGTGAAATTCCAATCCAGGCCGAAACGCAAGCCGCCGCCCCCCACTGCCTGGGCATCGCGTGTGATCTGCATATAATAGCCGGTACCCAGATTCAGCAGTTGGCGCGGCGTGATCGTAACCACCGTGTCATCCTCATCCCATTCGAAGTCGACGGGCACGCTGCTACCATCCCCCGCGGCCAGTGAGAAAGCCGATTCCACGCTCTGCGGCTGCATCGGCTGGCGGAAGGCAACCTGAAATTCCTGATCGAGAGGTACATCGATGTAGTAATTATCCGGATCAGTGACCAGATCGGTCAGACGGAAGTAGTCGATGGTCGGTTCGGCGGTGGTGAACTGCCAATCGAAATCTGCGGCCAGTTGGGAACCAACCGTGTCGGTCAGCCCGGCCGCAACCTTGACCTCGTAAGTCGTGGCGCTGCGCAGACTCTCGTCCGGTTCGAACACATACACGGAGGTGTTCAACCATTTGCCCTGGCCGGAGAGCGCCGGAGAAATTTCCAGCGGGTCGGGCAGCGTATCCTGCTCTTCGATGATCACCAAAGGCACCACCGGGCGGTTGAACATCACCGTAATAATGGCGCTGCTCTCCACTTCCTGGGTGCGGTCGGCGGGAAAGACCTGGTTGACCTGCAAATCCCCGACGGTGACGATCTCCAGGTTGAGCGGCTCATCCAGGGTCTTGCCTTCCTGGCTGGCCGCGCGCTGATCGACGACCAGCGCATAAGCCGTGCTGGTGCTCAATTCACCAGTCGGTGTAAAACGTACTGTCAGCGGCGAAGGCCAGTTGAACGTCCCCGAAACAGGATTTCCGTCCGGGTCCAGGAACTGCCAGGCCGCCTCGACCGTAGCGCGGTCCATGGGCTGGTTGAAAGTCAGTTCCACGGCCCCATCCAGCGCCAGGGCCTGCCCGGAATTCGGTTCCCGCCAGATCACCTCGAGCGCGGCTTCACCGGCATCTTCCGGGATCACCACGTCATTGGTGGGTTTGGGGGTCGGGGTTGCTTCCACTTCCTCACTATCCCCTGATTCTGCCGCGTTCCGGTTCAAGAACGGCAGGTTGCCGACCGAGCAAAACAGGGAAGTCAGCAAAAGAATGCTTCCTAAAAGCAACAACGTATAGCGCACATTCCGCCGAGTATTCATTCATCACCTCGTGTTAACTTGACTGGTAAAACCATATGTCTTGCAGGCATTTTCCTACCCGCATCAACCTTTTCAAAAACCGATTAACGGTTAAATGCAAACACATTCAATTATCCTCTAAACGAATCTTATTGTACATTAGTTCCCGGTAGAATTGAATTATAGTTGGCTCATATATTTTAGAAAACTCGATTTGGACAATATGAAATACCAACAAATCTCATTGTTTTATGTTTTTACGGTTGAATCTTGGCACCCAATACCAGATCAGGCAAAATAATACATAGGTACCGATCATCCTCCTCAGGATAATTTCGGCGGGCGGCACATAGAAGAACACCACACCAGGCGCGGTGATAAGGAAGAGGATCACAACGTAAACGATTGCCTGCCGGGCGGTAGGGATAAAGAACTGCGCCAATTGCCGCATTTGGACCAGATACACGCCAAACCAGGTCGATACCCCCAGCAGCCCTACGATCCCGGCCAAGTAAGATAACGTAACCCGGTTCAGATTTTGGAGCAAGTATTTCACAAACGGGAGCGGGGCTAAGATGTCGCGCTCGGACGAGCACCAGGATATGACTGGCTCGACTGCCCGGCAATATGCCCGCGTGCGGTCATCGATCGTGACCAACCAATCACCAATCCGTTCGTGTGATGTATAGTTGCACTGCAGCAACTTGTTTTCGGCCGCGCTAAGTTCTTGTTCCCGAGTTGAAGAATATGGTTCATAAGTCAGATCATTGACGTGGTAGAAGCTCGAATCGGCGATATTCTCTATCCAATCACGATAGACTGCAGCCATCTCTGGAACACTTTCTCCAAAATCTTCATGACAGGCTGTGTCCAGAGCTTCGATCAGGATTTCAGCATCTTCCGATTTAATATAATCCCAGATCTCAATGCCTGCATCCCCAAAACCGGCAACCTCTCCCCCCTTATAGACAATTGGATACGTTCTGCTGCTTTTCCTTTTAATCACCTGGACAGAACAATCCTCATTGAGACAGGTGGTTTCATTGTCAAAGATCGTGCCAACAACGTCACACGCGATGATTGCCACATCGGGGATTGGGCTGCAAGCCAGGGCGATCTTTGCCGATAAAGCAATGAAGATAATGATCGCTATGCTGAACCTGAATTTATTCATATCCATACCCAAATAGCGTGCATCTACCGAAATCCAACGCGGAGTTTGCACAAGACTTACAGTAATTATTGTAAAGTATCTTCTATTACAATCATAACGTTTGGTCGAATAAAAATGTTCCGAAGTCTAATCAGCTATCCATTCATACTTCCGATGGCTGCTGTTTTTCATAATAATCATCGTAATTCACAATCAAATGCAACCCGGTAAGCAGCCCGGTGAATAGGCCAATAAGGAGACCAAAAACAGAATAGTCAAACAAGCTATACGTATCCATGAATACAGCCATCGCCGCGTCAGCAGAGACCCCAAGCAACGTCATCACGATCCATAAACCAGCATAGGGAGATTTTTTGCGCAATACTAACCATTGCAAGCTTCCCAGCACCCCACCAACTACAAGCAACTGACCCAGATCAGAACCCAGCAACGCCATAAAATTAAATGTGGAAAAGGGATAAACGAACAATTCCCAAGTCAGCCACCCCACGGTGGTCGCCAAGACCCACCACCCAGACTTCTTAATGATTGACCGTAATACCAACCATTGGAAAATTCCTGTAGACAGGCCAATACAAACGGGTTCGAGAATAATAGGGTAGAAATCCACAAAAGAGGATAATTTATCTGTTCCTAGAATAATGTAAAGGATCGACGCCGACCGATAGGCCAGCAGAGAACCAACTGTTACCCCCAGAAGCGTTGCCAACACCCACCTGATAAGAAATATCGCTAAAGTAATTTTCTTCTTCGCGGATTCGTTTTGCATATTGTTTGTAAACGCAGCAAAATTGAACATTCGCGTAAAAATGATTACCATAATAAGTACGGGCAATGTAATGGTACCCAGTGTATAACGATCCATTATCCCTCCTGTCTCCGGAGATTATGCATTATACAGAAAGCAAGTCTTCCCAATCAATCTCATGCACGGTTTTATACAAGCCGTGGTCATCATCCACGATGCGGAAATCCAGGTTGGTGAAGACCGCTTCGGCCAGGGAGCGCACCACAGCCACTGGAATCAGCGCGTCCTGGGTGCCGTGATAGACAACCGTGGGCACATCCACCGGGCCAGGCGGGTTGGCGGCAAAGTCCGGCCAGATCAACGCCGGGGCGAACAAAACCAGCTTACGTACTTTATTGGGTCGGGCGCAGGTGTACAATGCTGCCATCAACCCGCCAAAGCTCGACCCGGCCACTACCCAATCGTCCCTGGTTTCCAGGATCGGCTCCAGTTTCGCCATGCGTTCCTCCAGCGATCCGCTGAAATCTGGAATCAGCGCGCCGGGAAAGTTCTCCCGGATCAGGGATGCTTTCACGCCCTGGCTGCTGCCTTCCAATCCGTGGATGAAGAGGATGTGTTCGTAAGTGGTCATGATATTGATCTTAACACGAATATGAGGAATTACACGAATAGAATTGTGCTGTAGATTCGTATAAATTCGATTCGTATTTTTAGTAAGCAATTATTTCCCTCACCCTCCAAAGCGGTTAAAAGATTGACATAATTCAGCCTCCTGGCTGGCGGGTGAGGGAAAACACAATTGATCTACTAAATAAATTACATATCGATAGAATAATGATGTTTACTCACTATGTCGGAGCGTCCGGCCGGACACCCCAACAAAAAAACGACATGGTAATGGCACAGGCTCCATATCGTTTTTACAATTTAAAAATTCGTGGCATTCGCCCCATTCGTGTAATTCGTGTTCCCTAGCGCAGCTCGCGCCCAAAGGGGAACAACGCCAGCGGGATCAGCTTGAAATGCTGCACGGCAAATGGCATGCCCACCACCGTGATCGCCAGGATCAGGCCATGCACCAGGTGCGCCACGGCAATCTCCCAACCAAACAGGATCGCCCAGATGATATTGAAAACCAATTCCATCGTGCCGGGCGAATCTTCGAGTACGACGATCTCACGTCCAAAAGGCGACATCGTCGCCACACCCAGCTTCATCGACTGCACCCCAAAAGGAATACCGACAATGGTGATACACAGCCCCAAGCCGCCCAGGATATAGCCCATCCCGGCCACGAAGCCACCGAACACCAACCAGACAAGATTGCCAAGACAACTCATGATTCACTCCTCATCAAATTTATTCTTTACCCTTAAATACGAAAATCCACACTGCAAGTTGCATAGGTCGATTTATCCAATTTTCAAAGCGAGGGAGATTTTTATAGATCTTGAGGCCCGAAAGAGTTTGGCCGGGTCGAAGCCTGATCGATCACCTCTTCCCAATCTTCGGGGAGCATGTGATAACACATCCCGACTTCCCGCATCAATTGGGGCAAAGTGTCCTTGAGCGTTTCATCATTTTGGATCAACGTAAATGGGATCGTGGGCTGCTGCCAATGCACCTGCATTTCCTCGAATACGCCTACCGTGATCGGGTTGCCCCCACCGGTCCGAAAACTAAGGCGTTCCTTTTGCAGGTCTTTATCCGGGGTATTGATCAGCACAAAGCGGATGTCTGGGGCAAAGCGTTCGTAGATCATGTGCCGGAAAGCGTCGTCGTATATGCCCTGGCTAACGACGAAATCATCGAAACGGCGCTTGTATGAGTCCATCTCGACGATCACCCGGCGGTAAAAAGGTTCCAATTCGGCCTCGTGAAACACCTTCTGGCGCAGTGCTTCCACCAAATCAAAAGTGAAGTGCAGGTCTGCCTCAAGGTGGGGCAGGCCACACTCTGCTTCGATCAGGTTTCCGACGAAGGATTTTCCGGCCCCCCAGGTGCCGAAGAGGAACAGGATCATGGAAGTTGTTTCTACTCGCTCTCTTCCGCAACTGCTTCCGCAGTTTCGTTCGCTTCCTCCGCCTCGACAGGTTCAGGCGCGGCGGGGATTTCCAGCGCCTTGGCGCTCGCCGGCATGGAAACAATGGCATGCCAATCACCGCCGCCTTTGAAATCCTTGCTGGAAACCATATGGTCGCTCAATCGCCACGCATCCTCGCCAACCTTGTTCAGGCTGCGTGCCTGGAATTTGCCGTCCTTGCGGCGATAAACCAGATACCAAACCGTACTCATCTTGAGGATGTGGCTGGCGCCTTGTTCTGCCACCATGCGCAATGCTTCGTCAAACGTCATAGATGTGAACTCCTTGAATAGCTTTCTTTTAATTATATCCGCAATTTAGGGCTGGGGGGCAGCTTTGCGGTGAGAAAATAACAACCCAACCAGCCCAACCAGGGCCAACAACGCCGAGAGATACACCAGCACCCACTTGGTTGACGTGAAAGCGGCCGCCAGGCGGGCCAGCCCATAATACTGACGCGGGTAGAGCAAAATCAGCGCCGAGACAGTGATATTTTCCAAAAAATCGAACACCAACGCCCCAAAGGGGAACAGGTGCAGACGCTGCATCAGGCTATCCAGGGGAAAGGCGCGCCGGAAAGTCAACGTGATCAGGATTGCGAGTGCGAAAGCATAGGCGAAGGGAAATAGGCTGTCGGCGATCAGCGAGACCCACATGATCCCACTGCGCCCGGCCGTACCATAGCCTTCGATCTCGGCATAGGCTGCTTCCGGGGTGTAGCTGAAGCGCATATCCAGCATCTCACCGTTATCGCCCAGCGTGATCGCATCCAGCCAGGGGAACACCACCATCGAAAACAGCAGCGTCACCACCAACAAGATCACCAGGTTGCGGATCGAAGCAATGCGATTGACGAACAGGGATAATTTTGTAGGCAGGTTCATAGCTATTCCAATGGTTTTTGTGGTTTGTAGTAGTTGGTCACCCGGCCAATCGAGAGCAGCTTGCCGCTTTCCGCGTGGATGATCTCGATCTCGTGCACGATCAAAGCCCGCGAGCGCCGCAAGACCAGCCCCACCGCCCGCACGTGCCCTTCACTGGCGGAACGCAAATGTGAGCCGTTGATCTCGATCCCAACCGGTGCAACCTGGTTGAAATCCACTCCCCAGGAGGCGTGGAAGCTGGCCGCGGTTTCCGCCAGCAGCATGCTCACCCCACCGTGCAGCAGGCCATAAGGCTGGCGATGCTTATCTTTGATCGGCATCATCAGCACGATGGTATTGTCGTCAATATCCACCAACCTGATCTCCAACGCCTCGACGGCTGTGTCTCTGGTGATCTGGTGGAAATTATCGATCCAGGCTTGTTTATCTTTCGGAAATGCCATGGGATCACCTGTTTTCATCAATATGGCTGTCATTATAACAAAGCCGCTCAGAAGTATATGTCCAAAGGTTTTGGAACAAAAAATCCCCGTAATCTTTGCCGACATTACGGGGATCTGCTTATCTAGCACAAATGGCCTGGAGGAGGTCAGGCCATTTGTGCAAAGGGGGGGGAGAAAATTATGCTTACAGTATATCCAGAAATCGGACAAATATCATTGGATTTTCCTCAGAATAAATTGAGGAAACGCTAATATTTTTAATCCCGCTGTAAGCTCAAATTTTTGCATGCTTTTTTCCAAGAAAACTGTGATTGAGCGCTATTTTTGTACTATAATTATCGTTTGCGTCCTATCCACCATCCATACCAAAAATCGAAATGAAACTCTTTATCGAACTCACTAAACGCGCCTTCCAGCGCCAGATGAGTTATCGTGCCGCCACGCTGGCCGGTTTAATGACCAATTTCTTCTTTGGGCTGCTGCGCGCCGCCGTGCTGATCGCGCTGTATGGCGAGCGCCAGGAAGTGGCCGGGGTGACCCTGCAAGGTGCAATCACTTTCACCGGGCTGACCCAGGCCGTGATCGCCTTCCTGAGCCTGTTCCGCTGGACGGACTTGATGGATTCGGTTTACAGCGGTGCGGTCGGCTCCGACCTGCTCAAACCAATGAACTATTACACTTACTGGCTGGCGCAAGACCTGGGGCGCGCTTCCGCCGCCCTGATCACGCGCGGCATAACCATTATGCTGGCGTTCGCTGTAGCCATTGGCATCACCACGCCGGACTCTTTGGGCCAATGGCTGGCGCTGGGCGTTGCCATCTTCTTGAGCTGGCTGGTCAGTTTTTCATGGCGTTTCATCGTCAACCTGTTCTCCTTCTGGACACCCAACGCCTACGGCATCGCCCGCTTCATCTTCATCCTCTCCTGGGCCTTTTCGGGCTTCTTCATGCCGCTGCGCTTCTACCCGGACTGGTACATCGCCCTCGCCAAGCTGACCCCCTTCCCGGCAATGGTCAACACGCTGGTGGAAATCTACCTGGGCGTGCTCACTGGCCCGCAGATGCTGGCGGCGCTCGCCCAGCAAGCGATCTGGGTTTTAGTCTTATTCGCAATCGGTCAGGTGCTGCTGCGCTTCGGCGTGCGCCGCCTGGTGATCCTGGGAGGTTGACATGGAATCACAAAACAGCCTAGAAAATCCCCGCACCCCTCCCCAACAAAACTGGCTGGTCTTCCTGCTGGACATTTACCGCCGCCTGCTGGGCGTGCAAATCCGCTCGCAGATGACCTACCGCTCCTCCTTCCTGCTGGACAGCTTTGGCGTATTCATGATCATCGGCTTCGAATTCAGTTCGCTGGCGTTGATCTTCTGGCGTTTCGACAACCTGGGCGGCTGGCAGTTGGGCGAAGTTGCCGTGCTCTACGGCCTGACCACGATCGGTTTCGGCATCATGGATATGACCTTCAGCGGCTTCGACCCCGGTTATTTCGGCCGCCAGATTCGCATGGGCGCGCTCGACCAGCTCATGCTGCGCCCGGTGAGCATCACCATCCAGGTTTTGGGATCGGCCTTCGAGCTGCGCCGCATCGGGCGCATCGCCCAGGGCTGCATCATCCTGGGGCTGGCTTTCTACCTGGCCGACATCCACTGGACACTAGCCAAGCTGGCCCTGATCCCGTTGGTGATCTTCGGGTTGGTATGCTTTTTCGGCGGCCTGTTCGTGATCGGGGCGACGATCACCTTCTGGACGGTCGAGTCCATAGAAGTTATCAATATCTTCACCTACGGCGGCAATGAGATGATGTCCTACCCGATGAACATCTACCCGACCTGGATGCGGAATTTCTTCACCTTCATCCTGCCTGCCATCTTCGTGGTCTATTACCCGGCGCTCTACCTGCTCGACAAGCCCGACCCGTTCAATTTCCCAGCCTTCGCCCACTGGCTCTCCCCACTGGCCGGGCTGGCCGTGCTGCTGGCGGCGCTGCGCTTCTGGCGCTTTGGTCTCAACCACTATCAAAGTACAGGGACATAAAGAATGGCTTCCATCATTCAAGTCGACGAACTGCACAAGCATTTCAAGGTCTACAAGTACCACCGCGGCACCTGGGGTGCGATCCGCAACCTGGCGACTCGTGAGTACAAAACCGTGCGCGCCGTGGATGGCGTCAGCTTCGCCGTCCACCCCGGCGAACTGGTCGGCTACCTGGGGCCGAACGGAGCCGGGAAATCGACCACCATCAAGATGCTCACCGGGCTGCTGGTACCCACCGGCGGGAATATGAACGTCAACGGTTACCTGCCCTGGAAGCAGCGCCAGCAGTACGTCGCCCGCATCGGGGCCGTGTTCGGGCAGCGCACCACCTTGTGGTGGGACCTGCCGGTGATCGAGTCGCTCGAACTCTTGCAGCACGTCTACCGCGTTCCCGCCGACCGCTTCCGCCAGAACCTGAATGAATTCCGCCAACTACTGGAACTGGACGCCTATATCGACACGCCGGTGCGCTCACTCTCGTTGGGCCAACGCATGCGCGCCGACATCTGCGCCGCCCTGCTGCACGACCCGGCCTTGCTCTTCCTGGATGAGCCAACCATCGGCCTGGACGTGGTCGCCAAGGAACGCATTCGCCAATTCATCCAACACATCAACCGCGACCGCGGCACGACCGTGATCCTGACCACCCACGACCTGTCCGACGTTGAGCGCCTGTGCGAGCGCGTAATGATCATCGACGAGGGCAAGCTGCTCTACGATGGCACGCTGGATGTATTGAAAGAACGCTTTGGCGGTAAGCGCCAGTTGGTCGTCTACCTGGCCGAAGACTACCCCGCCGTAGAGATCGAAGGTGCGCAGGTTTGCGAGCACGAAGGCTTGCAGGTCACCTACGAATTCGAGCGCCAGGCACTGACCGCCTCCGAACTGATCGGGCGCGTCTCTTCCCGTTACCGCGTCCAGGATTTGGAAGTGCGCGAACCGGATATCGAGGAAACCGTACGGCGCATCTACGAGCAGCAGTTGCTCCGCAACTGAGTTTGCCTTAGGGAGAAAATAGTAGACAATATCCACCCCATAGTTGTTATGGAAAAACGACAATTCTTATGTAAAATTGTATTCAAACTACCCTGAACGCTATGCCCGCATGTTCGCCCACATCGGCCCCACCGGCAAGAGGAGCAAGCCAGATGGATATCAATGATTTCGTGTTATGGATCGTGGGCGGCAGTACGGTTGCCGTGATCCTATCGATTATTTTGTCTGTGATCTGCACGATCGTACCGCTGGCAGCGGTGGGCTGGTTCATTTACAGCCGCTTCCAAAAGGCAAAAGATGTCCAACAGGCCAGCCAAAACTGGTTGGCAACCACAGGGAGGGTGATCAAATCACGCGTCGAAGTGTCGGGCGGCGAGGTTGCCAGCGTATATCCGAGGGTGATCTACGAATATGAAGTCGAGGGCGTAAAATATCAGGCCGACCAGATCAAGGCGGGAGACAAATTCTGGGCCGCCCGCACCAGCCAGGAAGCCTACAACACTATCGACCGCTACCCCGAAGGCCTGGAAGTCACCGTTTATTACAACCCCGCCAATCCAGCCGAAGCTACACTGGAAAGGGGATGAGTGCAGCAGCGGAACTAAGGAAACACTTTCCTTATCCCCTGATGGGAGGTCATTGTGCGGAAAAGATTTTTCATACCAGTACTGCTCTTTGCAGCCACCATCCTGGTAGCCTGCGCCAGCGCGGGACCGGATGAGCAAACCGTTGAAACCATTGCATTGCCACCAACAACTGCAACCACGGCAGCATCCGCAACGAATACACCGCCGCCTACCAAGGCCTTCACCCCCACGGTCACTCTAGAGCGAACATTTCCCACGATGACGCCAACCCACACGCGTTCTCCCTCGCTCACGCCAGCACCCTCCGAGCTATCCGGTCAAGTGGTTTATGATTATATCGTTGATACAAGTACTTTTAATTCCCAGATATTTATTGCATATCTAGACACAGGCGAGATTATCCAACTCACAGATGTAGGTTCTAATAACTAATGGTGCTAGTTGCTCATAGAGAAAACTCAGCAATACTCAACTGATGATTGGGTGCATCAGGATGCAATTGGTGATAA
>JAFGRA010000026.1 GCA_016935415.1 Anaerolineales bacterium
ACGTGCCGTTGGAAGTATACCAGCCGCCCCTCTGGAAGCCCAACACCTGACCGCCCGCGCGGAATTGAAGCAGGTCAGACTTCGAAGGGACTGCAGAATCCTCGGAAGCTGTGCTCTCCGGGGCGGTGACCGGTTGTTGGACGATGTCACTCGGCTTTTGGGGCAAGGTGCGGGCCTGCACTGATTGGGGTACGTCCAGGATCACGGCTCCGCTCATTAACGTAAGAATAACGAGCAAATGAACGACTTTGGTCAATAGGCAGTTTGCCGGATGATGCTTCATCTCGCTTTCTCCTTAAAAATACTATATTTATATTCTACTTGGTGTGCTGTGGCTTTGATTATAGTTCTCAGGATACAACTCCTCATGATAATGATTACCTTTTTCTATGTCAACTCTCCTTATCGTTTGATGGTTGTGAAAGTGTACTTGCATTTTTAAAAATTATGATATATAACTTACAAATGAAAGCAGAGTTTCACGCTTTGTGATTTTGCAACTTCTGCGACGCATAATCTACACGAGGTGAAATGGTGACGCACGATATCAAAGCTATTTTTCTGGATGTGGGCAATACCCTGCGGATTGTTATTCCTGATGAGCCGTTCCAGGCTCAGGCCCGCCAGCAACTTGCTACACTGGTTGGTACAACTCAAACCCCTGACGCCTTTTGTGAACAGATTGATGTACGCTGGAAGGTTTACCGTAAACAGTCTAAAGAGACACTGATTGAAGCTTCCGAAAAAGAACTATGGACGCGCTGGCTGCTGCCGGATTTCCCGGCGGAAAAGATCGCTCCGCTTTCGGGCAAGCTCACCCGTCTCTGGCGTGACCGCGATGGTCGCCGGGTACCGCGGGCGGATGTTAAACAAACGGTGATTGAGCTGACCCGTCGCGGTTATGTACTCGGTATCATTGCTAACACCATCACCGAAACTGAAATTCCCGATTGGATTGAGGCTGACGGACTGACCGATTACTTCAAGGTGGTCATTTTATCCTCCAAAGTTGGCACCCGCAAACCTAATCCCAAAATTTATCTTGATGCTGCCCGCCAGATCGGAGTGGAGCCGTCTCGCTGCGCCTATGTGGGGGATAACCCGGTGCGGGATGTGCAAGGAGCGCAGGGAGCTGGTTATGGTATGATGATTATCCTTGTGGAGCCGGATACCCTGAAGAAAGAACCCCCTACCGATGATCTCAAACCAGACCGGCTGATTGACGAATGTCGCGAGTTGCTGGATATTTTCCCACCGCGTGCCGAACAGGAAAAATAATGACCTTTCAGACGCAGCTTACCCGCAACATCAAAGCCATTTTTCTGGATTTGGGCAACACTTTGCGCGTTCTTGTAAAGGATCCAGACCACATGGCCCAAGCGCGGTGCAGAATTGTTGAACTGCTCGATTCTGATCAAGATCCTGTAGCTTTCTGCCAGGAACTTGATACGCGCTACAAAACCTATCGTAAGTGGGCTTTTGAAAATATGGCGGAAGCCTCTGAAGCCGATCTCTGGACGCGCTGGTTGGTCCCGGAATTTCCTGTGGAGAAAGTGGCTCCGCTAGGTGCGGAGTTAACTTTCCAGTTTCGCCAGTCAATGGGGCGACGGGTGGTGGTGGATGGTGGTAGGGATGTGGTGGATGTACTTCACAGACGTGGTTATACCCTGGGTATTATCAGCAATCTGATTGGTACGCGGGAAATTCCTGATTGGTTAGAGGCCGATGGGTTCGCTCCCTATTTTAAGGCAGTGGCGCTCTCCTCGATCTTGGGCCACCGCAAGCCCAATCCGGCGATTTACCTGGAGGCAGCTCGACTGGCCGGGGTAGAGCCAGCCCATTGCGTCTATGTAGGTGACAATCCCAAAAGGGATGTGGTGGGCACCCGCCAATCGGGATTTGGAATGATTATTTTGATCATGACGCCTGAAAAGTTGGCCGAAGAACCTATTGCTCTTGAACATCGGCCTGATCTGATCATCCACGAATTTTGCCAACTGTTGGATATTTTCCCGGGGGTAGCCGATGCTCGATCATGACCATTTTAATCGTGGTGGTATTGCATTTGCCGAAGCAGTTCGAGAACTGTACCATCAGGGGCAGACTGACTATTTTATGGAACCGCTGGTATCGGTGGACGAGCAAGGCCAACCTACTGGCTGTATCGGGGATGGCGATGCAGTGATCTTTTGTTGCCGGCGCGGCGAGCGAGAGGTCGAGTTGACTGAAGCCTTTGTTGAGCAAGCATTTGATCATTTTCCACGGCGAGAGTTCAACAATCTGCCTTTTGTAATCCTGACATTGTATCACGAAAAGTTTATCGGTCTGCCGGTGGCGTTTGCTCCTTCCCAAATCAGCGGCACCCTTGGTGAGGCCGTTAGCCGGGCCGGACTGCGCCAATTGCGTGTGGCCGAATCGGAAAAATTTGCTCATGTCACTTTCTTTTTCAATGGGGGCAATCATCAGCCGTTTGCCGGCGAGGACGATGTGCGCGTCCCCTCGCCATACGGTGTGCCTTTTGACCAGGTGCCTGAGTTGAGTCTGGCACAGGTTGCGGATCAAGTGATCGGTGGCGTTGGGCAATGCTATGACTTGATCGTGACTAACTTTGCCAATGGTGATGTGATCGGGCATACACAAAATCGAGAGGCCAAGCTACGTTGTGCCGGGTTTGTGGATCAGCAGTTGGGCCGGGTGGTCAATGTTGCCCTCAGTGCTGGTTATGTCGTCCTGGTGACGGCCGATCACGGCAACCTGGAGGTGATGACCCACCCCGATGGTTCGCCGCATGTGGCGCATACCAGCAATCCGGTTCAATGTATTCTGATCGATCCATGGAGCGCCGCGCCGGTAAAGTTGAGCGATGGTAAGCTCGCCGATGTGGCTCCCACAGTGTTGAGCGCCCTTGGGCTGGCGCGGCCTGAAGCAATGACCGGAATAAACCTTGCCCCTGGATACGATTTCGGCGGGCGGCGACGCGTGCTGTTGGTGATCCTCGACGGCTGGGGTATTGGCGACAACGATGACACCAACCCGATTTACCTCGCTCCTACCCCTGTGTGGGATAACCTGATTCGTTGCTATCCCGGCAGTCGATTACAGGCTTCAGGGAATGCGGTGGGTCTCCAGCCTGGTAAACCGGGTAATTCTGAGGCCGGCCATATCAGCCTGGGAGCCGGGCGCGTGGTGCTACAGGATGATGTGCGCCTGGATCGCGCCCTGCAAGAGGGTTCGTTTTACACGAATCCCATTTTTTTGCGTACGATTGCGGGCGTTAAGCAGCGCCAGTCTCGCCTACACCTGATTGGATTACTTACCGAAAGAAGTTCGCACGGTTCGATTGACTATCCACTGGCACTGCTCAAAATGGCTCAGGATAATGGTCTACAGGATGTGTACCTGCATCTGATTTTTGATGGGCGCAGTACTGAACCCGGCAGCGCGCCGGCCCTGCTGGAACGATTGGAGCATCAAATGAATGTCATTGGCGCAGGGCGAATTGCCTCTGGCGTGGGCCGTGGTCTGGCACTTGATCGAGATGGTAATTATGCCAAAGTTAAACGCGCCTATGATGCGATGGTATTTGGTATTGGCAGAAAATGTAGTATATAGGCTGCTTGGCATTGTCTGGAGTTAACATTCCTATGGATTTGGAATTTCTACACAAGCTAATCATCCCTGCCCAAACCAAAATAGTTTTGCTTGTGATGGATGGGTTGGGAGGGCTGCCGTTAGAACCCGGTGGCAAGACTGAACTTGAAACTGCCTGTACGCCCCATCTTGACACCCTGGCGTCACAATCGGCTCTGGGGTTGACAATTCCGGTTGGGCCGGGGATTACAGCAGGCAGTGGGCCGGGGCATCTTGCTATTTTTGGTTATGATCCGATCAAATACGAGATCGGGCGGGGAGCATTAGAAGCGCTGGGGGTGGATTTCGAGTTAGGCCCGGATGACCTGGCGGCGCGCGGCAATTTTTGTACGGTGGACGACAATGGCTTGTTAACCGACCGTCGAGCGGGGCGACTTCCTACAGAGACCAGTCGCGAGTTGGCAGTGTTGCTACAAACGGTCCGGGTGGATGGGGTCGAATTCTTCATCGAGCCGGTTAAGGAACATCGCTTCGTCTTTGTACTGCGCGCCCCTGGCCTGGATGCGGCGCTGACGGAAACCGATCCACTGAAAACTGGTGTTATGCCCTTGTCTGTGAACGCCATTCGTCCGGAAGCAGAAAAAGCAGCTCGTCTTGTGAATTGTTTCGTTGCGCAAGCGGGCAGATTGTTGGCCGGTAAATCCCCTGCCAATATGATTCTGCTGCGCGGTTTTGCCAAGTTCCCCATCGTCCCGCAATATGCCGAGCTGTTTGGCCTGCGTGCCGCGGCGATTGCCATCAACGGTATGTACCGTGGGGTTGCCCGGCTTGTGGGTATGCAGGTGCTAGATGTGGCTGGAGACACGTTGGCCGATGAATTTGCTGTACTCGAAAGCCATTGGCATGAGTTCGATTTCTTTTACCTGCACGTAAAAAAAACCGATACCTGCGGTGAAAGTGGCGATTTCGCCGGCAAGGTACGTGTTATTGAGGAAGTAGATGGATTGCTGCCGCGCCTGCTGGCACTCCAACCGGATGTGGTTATCGTAAGTGGCGATCACTCGTCGCCGGCCATACTCAAATCACACTCGTGGCATCCGGTGCCGACATTGCTTTATTCCAAATATGTCCGTTCTGTTGGCGACACTGTCAAATTTGGGGAACGCGCCTGCGCCCGGGGTAGTTTGGGTGTTTTGCCTGCTAAACATATTCTGCCCATCGCCCTGGCCAACGCGGGGCGGATTGCCAAGTATGGCGCTTAGAGGGAAATGATGTCTGATCTGAATCTTTTGACCCCTGATGTGTTTTCTGCCATCCTGTACGAGCGATTACAGGGTATCAATCCCGGCATTGCCGGGATGGAATTGTACGAGTTTCGTTATGCGCTGCATAACCTGGTTCCCGAGAAGGGATGGGCGACGGTGGCGTTGGAACCATGCCGGGTGATCGAGCAATGTGTCAACACCCGTACCTTTTACGATAGTGTCCAGATTAAGCCGCGCGTCGATGGTCAAATTGTGCTAGATGAAGCCATCTTGTGGCTGACGCGCATGTTGCTCGTGGGGTTGGTGACGGGTGATTATACCAGGGAATGGATCAACACTCACTTTTTCTTTGATATCCGCGGGTTCTATTTTTTGCATCGCACGCTTTACTTTACCGAGGAGGTGCTATTGCATTTGGGTAGGCGGCCTTTGCATAGCTTTGAGCCGAAGCAAAAAGTCTTTGAAAGCGTCCAGGATGTAGGGTATAAGGCCTTCAAGGCCGCCAATGCCGAGGTGGATCAACTTTTTATTGAAAGTATGGAAAAGCTGATCGCTGTCCGGGGCACGCCGATTCTGCTGGCGCTTGCCGGACCGACGGCGGCCGGCAAGACCGAGATCGTTATGCGATTGCAGGAAGTGTTCGAGCAGGATGGCCGCAAAACCACTTCAATTGAGATGGATAACTTTTTGACCGATCGTGAATACCGCGAGGCACAGGGTATCTTTACCCAGGGTAAGGAGGCATTGCATTTTGAGTTATTCAAGCAAAGTTTGGTGGATATTTGCCAGGGTAAAAGGATCGCTATCCCCCGCTATGATTTTGTTTACGCTACCTCCAGCCATGATCTGCAAGGCAATTTGAAACCGGGCTGTATTCCTATTGAGATCGAACCCGCCGATATCATTTTCATAGAAGGTAACTTTCCGTTCTTGCTTGAGGAGATCGCCCCTTTGATCGGTATCAAGGTGGTTTACTTGACCGATGACGCCGTGCGCATGAAGCGCAAATGGAAGCGCGACATTGATTATCGCAAGAAATATGAGCCGACTTATTTTCGCAACCGTTATTTCAAAGACCAGTTTATTATGGCCGAGATCGCCTACCGCCCTCAAATGGCAATATGCGACATGGTTGTAGATACTACCGGTGCCGCATTGTGGACAACACCTCAGGTGGCCGAAATTCTCGCTAAACACACATTTTTGAAACCAAATTAAAAAGGACTAACAGTCATGGATGATAACCCCCAGGAGTGGATCGATTTTGGGCAGTTAGTGAGTGAGCACTATGCCGGCGATCTGACCAAAAGTGAAAAGAACATCGCCGATTTCATACTTCAAAATCAGGATGAAGCAGCTTTCCTTGCAGCGAGCGAGATTGCCAATTGTCTGAACCTGAGCGAGGCCACCGTGGTGCGTTTCGCTCGCACCCTCGGTTTTGATAGCTACCCGGCGATGCGTGAATTCTTGCAGGAAGCCTTTCGTCGTCGTGTAACCCATTCGGCCAGGTTGCGCGGCCGCCTGGATGATCTGCGCGCCACCGGTGACATCTTTGAGAGGTTGGTGGCTTCTGAAATTGATTATATGACCCAGGCGCTAGAAACAATTGATCGCCAGGCCCTGACCCGGGCCGTCAAGTGTTTGCGGGAATGTGATCAAGTTTTTGTTTTTGGACTTGGTCCTTCGGTATCGCTGGTGGACTTATTAGAAATTCGTTTGCGCCGCTTTGGCCGGCAGGTCATTCCATTGACCACCGCCGGGCGTGAATTTCTCGAACCATTCTTGCAGATGACCGATCAAGATCTGCTGTTTGCGATCTGCTTCTTTGATGTATCGCCTGCTCTAAAACTGGTACTCGATTATGCTAAAGAAGTTGGTTGTCGGGTAATTATGTTAACGGATACACTTGGATCCATTATCGGCGATAAAGCAGATGTTGTCCTATCGGCTCGACGCGGGCCGATGGCTGAATTCCATTCGTTGGTTGTGCCAATGACGATCATCAACACGCTACTTCTGGCGTTGGCCGACGAGGATCGAGAGCAGGTGATGGCGAGCCTGGATAAGCTCGATCAATTGCGCGAACGATTCAAGCATCTGAATGGCTCTTCGTAGTAAAGTTAGCTAATCAGGAGGAGTTTATGGCAAATGTTACTTTCACTTCTTCCCCACTTTCGCTGCGCATCGTGGCGAGCTTCCGTCGATTTGTACGCTGGCTGACGAGTACCAGGGTTGTTCTGTCGTTGATGATGCTGGTGGTGATGTTCTATATGATCATTATACCTTTATATCGTATGGTCGCGACCACGGTGACCTGGCAGCCTCATGATCTCACCCGCGTTCCGGACGCCGTGGTAGGCGAACTCACTATTTTTCACTATGCCAGGATGTTGACAGGTGTTTTGGGTAAAATTTATATGTATACTCCCCTGCAACATTCGTTCACCGTAGCCATCGGGGCCACCTTGCTCGCGCTGCTAATTGGCGGATCATTGGCCTGGTTAGTGGTTCGCACGGATATGCCGGGTAGGAAACTCATCAATCAACTGGCATTGATCCCCTACATTATGCCTTCCTGGACCCTGGCTCAGGCCTGGCTCGTGTTTTTCAAAAACAGGCTTTCCGGC
>JAFGRA010000001.1 GCA_016935415.1 Anaerolineales bacterium
AAAACACGCCGCAGCTATCACGTCCCCGAACATTGGCAAATGGTGCGCATCTCTCCTGGCTGCATCTCTCCCTCCCGCACCGAAATCCGCTGGATGGCGCTGCACTTCCCCGGCCAGGTCTGGGTGATCGGCAATGAACCCGACGTGATCTGGCAAGACAACCTGCCCGCCAACGAATACGCCCAGGTCTATCATGACCTATACACCCTAATCAAGCGCAGCGACCCGCACGCCCAGGTCGCTGTGGGGGCAATTTCGCAGCCCACCCCACTGCG
The DNA here is from genome assembly GCA_016935415.1 of Anaerolineales bacterium. GTDB lineage: Bacteria > Chloroflexota > Anaerolineae > Anaerolineales > UBA11579 > JAFGRA01. The sequence goes on from JAFGRA010000001.1 coordinate 276, forward strand.
CTTGCAGTACCTGAACGAAGTGCTGGCGACCTACGCGCAACAGTATGGCACACCGCTGCCCGCCGACTGGTGGACGGTGCACGCCTTCGTACTCAACGAAGAACGCGGCTCCTGGGGAGTAGATATCCCACCCGGCATGCCGGAGATCGACCAGGGTACCGTTTACAGTATTTACGACCACGGCACACCGGACATCTTCGCAGATTATCTATTCAAGTTCCGGGCCTGGCTGGCTGAAAACGGATATCAGGATACCCCCCTGGCTGTCACAGAGTTTGGTATCCTGATGCCGGAAGAATACGGCTTTTCGCCGGAATTCGTCGCCCAATATTTAACCCTTACATTTAATATCCTTAATACCGCAAGTGATGATAAGATAGGGTATCCGGCAGATGATAACCGCCTGGTGCAGCGTTGGGCCTGGTTCAGCCTGGCTGACCGGGTCTACCCAAACAGCAACCTCGTCAACCTGCGCAGCGGGGAACTCACACCTGCGGGATCATCTTTTCGAGACTTTATCATCAATCAGAGACCTTGAACATTACGACATATGACCCACATTCTTATTATCTGTACCGCCAATATTTGCCGCTCGCCGATGGCCGAGGGCATCCTCAGAAAAAAAATGCAGGAAAATCCCCATTTCCAAGGCTGGCGAGTTTCTTCTGCCGGTACCTGGGGCCGGGACGACATGCCTGCGGCCCCCGAAGCCGTCGAAGTTCTGGAACGGCGCGGCATTGATATCAGCGCCCACCGCTCGCGGATCGTGACCCCTGAGATCATCCAGGGTGCCGACCTGATCCTGACCATGGAGAACGGCCACCGCGAGGCACTAGTGATCGAGTTCCCAGAAAATCGCCAGCAGATCCGCCTGATCACCGAATTGATCGGCTCCTCTTATGACATCGAAGATCCGATTGGGAAACCGATTAGCGAATTCGAAAAATTGGCCCAGGAGTTCGACGACATGTTCGACAAGATGCTGCTGACCATGCAGAAACGCGCCGCCCAGCGCAGTGAAAGCAAATAACTGAAGTTGCCCCCCTGCGCCAACCTGCTAAACCTAGAAAACACAAAAGACCCCGGTAATTCGGGGTCTCTTTTTTGGCGGAGAGGGTGGGATTCGAACCCACGTTCCCTTTCAGGAAACGCGCTCTCCAAGCGCGCGCACTAGGCCAGACTATGCGACCTCTCCACATGGAGTGTAAAAATGTAGCGGCGAGATTATACCATAAAGCCGCGATTATGCGCATGCTTTCTCAGCAAAGAAGTCTGCCAGTTTCTATCGCAGCCGGACCGTTCATCGCCTGCCAGGCAGGAGATGATTTATAATAGTCAACAACCCAGGCAGTTCGCCTAAGCCGACCAACCCGGACAAGGAACATCCATGAACACCTCATCGCCCGCGCCCATATATGATCCGATCAGGCGGGAAAAAACGCTGCAAACCATCCTATACTACGCGGTTTTTATCGCCCTGGGATGCCTATCATCGACCTTTGGCCCCACACTGCTCGAGTTGGCCCAGAACACCGGGGTTGGCATAGATACAATTGCCGCAATCTTTACCGTAGCATCGTTGGGCACCTTGCTTTGTTCGCTGGTCGTTGGTCAACTCTATGATCGCCTCAAACCGCACGGCGTTTTGGTGGCTTTCCTATTGATCGTCGCCGGGGCAAATGCACTGGTACCGCTGCTGCACGTGTTTTGGGCGCTCCTGCTATCATCATTTGTACTCGGCTTCGCGGCTACAGGCGTGAACATGGGTGGCAATACACTGCTCGTCTGGACACATCGTGACGAAGTTGGCCCTTATATGAATGGCCTACACTTCTTCTATGGCGTTGGTGCAACGATATCGCCTGCTATTATTGCCCTGGTACGCAATCTCACCGGCGGGATCACCTGGGCCTATTGGATCCTCGCGCTGATCGTACTGCCGATAGCGTTAGCCGCAACGGGTGTAAAAAGTCCTACATCTCCGGCGGAACATATATCTGCTGAGACCATGGAGAAAGGCGCACTAAACAAACGATTGGTATTTGTAATTATGCTGATCTTCTTCTTTTATACGGCTGTGATCGGATATAGTAGCTGGGTAGCTACATACGCCATTGAAATGGATCTTGCGGATACTACCCTGGCTTCGCTGCTTACAGCGGCGTTCTGGGGTGCATTGACTGTCGGCCGAGTGATCGCTATCCCCATCGCTGCCAGGGTAACTCCCAGGTATATATTACTGGCAGACATCCTGGGCGCTTTACTGAGCATTTTTATCGTACTCCTCTTGCCCGGTTCGATCACGGCATTATGGATAGGCACATGTGGGCTAGGCTTTTCACTAGCTTCCATGTTCCCCACAATCATGACGATGTCAGAACGCCGCATGACGCTGACCGGCCGAGTGACCGGTTTTTTCTTTCTGGCGAGCAGCCTGGGAGCCATGGCTATGCCCTGGATTACCGGGCAACTGATCGAAATCCAGGGTGCTCGCTCGATGGTTGCCGTAGTTTTCAGCGGGCTGATCTTGATCCTCGGAGCATACGCGCTGCTGATTTCGGACCGCAAGAAGCATGTCCCTTACTTACCCAACCATCCCGAATATCCACTTCCCTGACATTGGGAAGTTCGCAACTTACCATCCTACGCTAAAAAGGAAAATTCATGACCACTTCAAGTCCCGTAGCTTCACAGAAAACCAATCAGCGGAATAAGACTTTACAAACCATCCTTTATTTCGCCGCCTTCATCACCCTGGGAATCACCTCTTCAGCCTACGGCCCTACCCTCCCCGAACTCTCCGCCAATACCGGCGTCAGCCTGAAAACGCTTGCCTGGCTCTTCACCGGTTCCTCAATCGGCTATATGCTCGGTTCGTTGATCGCCGGGCAACTCTACGACCGCATCAAGCCTCACCTGGTAATCACCATTGCTTTGTTCGTTGTTGCCGGGATCACTGCCCTGGTGCCCACCCTCTCGATTTTCTGGCTGCTGCTCGCCGTGACCGTAATCTCTGGCTTTGCCGGCGGGAGCGTTGACGTGGGTGGCAATACCTTGCTGGTGTGGGTACACCGCGAGAAAGTCGGCCCCTTTATGAACGCCCTGCATTTCTTCTTCGGGGTTGGGGCCACGCTCTCCCCGGCGATCATCGCTTTCGTGCGCAACCGCACCGACGGGATCACCTGGGCCTATTGGACCCTGGCGCTGATCATGCTGCCGGTCGCCTTCCTGGCAAGTGGCGTAAAAAGCCCCACCTCGGTAGCCGAAGACCACTCCGCCGCTGAACAGAAGGGCAAGCTCAACTATCTGCTGGTTTTCGCCATCATGCTGTTCTTCTTCCTTTACGTTGGCTCGGAAATCGGCTTTGGTGCCTGGATATTCACCTACGCCACCAAGCTGGAACTGGCGAATGAAACCGCGGCATCCTTGATGACCTCGGCTTTCTGGGGCGCGCTCACCCTCGGCCGCCTGGTCGCCATTCCTATCGCTGCCAAAGTGCGTCCGCGCTACATCCTGTTGGGCGATACACTTGGCTGCCTGCTCAGCATCGCCGTGATCTTGATCTGGCCCGGTTCGGTAACAGCCTTGTGGATCGGAGCCTGCGGGTTAGGTTTTGCGATGGCTTCCATGTTCCCCACCATGATGACCATGGCCGAAAGCCGCCTGACCCTCACCGGGCGCGTCACCAGTCTGTTCTTCCTGGGCGTCAGCCTGGGCTCGATGTCCCTGCCCTGGCTGATGGGCCAGTTGATCGACTCGCAGGGACCGCGCTCCTTGATCTACATCGTCCTCACTGGTGTCAGCCTGATCCTGGGTGTGTACGCGCTGTTGATGGCGCTCTCTAAAAATACCGGCGCGGCCGCCGGCCAGGGCAAGTGGTAATGGGTGCAGCCACATCTTTACCGGTACGGGACAGCACCGCCGACCGGCGACTGAAACTCTCACAAACCATCTTGTACTACTGCGGCTTCGTCGCTCTCGGTGCGACCTACGCCGCCCTTGGCCCATCTCTGGAAAGCCTGGCCAAGAACACCGGCGCAGATATCGACGGCATCAGCATCTTGTTCACGGCGCGCTCCCTGGGCTACCTGATCGCCGCGGCTTTCGGCAGCCGCCTGCTGGATCGTCTTCCCGCCCACCGCGTGATCGGAATTTCCTTTTTACTCGACGCCCTGCTGCTGTTCATTTTCCCGCAGCTACAGGTCTTGTGGGGCCTGGCACTGATGATGTTGGTGATGGGCATGTCGTTTTCTGCATTGGATATCGGCGGCAACGCCCTCTTGGTTTGGGTGCATGCTGAAAAGGTGGGGCCGTACATGAACGGCCTGCATTTCTTCTCCGGGCTGGGTTTGTTCCTCTCGCCGGTCATCATCGGCCAGGCGCTTGCGCGCGTAGATTCGGTCACCCCCGCCTATTGGCTGTTAGCCGCTACCTTCGTACCGCTGGCGATCTGGATGCTCAGCCTACCCAGTCCGCGCCCGCCGCAAACCGCTACTGAAGAAAAAAGCGGCGCAAGCGTGCATCCCCTGATGGTCTTTTTCATGGCGGCCTTCTTCTTCCTCTACGTCGGAGCCGAAAGCGGCTTTGGGGGCCTGGTGTTCACCTATGCCCGTACGCTCTCCCTGAGCGATGAGGCTGGGGCGGCCTACCTGACCTCGGCCTATTGGGGCGCGCTGATGCTTGGGCGGCTGCTTTCTATCCCGCTCGCTGCCCGCCTGCGGCCGCGCTACATCCTGTTCGGCAACCTGATCGGTTCACTCGCCAGCCTCGGCCTGATGATCTTCTTCCCAGATTCGCTCACCATGCTGTGGATCGGTTCGATTGGGTTAGGGTTTTTCTTCTCCTCGATATTTCCCACCATCTTGCTGTGGGCTGACCGCAATATTTCCCTCACCGGACAGCTCACCGGGCGCTTTTTCATGGGTGCCAGCCTGGGCGGCATGACTGTTCCCTGGCTAATCGGGCAGTTCATCGACAATGTTAGCGCCCATGCAATGATGTTCACCCTTTTGGGCGATATTAGCTTGGGGCTGATCGTGTTTTTATTATTATTGACGATTGCAAAAAAGGATTGACGCTCGCTGCAAAAAACGACAACTAACTCACCCAAAACCTGAGGGAACAACCATGAACTTGAAGATCGCAATTGTATATTTTTCTGGGACGGATATCACCAAAACATACGCCCGGGTGATCGGCGACGCCTTATCACAAAGCGGGCACACGCCCACACTGGTCAATATCACGCCCTACTCGGCCAGGGAAGGCGACTTTACCGTCGCCGATTACGATGCATTCATCTTTGGCTTCCCGGTGTATGCTGATTTCGCACCGCGCGTAATCGATACCTGGCTGCCAACCCTGAACGGCCAGGAGAAGAAATGTGCCACCTTCTTCACCTATGGCGGCCGCACAACCGGGTATGCCCACTACCACACCAAAATGCTATTGGATAAAGCCGGTTTTCAGGTCGAATTTACTGCCGAATTCCTCGGACGCCACTCGATCAATATCGCCGGGTGGGATGCCGTGCCCGACCGGCCTAATGAAATGGATTTCGCCGTAGCGCGTGATTTTGCCGCGTTGGTCGTTGAACGCTTTTCGCAAAACACGGATGCGGCTTTCAATTTGCAAAAGCCATTTGGCTACGATACGGTTATCGGAGTAAAAGCCGCGGAAAAGCCCCGTACCGAACGCACCTGGATGAACCCGGTGCGCGTGGCGGATGAGTGTTCGCTGTGCAGGCTTTGCGAGGACGAGTGTCCAACCCAGGCGTTTGATGCTGACACCGGCATGTCTGATCCACAGTTATGCATCGAATGCCTGCACTGTGTGTACATCTGCACCGACGAGGTCATCAAGGCGGATAAGCGCATCGCCGATCACTACAGCAGTTTCCTTAGCGATTTCAACATGGACGATGATTTCATCAACCAGAAGCAGAGTAGGCTGATCACCTCTGGGTTGCAAGCTGCGTTCTAATCGGACATCAAATTCAAAGTTCGATTTTTTACGGGTATTTTTCAACAATCGATCTATCAACTTTTATCAATGCTGAAAGGAGCAAATTATGGAATATCGATCATTAGGCCGCACCGGCGTACAGGTCAGCGAACTCTGTCTGGGCTGCATGATGTTCGGCGGGCGCACAGAGCCGGAAGACTCGTACGCCATCATCGACAAAGCAATTGAGGCTGGGATCAACTTCCTGGACACGGCCAATGTTTATAGCCGCGGCCGCAGCGAAGAGGTTACCGGCGAAGCGCTCAAGCGCAATGGCAAGCGCGATATTATAATCCTGGCGACCAAGGTACACGGCCGCATGGACGACGACGATCCTAACGGCTGGGGCAACACCCGCCGCCACATCATTAAACAGTGCGAAGCCAGCCTGAAACGCCTGAATACCGACTATATCGACCTCTACCAGATCCACCGCCCGCAATCCGAAGTACCCATCGACGAAACCCTGCGCGCCCTCGACGATCTGATCTCCGCCGGGAAGGTGCGCTACATCGGCTCCAGCACCTTTGCGGCCTGGCAGTTGGTCGAATCACTGTGGATCGCCAAGGAACTCGGCCTCAACCGTTTTATTTGTGAACAACAGCCCTACAACATCCTCGACCGGCGTGTCGAACGCGAACTGATGCCGATGGCACAGACCTACGGCTTCGCCACCATCCCGTGGAGTCCGCTGGCAGGCGGCCTACTGACCGGTAAGTATAAGCGCGGCTGGGAAAGCCCGGATGACGCGCGCTACGCTGACGTGGAAGACAAGCCCTGGATGGCAAAACGCCGCACAGAAGGTGTCTTCGATGTCACTGAAGGTTTGGAACCGCTCGTAGCCGAGAAAGGTGTCACCATGGCACAGTTTGCCCTGGCCTGGGTGCTTGCCCAACCCGGTGTCACCAGCCCGATCATCGGGCCGCGCACCATGGAACAGTTGGAAGACAACCTCGGCGCGTTGGAAGTCGAGATCACTGCCGCAGATCAGGCCAAGGTCGACGAACTCGTTCCACCCGGCCTGATGGTCGCTCCGTTCTACGATGCCGACTTCGGCCCGCATCCGTACCGATTATAAAATTCACATGTAAGGACAGGGACAACCTGCGGTTGATAAAAACCGGTCCCTACCATATATACAAGAATAAATATCGCTCATAAGGAGGCAATCTCATGCAGTACCGTTATCTAGGCCGCACCGGCATGAAGGTCAGCGAACTGTGCCTGGGCGCAATGACTTTTGGCCGTGAAACCCCCGAACCCGAAAGTTACCAGATGCTGGACACTTTCGTAGAGGCGGGCGGTAATTTCATCGACACCGCCAACGTCTATTCCTACGGCCTTTCTGAAACCATTCTCGGAAAATGGCTGAAAGACAAAAAGCGTGACGATTACGTGATCGCCACCAAAGTACGCTGGGGTATGAGTGACGGCGTCAACGAAGTCGGCCTCAGCCGCAAGCACGTCCTGGCGCAGGTCGAGGGCAGCCTCGAACGCCTCGGCACCGATTACATCGACCTCTACCAGATTCACGGTTGGGACCCCGGCACGCCACTGGAAGAAACCATGCACACTCTGAATACACTGGTAGAAAGCGGCAAGGTGCGCTACATCGGGGCCAGCAACGTCAGCGGCTGGCAGTTGCAGGCCGCCATCGACATCAGCAACGCCAACGGCTGGGAACCCTTTGTCTGTCTGCAGCCGCTCTACAACCTTTTGGATCGTTCGATCGAATGGGAACTGATCCCGGTTTGTGAACGCAATGGTGTCGGCGTGATTCCCTGGTCACCGTTGCGCGGCGGCTGGTTGTCGGGCAAGTACCAGCGCGGTATGGATGGCCCCATTTCCGGCACGCGTGTCGAGGAAGCCGAGCAGAAAGGCTGGTCCGAGACCTGGACGGCCTACAACAACGAACACACCTGGAAGATCATCGACGCCATGTTCGCAGTGGCCGAAGAAGCCGGTAAATCCCCGGCCCAGGTTGCCCTGCGCTGGCTGATCCAGCGCCCGGCGGTCACTGCGCCGATCATCGGCGCCCGCACCATGGCCCACCTAAAAGACAATCTGGGCGCGGCCGGCTGGGAACTCAGTAAAGCCCAGATGCAAAAGTTGACCGAGTCTGACGACACCAAACTGCCTTACCCCTATGAAATGCTTTTCGGTCGCAACGACCGCAGCCGGGATTAATCCTGGTAACGGGTATTTCGGATTAAAATAAACTTACGCGGTATGAACTATCTAAAGAAAGAAAGGTAAACCATGATCGAGAAAAAGACATTTGGACGCACCGGCCACGAAAGCACACGCACTCTGTTCGGCGCGGCAGCGTTCTTCAATACTACCCAAGAAGTCGCCGACGAAACCATGGAACTGGTCATGAAATACGGCATCAACCACATCGACACCGCCCGTTCGTACGGCGAGTCCGAAGTGCTGCTCAAACCCTTCCTGCAAGACCACCGCGACGAGGTCTTCCTGGCCTCCAAGTCCGGCGAACGCACCTACGATGCCGCCTGGCGCGAAATCCATGAATCCTTCGAGCGCATGGGCGTCGACCAGGTCGACCTGTGGCAGATGCACTTCCTGGTCGATGAACAGGAATGGGAAACGGCCATGGGCCCCGGCGGTGCGGTGGAAGCCTTCATCAAAGCTAAGGAAGAAGGCCTGACGCGCTACATCGGCGTGACCGGCCACGACTGGGCAGTGCCGAAGATGCACCTGAAGAGCCTCGAACGTTATGACTTCGACACCGTGCTGCTGCCTTACAGCTACACCATGATGCAGAACGCCCAGTACGCCGCCGATTTCAACAAGCTGATGGCCGTCTGCAAGCAACGCAATGTGGCGGTGCAGGCCATCAAATCGATGGTACGCCGCCCGTGGGCCGAGGGTCAGGAGCATTTTGCCGATACCTGGTATGAACCGCTCCAGGAACAGGCGGATGTCGACCGGGCTGTCCATTGGGTGCTCGGCAACCCCGACGTTTTCCTGAACACTCCCGGCGACGTCAAAACCCTACCCAAGGTATTGGACGCCGCCGCCCGTTTCGAGCAGCGCCCCAGCGACGCCGAAATGGAGAATATGGTAGCCCAGCGGGAGATGACACCGCTGTTCTAATGAAACCCAGCGCAGACCGGAAACGGTTTGCGCTTTTTTTATCTTTACCATTCGCTTCATGCAAGGAGGCTAAATGAGCGTCAAAATTGTTCTGATCGGGGCTGGAAGCGCGTCTTTTGGCTACAATGCCCTTGGGGACATTTTCGCCAGCGATGTACTGGCAGGCAGCACGATCATGCTGCACGACATCAACCCCGACACCTTGAAAACCGTGGAAGGCTTTGCCAGCCAGTTCGTCGAGCAGGAGGGTCTGCCGTTCACCATCCAGGCCACCACCAACCGCAAGGAGGCCCTGCAAGGCGCCGATTTCTGCATCATTTCCATCGAGATCGGCAACCGCTACGAACTCTGGGAGATGGACTGGAAGATCCCGCTGCAATACGGCATCCGCCAGGTATATGGCGAGAACGGCGGCCCGGGCGGCATGTTCCACGCCCTGCGCATCATCCCGCCCATTCTGGCGATCTGCGCAGATATCCAGGCGATCTGCCCGGAGGCATACGTCATCAACCTGAGCAACCCGATGATCCGCATCTCTCACGCCGTGCACACCAAATTCCCCGACCTGCGTTTCATTGGGCTGTGCCACGAGGTGCACTCGCTCGTCCGGCATCTGCCGGTCTTGTTAGACACACCTTTCAAGGAATTGGAAATCAAAGCTGGGGGGCTGAACCATTTCAGTATCCTGGTAGAAGCCAGCTACAAGGCCAGTGGGGAGGATGCCTATCCCGACATCCGCGCCAAGGGGTCAGAGTATTTCGCCACCGCCCCTTCCTACTTCGGCAATGCCGGCGAGCGCGATCTGTTCCTGCAAATCCTCAAGCGTTTCGACTACCTGCCGATCACGACCGACAGCCACTTTGGCGAATACATCCACTGGGCCGCTGACGTGGTCGACCATCAAGGCATTCTCGATTTCTACCACAATTACAAACACGCCATGCTCCAGCCGGAAGCCCCACCCATGCAGCGCCTGGAAGAGGGCACCCGCCAGCGCGGCGACTGGCACATGATTACGATCATCGATGGCATTGTCGGAGATTCCGGGCACACCGAACTGGCGGTCAACATCCCCAATGACGACCTCATCCCCTACCTGCCCGCCAACCAGATGGTCGAAGTCCCGGCCGTGATCGACAAGCACGGCGTGCACGGCGTGAAATTGGAACACTACCCGCAAGCCTTTGCCGGGTTGCTGCTCAATCAATGTGCCGTCAACGATATGACCACGGATGCCATCCTCAGCAAGTCCAAACACAAGGTCATGCAAGCCTTATTGCTCGACCCTGTTGTGGACAAAGTACAGGCCACGGAAGACATGCTCGATACCATCCTGGCGCTGCAATCGCCCTATCTGGATTATTTGCAGCAAGCGATAGAGAGTATGTAGTAGACCGTATGCAGTTGGAAGCAAAGAATGGCATGAATTAACCACAAAGCCACGAAGTCACCAAGAAAAGACTTCGTGGCTTTGTGTCTTGGCGGTGAATACTTTATTACCGGCGCGCGTGCTTCGATGTAGTCAGGCGCTCGATAATGCCCTCCCAGGTGACGCCATCCAGGTTGGGCAGCACAATGTCCGCTGCACCGACGCGTTCCTGCGGGCCAATCCCGGCTGCCCACATCCCTCCGGCCAGGGCGGCGGCCACGCCTGCTTCGGCATCTTCGAAGACGATGCAATTTTGCGGCGGCACCCCCATCTGCTCGGCGGCGTACAGGAACACATCTGGGGCCGGTTTGGGATTCTGCACGCTGTACCCGTCAGCCAGCGCGTCGATCTGCTCAACAATCTCCAACTTCTCGATCACTGTGCGGGCATTCTTACTGGCCGAGCCGATGGCGACCTTAATGCCCAACGAACGCAGTTCGGCCAGAAACTCCCCCGCCCCCGGCAGCATCCCGGCCGGGGTAATCTCGGTCAGGAATTCCTGGTAATAGCGGTTCTTGCGCGCCATCATCTCCTGCATCTCTTCTTCGGGCACTTCCCGGCCTTTGAGCAGCAACAACAACGACTCCCGCCGCGAGACACCCCGTAAGGCTTCATTATCCTGGCGCGTAAAGGGAATCCCTTCTTCATCAGCCAGGCGCTTCCAACCCAGGAAGTGGTACTCGGAGGTATCGGTCAGCACGCCGTCCAGGTCGAAGATCACGCCCTGGATGTCCACGGCATCAGGCCACAAGTCGAATACATGTGTCTGTCCTTTAGATTGGATCGAGAATTGCAGGCGCTTCCATTTCGGTGGTAAATGCGGCGATACCTGCGGACCGGCCTCAGTAAGCCGTAACCCGCCAAAGCCAAACACCACCGCCTGCCACAGCCCGCCATTGGTGGCAGCGTGGATGCCGTGGGCGGCATTGCCTCGCACGTCTTGCAGATCGGTGCGGGCGGCGTGCATGAAATGCTCGTACGCCCCAGCCACATCCCCCAGTTGGGCCGCCAATGTAGCCTGGATCGCCGGGCCAAGCGAAGAGCCGTAGGCCAGGTCGGTGCGCGGCGTGTAATGCGCAAAGTTCTTCTGGATGACCTCGCCTTCGTATTCATCTTTCAACAGATAGAGCATCATCATCACGTCCGGCTGCTTGATGAACTGCGTTTTCTGCACACCCTCGATCCCCAAAATTTGTTGGTAGGATTCCTGGCGCGGTTCGTATTCCTCAGGAGCGTGCATCTCCAACACGGCGTAACCGTTGAACTGCTCGAACAAACCCGTTTCAGGATCGAAATTCAGCACCAATTTAGCGATCACGTCTTCCCAATGAACAATCCGCTCCGAGGTGATGTCCAGGCTGGCGGCCAGGGCGCGCGCTTTCTCTGGAAACTTTGCTTCCAACCAGGCTTTCACCTCGATGGCTGTCTTCAAGTGCCAGCGCACCAGCGCGTTGGTATACACATTATCGTCAACGTGCTCGTGGTATTCGTCCGGGCCGATCACATCGCTGATGGCGTATACCTCACGCTCCGCGTCCCACTCGACGCGCGAACCCCAGAAGCGGGCCGTATCCAACACGATCTCCGCCCCGTAGTCGCGCAGAAAACCATCGTCCCCGCTGATCTGCCAATACTGCATGATGGCGTAAGCCACATCGGCGCTGATGTGGTGTTCGATGTCCCCGCACCAGATGCGCACCAATTCGCCATCCGGGAGCGGCACCCAGCGCGGCGTCGTCTCGTCACCGGTCGCCGCACTCTCCCAGGCGTACATGGCGCCCTCATAACCGGCAGCCTGCGCCTTACGACGCGCCCCGGGCAATGTGTGGTAGCGGTATAGCAGCAGGTTGCGGGCTGTTTCCGGCATGGTATAGCTGAAGAACGGCAGCAGGAAGATTTCCGTATCCCAGAACACGTGGCCGCGGTAGCCCAACCCGCTGAGCGTTTTGGCGGCAATGCTAACGCGCGGATCATCATGCGGCGCGGCGATCAGCAGTTGGAACAGGCTGTAGCGCAGTGCCAGGTCAGCTTCGGCGTCTCCGCGGATGATAATGTTGGTCTGCTGCCAACGCTCTTCCCAGGCAGACTGGTTGGCGCGGTACAGCGCCGCGTAACCAGTCTGTACGCTGTTTTCCAGGTGGTCCAGGGCGGCAAGCCGTGGGTCGGCCAGATCGCGCGTCGTATAGACCGTCACCAGCTTTTCAATCACAACCTCCTGCTCCGGTTGCACGTTCAGGCGGGCGACCACCGTCGGCCGGTCAGCCGCGTCCCAATACTCGTATTCGGCTTCATCAGTACCAACGCACAAATCGAAAGCCTGACAATATTCGATTCCGGTTTCCCGCGTCTTGAGGTGCAGGAAAGCGCCGCTCCGGCCAATGCAACTCTGGGCGACCGGCTGCCAATGCAGCACACCATCCGTATCCGCCCGGCCGGGGATATCGGCCCGGAATTCCAAGCCGCCGGTAAAGTCCAGCGACACGATTCGCAGGCGCACACCCATCACGTGTGGGTCGACCAGGCTGGTAAACCGCTCGAAGTGCAGGTCGACCGTATGCCCATTTGCGCTTTGCCAACGCACCTTCCGGCTGACCACCCCATTTGAAAGGTCAAGGTCACGCCGGTAGTCCAGCAGGGTACCTTCCGACATGCGGAAACGCTCGCCGTTGACGTACACACCCAGGTTCAGCCAGTTGGGTGTATTGGCAAGTTCGGTCGTGAAGATCGGGATATCGTCAAAAACACCGTGCAGGAAAGTGAGTGCTTCTTCGCCTGGATAGCCTTCTTCGAAAGCACCGCGCGAGCACAAGTAACCGTTGCCGGAAGTAAATACCGTTTCTTTATGATGGAGTTGTTTGGGGTGGAATTCAGTTTCGAGGATGTGCCATTGGGGATCGATTTGCATAGTTGATTTCCTGGAAAATTGAGATTGGTGGCGCGAGTATAACACGGAAGTGATTTACGCTGAATCTACCCTAACACAACCAGGCAGTGTTATACTCTGGGGGCTTATGCAACCGACCAAAATCATGCAAAACGACAAAAAACAAATCCGTATCCAGCCGGCGATCAGGCTGCTTGTTCTATCCTTTATTGGTATTGCGTTTGGGCTGGTCTTTGTCCAGGGCAGCCATGCCCAGGAAGTTCCCCAGGGCGATCCCGTTGAGGGCGGCAAATTATACGATAACTGGTACAACGCCCTAGACCAGGATCCCCCGGAAGGCAATCACCCCCTCTGGCGGCGACAAGAAGACAATCCACTGACCGGCCCAAAGACCTGGCGCTGCCAGGAATGCCATGGCTGGGACTATAAGGGTGTGGATGGCGCATACGGCGAGGGTGACCACTTCACCGGTTTTAGTGGTGTGCAAGGCGTGATCGGCAACTCGAATGAAGACATCCGCGCCTGGCTGGATGGCACCCGCGATGCTAACCATAATTTCGCACCTTACATCAATAATACTGCCCTGGATGACCTGGTAGCCTTTTTGCGCACCAAGCAGGTCGATATGGCCTTGATGATCGACTACGATTCCCGCACTGCCCTGGGGGACAAGGAAAACGGCGAAGTGTTATACCTTGAAACCTGCGTGTCCTGTCATGGGGAAGATGGCAAACGCAGGAATTTTGCAACCGCCATCAACCCCGTTTACCTGGGAGACGTTGCCTGGCAAGACCCCTGGCGCACGGTGCACAAGATCCGCTTCGGGCACCCGGCCAGCAACATGCCCGCCTCCGAAAACCTGGGTTGGACACTGCAAGAAGTGGCCGATGTGCTGGCATTCATGCAAACCCTGCCCACCGCCCGACCGCCCATCGATCCCACCCAGGAAAGCACGCGTGCCATGGCAATTCGCCTGGAAGAGCAAGGCGAGATCATCCCGGTGATCTACGCTACGGTTGCCATCATGCTGATCATCCTGGCCAGCGCCGGGATTTCTGCCCTGCGCAAATCAAAATAATCATCAACGCATACCCCCTGTTTCCTTGTCCATTTATCCCCTGTGTACCTGATAGTATGAAAGCGTTCCCCCTCCATGCTAAACTTGAAGGGTCGCATCCACTCAAGAAAAGCAAAAAGGAGAAACGCATGTACCCATTCTACCTCGGAATCGACCTGCATCTCAAACGGAGTTATGTTGTGCTAATGGACGACAGCGGCGAGGTCATCGACGAACGCCGCCTGCGCAACGCTGAAGTCGAGCAGTACCTGCTTGAAGTAGTGCCGCAAAACACACACGCCGTGCTGGAAGCCACCCGCAACTGGCCCTTCATGTACGATCTGCTCAACGAACACGTTGCCCGGGTGGATTTGGCACATCCGAAGCAGCTCAAGGCGATTGCCACAGCGGTGGTCAAGGATGATCCAATTGACAGCCGCACGCTGGCACACCTGGCCCGTCTGGACTACCTGCCGATTGCATACGCCGCTCCCAAGCAGGTGCGTGACCTGCGCACCTACCTGCGCCATCGCGACTGGCTGGTTCGCTAGCGCACGCAGTGCAAGAACCGGGTGCATGCCGCGCTGCGGCAAGACTGCTGCCAAAGTCGCCGTTGCCCGCCGCCTGCTGACCGTGGCGTATTACATGCTCATCCGCAATCAAGTCTATCAAGAAGATTACTCGCCTCAACCTGCTGGGGGCACCGGTGAACCTGTAGTAGACATGGTACTTTGATACCGTTCCCTGATGAGGACACCGGCTTAGTTTGGAAGCTATCGTGGTGCGAGGCTTGACGGATAGAAGCCTGGCCATTCTACAGAATGGTCACAGCACGATTAGTGGAAAGATCTTTGATCTTTCTTAAGCGAATCGCTATGCGATTCGCCGATGTTTGAATCAAGTCTGGTCTTTTTGCTGCCGGCCAGATTGAATTCGACACGCAGGATCTGAGCATTTTCTGAAATAGGAGTGATCATGATGGGAGAGGTTCTCCTTTCCCAGTCTGGTCACCTGTCAATCGATCAGTTTTTATGGGCTTTTCCCTTGACAAACGCTTTCTTAGATGTCTACTTGTCTTCTTAGTTCCCCTTCAGTACCCGTTCACTGATTACTGAGCGCCCAGCTTCCCCAGATATTGACAAGCCGCGACCGATGCGTTATGCTACTGCCTGTCCGGGTGGGTCCGGCGCGGCGAAGTCCTGCGAACCGTGTCAGGTCCGAGAGGAAGCAGCACTAAGTAGGTGTCTTTGGGTGCCGCCGGGGTGCCTGCCCGGATATTTTTTCGGCCGGGGGAGATTTCTACAGCTTACAATCTGGCAAACTCCACCCACCCCGCTTGAATTACAGCCTAAAAGCATATAGAATGATAGGCATATGGCCTGCAGGAAAATTGCCGGGGCGTTTATTAAAGTCATTTCAGGAGTTCGCAGCATGGATAATTCAAATTCGGGATCTAAAACTGGCCGGTGGTTAGGCATATCCTATTTAGCTGCAATCGGGATCATCGCCGGTGCCAGCCTCTGCATCTGTATCTGTGCGGCATCGCTCATCTTCCTTGCACTGCTTCCCGAGGTTCGAGACGACTATACGATCGATGACAGCCAGGCCGTCGCAACCGCCGTACTGCCTGACGGCTCTACCCTGGAAGTAAAAGCCCAGAAAGGCTACCTGGCTCCGGATTTCCAATTGGAAAACTTAGCAGGCGGAGAACTCACCTTGTCCGAATTCTCCGGCCAACCGGTCGTCATCTTGTATTGGGCTTCCTGGTGCGGCTATTGCAAAGAAGAATTGAGCCTTGTACAGACCATGTACCCGGAGATAGAAACCCAGGGCATCGTTGTGCTGGCAGTAAATGCCACCGACGGCGACAAATTGCGCGATATCGAGCGCTACCTGGAAACCCAGGAATTATCCTTCCCTGTACTGCTCGACACCCATGGACAATTCAACCGGGATTTTGGACACCTGAACAGCCTGCCGACCACATTCTTCATCGACGCCGAAGGCATTGTCCAGGCCGTTGTGATCGGCACCATGCCAGAATCCGATTGGGATGAACACATCGCTGACCTGCAATAGCCACCCGGTAACAGATTAGAGGAATATGATACCTCTGCACAAGCAGGGGTATTTTTTTGACGGTTTGCACCTATTTTGATACAATCGAAACCGATGAAGTCTTTAAAGTGGTGGCAGATCGCGTTGATTTTAGGCGCAATCGTCCTTGTCCTGGGAGGCCTGTCTTTGCGCAAAACCGTCAAGATTGACGTTGACGGCGACGTGCAAAGCGTGACCGCCTGGACTTTTGAGGTTGCGGGGGCCTTGGAGCAGGCCGGGGTGGTGTTGCGCCCCGGTGACATGGTCACGCCGGAATTCGGGACACGCCTAAAAAATGGGGAAACGATCACCGTCCAACGTGCCATCCAGGTACAAATCCACAAAGATAAGAATCTCGTCAGCCTGTATACGACCGAACGCGTGATCCGGGATGTGTTGGCTGCCGCAGACCTGAGCCTATCCAGCGGTGAGCGCGTCTTCATTACCGGACGCATTTACACGCCCAACCAGACTCTGCCCCATGGCAATTTCCTGACCCTCTTTATCCGTCCCGCGGTTGAGATCAGCGTGGATGAAGACGGCAGCAAACGCAAAATCGAGTCAGCCGCCCCTACGTTAGGCGCGGCGTTCTGGGAACATGGCATCGAGGTGCTGGCCGCCGATGAAATCAGCAAGCCCTTGAACACTCCTCTGGAAGACGACATCAGCGTGCGTATCGAACACGCCCAACCGCTGGAGATCGTAGTCGGGGGGCAAAGTGTAGCCGTACTTTCAACCGCCGATACGGTCGGCGAAGCGTTGGCCGAAGCGGGCGTGCCGTTGCTCGGCCTGGATTACAGCGTTCCAGACGAAAGCAAAAGCCTGCCCGAAGACGGCATCATTCACATCGTGCAGGTAAGGGAAGATGTGATTATCGAGCAGAAACCACTGGCCTTCGAAGTCCAGTCCCAGCCTTTGCCGGAAGTCGATCTGGATACCCAGCAACTTGTCCAGGCCGGAGAATATGGCCTGAACGCCGAACGCGTGCGTGTGCGTTACGAAGACGGCGAAGAGGTATCCCGCCAGGTGGAAGCCGAATGGGTCGCCCGTGAGCCGGTGCCGCGCATCGAAGGTTATGGCAGCAAAGTCACCGTTGAGACCGTGGATACCCCCAACGGCCCGATTGAATACTATCGGGCGCTGGAATTCTACGCCACCTCCTATTCTCCGGCGCGCGCCGGAGTTGACCCCAGCGTCTCCTGGTATGGTCATGTGGCCTGCGGTGGCCTGCTGCAAACCGGCTTCGTCGGCGTTGACCTGGACTACATCCCTTGCGGAACCCTGCTCTACATTCCCGGCTACGGTATTGCTACCGCCATGGACACCGGCAACATCAACGGCCGCTGGATCGACCTGGGCTTTACCGATGAAGAGTACCAGCAGTGGAACCAATACGTGACCGTCTACTTCCTCACTCCGGTGCCGGAGAATGTGCCGCTCTACATCCCCCCGGGCACGTTCTGGTAACCATTTTGCCGCAGCGCGTGTGCGGGTATAATGGGGGCTTGAAATCGAATTCACATACCGGAGCAAAGCATGAGGCGAACCTTTCTTGTTCCTCTTTTCATTTTCAGTCTAACCATCCCCCTCTTGGGCGCTTGCAGCGGACAAGCAGACGGCGCAGCCAGCGCCGTGCAAACCTACCTGGACGGGTTGGTAAACAAAGACGCCGATCAGGTCATCAACGTTTCCTGCCTGGACTGGGAAAGTGCTGCTCAGGCCGAGATCGATTCTTTTCTGACCGTAGACGCTGTGCTGGAAGACGTCACCTGCCAGGAAAGCGGCAGCGAGGGCGACACCACCCTGGTGGCCTGCACCGGCAATATCGTCTTCAGCTACGGCGATGAAAACCAATACCTCGGCCTGGAAGGCCAGACCTATCTGGTTGTGCAAGAGGGCGGTGAATGGCGCATGTGTGGTTACAAATAGACGGAATAAGCGAGCTAAGATGCGTGCAAAAACCCTCCTCCTTTATGTAACCCTCCTTGCTATGGTCTTATTGGCAGCTTGCGGCGCAAGTTCCACGCCTGCCCCCAACTCGGATTCCGCCAACCAAATTGAAACGGAGCCAAGCCAACCGCCTGAAGCTACAGACACACCTGTGATTGCGGCAACGGCGACTGAAGCGGACAACCCACAACCGACTGCTACAGAAGCGCCTGTCGAAGCCGCCACCCTGACCCCTGCCCCCGACTATACCCCCACACCGGACACCCGCCTGGACGCCTACTACTGGCGAAACTGGCCGTTAGTGCCTGAAGTCAGCAAGAATGCCAGACAAATTTACCTGCGTGGACTGGAACAGGGTCATGATCCCAACGCCTTTTCCAAGGTCGGCGACTGCCAGAGCCAACCGCCGGTGTTCTTCGGTATCTATGATACCGAAGACCGCTACTACCTGGGCGAGGACTACGAATTCATGCAGCGCACTATCGACCATTTCGCCGGTTCCTTTGGACGTGAAAGCCTGGCCGTGCGCAACGGCCTCAGCGTAGCCTCGGTTTTCTCCCCCTTGTGGGCCGACCAGGAATTTTGTGACAGCGGCGAAACACCCATCGACTGCGAGTTCCGGCTGCACAATCCCAGCATCGTCATCATCAGCCTGGGCACCAACTGGCAGCCCGGTGCGGAGTTATCCTTCGACGAATACCTGCGCGAATTGGTGGAATATGCGATTGACCGCAACGTGCTCCCCATTTTGGTGACCAAGGCCGATAATGTGGAAGGCGACTACCTGCTCAATGAAGTGATTGCCCAAGTGGCCTACGATTACGACATCCCCCTATGGAATTTCTGGGCCGCCGTGCAGCACCTGCCCAATCACGGTGTCGATCCTGAGAAAAAAGGCGGCCTGATCTACCTGGTGCCCGAAGCCTGGGACATAAAATCTTTCACCGGCTTGGAAGCCCTGGATGCAGTCTGGACGGCGGTGTCTGCCGAATGAGTGACTTACCCAATCTCCCGCCCCTGAATATATCCAGCCTGCTGCACCAATACGGGCTGCGCCCTTCCAAGGGCCTGGGGCAGAACTTCTTGGTCGATGAAGCTGCCCTGCGCCAGGTGGTGGGTGTGGCGGCGGTCACACCGGAAGATGTCGTGCTGGAAATCGGGCCGGGGTTAGGTTCGCTAACCCGTTACCTGGCCGCCGCAGCCCGGCGCGTGGTCGCCGTCGAGTTGGATCGCAAGCTGATCACTCCCCTAAAAAACATCTTGCAGACGTACGACAATGTCGAGATCATCCAGGGTGACATCCTGGAAGTCAATTTAGCAGAAACCATCACCAAACCGGACTACCTGGTGGTCGCCAACATCCCCTACTACATCACTTCCGCCCTGATGCAGTACTTGCTGGAAACTCACCAGAAACCGGCCCGGCTGGTGCTTACCGTCCAGGAAGAAGTCGCCCAACGTATTTGTGCCGAACCGGGCGCGATGAGCATCCTGGCCTTGAGCGTGCAGGTCTACGGCCAACCCTTCATCGCTTCCAAGATACCGGCCGGAGCCTTTTACCCTATCCCAAACGTCGATTCGGCCATCTTGCGCGTCGACATCTACCCGGAACCGCTGGTACCCATGGCCGACCTGGACATGTTCTTCCGCGTCGTCAAGGCCGGTTTCAGCCAGAAACGCAAGACCCTGGCAAATGCTCTCTCCGGCGGTATGCACTGGACCAAACCGGTCGCGCGCGCCTATTTAGAGACCGCCGAGATTGACCCGCAGCGCCGGGCGGAAACACTTGAAATCAACGAGTGGGGTCGGCTGGTAAACCACATCCAGAGCGGAGATGCGTAAGGCATAATCCGAGAATCGAGATGCGTGATCCACAAACCTCAATTTTTCATTCCGAACGCACAAACTGTAGGTTTGGCAGACCAAAGGTTTGTAGGAGGTATACCTCTATAAAGCCCCCTTGCCAATCCAAACTCTGAAACGCTAATTCCGCCCTCTCCCCTAATTCATAATTCCTAACGCTTAATTCTTCGCTACCGGCCCAACATCATTGTAATCAAAAAGCAGCAACCAGGTGCGGATGGCCGCTTCCATCTGGATCTTAAAAGACATCTTCGATTGTCCCCATTTACGGTCCGCAAAATAGATTGGGATCTCCACTGCCCGGAAACCCATGCGGTGCATGAGATAAGCCACCTCAATTTGGAAGACATACCCATTCGATTTGATGCGGTCCAACGGCAGGCTTTCGATCACGCGGCGGGTAAAAAGCCGGAATCCGCCGGTCGCATCGCGCAGTTTAAGTCCCAGAATCGTGCGGGCGTAGAAACTGCCCCACGCCGAAAGCGCCTTACGCCAGAACGGCCAATTCAAATCGACCGATCCCCCCGAAACATAGCGCGAACCGATCACCACATCGCAATCGCCTTGCTCCAGGTGTTCGTCCATTTCGATCAACTTCTCTACCGGATGCGAGAAATCAGAGTCCATCTGCCCAACCACATCCGCGCCCTCTTCCAATGCTAACCGGAACCCCATCACGTATGCTGTCCCCAGGCCCAGCTTCTTCTCGCGGTGATAGACGCTCATCCGTCCAGGATACGCTTCCGCCAGTTCCTCCGCAAGCTGCCCGGTACCATCCGGGCTATTATCGTCTATGACCATAATTTTGAGATCTAGCGGTAAAGCAAATAAAGCCGGAACAATTTTGGGAAGGTTCTCGGCTTCGTTAAAAGTCGGCATAATCAATGTAATTTTCACGGCTTTGCTTGGTCGAGCAACTCCTTCTAAAATATATGCAGATGACTACTGATTACAATTCCGAACCAGCGTAGTCTTCAGTTCGTCAATATCCTGGAAAGGCCCTGCACTTGCATCTAACGAACACATTTGAATAGAAAGGTCTCTATTGGGGTCCTTCGCTTTTTTATCCCGGTCTTTGATCGGGTAGAAATAATCCAATGATTGTTCCAGGCGGGTGCTGGTGCGTTCGCTGATCTCGGCAACGGACTCGGCATCTTCCAGCACCAGAATGAAATCTGTAGCGGTCAAATGTCCAAGAAAGTCCCGGGCAGTGCCGCTCTCTCGCAAGGCATGCTGGATCATCACGCTAACGGCGCGCAGCACGTCATCCGAAGCCACAAAACCATACGCCTCGCGGAAGATTTCTAGGTTCTTGAGGGAGACTAATAACAACGCCCAACCATCCTCATCAGCCAATTCAGATAAACGCTCATCCACCAGGATGCCTTCCGGGAGGCCGGTGACCGGATTGGTCAACGTGCCCTGGCTCTCACGGCGCAAGGCATTGCGTACGCGTAGACGCAGTTCCTGGATATCGAAAGGTTTGGTGATGTAGTCATCGCCGCCAATCTCCAGGCCCTTCAAGCGGTCTTCCCGGCCGCGCTGTTCGGTCAAGAAAATGATGGGGATATCGCGGGTGCGGCGGTTGGAGCGCAGCCGCTGGGCAACTTCATAACCATCGATGTCGGGCAAACGAATGTCGAGGATCACCAGGTCAGGGCGGGCAGTGTTGCAGGTGCGCACGCCGTCCTCCCCCCAATTCACCGCCAGCACGTTATAGCCCTGCACCCGAAAATAGGCGTTGAGCATGTCGGCTACGTCGAGATCATCTTCAACGATCAGGATGGTGTGTTTATCTTCGCTCATGACCTAGCTTATCGGTTCTTTCTGGATGACGAATTGGCAACTTTCTGCCCCCATTGCCATACATTCCGATTCCTGTACACGGAACTCACTGCCGCCCGAAACCCATTTCAGCGCTTCTTGAAGTAAGCCCACTGCAATGAAGCAGACCGGCTTTTCCTCGCCGCTGCGTCCCCAGCAGATTGGGGAACGATGGATGGTGTAGATGAATTCATGTTCTTGTTCTTTTGCAGTGGAATGTTGGTCGCTGACCTGGGTGAAGATCTTTGCCATCGCCGGGATGCCGATACGCAGTTTCGCTTGCAGCGGCAATACCTTGAAAGCCAGGTCTCCGGCTCCGGCCATCGCCCCAAAATTGCGCAGGCCGTCGGCGAAGGTTGCCCGCCCGGCGCGCAAGGCCAGGCCGCGGCCGCCGCGGGGGCCATACATTTCTTCCAACGCCATATTGACCGCCGTGTAATCAGCAAAGTCAAAAGCGCGTTCCAGGTTGGCAGGGGGATAATTATCGATCAGGTGCGGAAGATGGGCCAAGTTCAAGATAGCGTTCAAGCCATTCTTGCCCATGACCTCTTCCAGTGCGTTCAATGTAATGAGTGCAAACCGGTTAGGATAATAGTAGCCACTCTTTGGGATCGGTTCCATAATGCCTCGGCCCGCCTCTTAGATGAGCTTGCTTAGGTCTTCTACTGCTCTGCGCATGTCCAGGAATACGAGGCCGAGTTTGGCTTCTTCGCGAGCCATTACTGTGAGTACTGCTTCCTCACCAACGTTCGTCAGGAAAACATAACCGTTCTCCCCTTTGATATACACTTGATCCAATGAACCTCGCCCCAACTCGGTTGCAATGCGTTCACCGAGCGAAAGCATGGCGGCTGACATCGCCGAAACACGATCTTCTTCGATCTCTGGGGCCAGGGCTGACGCGATCGGTAAGCCATCGATACTGACGAGTGCGGACCCCTCAATTGTGGGAGAGGAAAGTTGTAGTTCGCGTAAGCGTTCCAGCATTCGCGTGGTGCGTGTTTCTGTCAAGACTGCACTCCTTCTACAGGTTATGAGGCAATGAGGATCACGTTAAAGAAAGTACACACCCTCATCGAGCCGAATCTAATTTAGCATACTGCTGAGATTGTGTCAAGCTAAAGTCGCGTCGGGTCGGAGGGGGTCTATCAAATGTGTAAGTAATAAGTGATTCCGGCAGTTTTTTGGCCTGAAACCAGCGGTCGTTATCCCGTGCTATAATCACCACCAAGTTTGATATCCGCGTGTCTTTTACCCTGATTATAAGAGGAAGTCTATGCTCATCCATTCCGCCACTCAACTACTTACGCTGGCCGGAGGCCCACAGCGCGGGGCCGCGCTCGGCAGCCTGGAGATCATTGAGAATGGGGCTGTATTGCTGCACGAGGAAGAGATCGTTGCCGTGGGCACCACCGCTAAACTACGCCAGGCTTATCCAGACGAACCGCATATGAACGTAAGCGGCAAGGTCATCATGCCCGGATTCGTCGACCCACACACCCACGCCAGTTGGGCCGGGGACCGCGCCGCCGAATTCGAACTGCGCTTACAGGGCAAAACCTACCTGGAAATTCTGGAAGCAGGGGGCGGCATCCTCTCCACGGTACGTGCCACGCGCCAGGCTCCATTGGGACAGTTGATGAACGAAACCCGCCCGCGCCTGTGGGAGATGTTCCGGCACGGCACCACCTCAATGGAAGTCAAGACCGGCTATGGATTGGATACCGAGACCGAGTTAAAAATGCTGGGCGCAATTGAGAACCTGCACGCCGAAGGCCCCTGGGAACTGGCGACCACCTTCCTAGGCGCGCACGCCATCCCGGAAGAGTATCACGGCGACGCTGACGCCTACACCATCGACCTGTGCGAGATGATCCTACCGGCCGTCAAGCAATGGTGGGGCGTAAATGCCCCTAGGCGTCCCTTACCTTTCGTGGACGTTTTCTGCGAAACAGGTGCGTTCAATTTGGCGCAGTCGCGCCGCATCCTGGCCGCCGCCAAGGAACTGGGCTTTCCGCTCAAGATCCACGCCGACGAGTTCGACAACCTGGGCGGGGCCAG
>JAFGRA010000212.1 GCA_016935415.1 Anaerolineales bacterium
GCTCACGCCCTACGAAGGCATCTACAAACTGCCCCCGGCGCACCGCCTGGTGTGGCAAAACTGCGCAGTGCGCACCGAGCGTTATTGGGAACTGCAATACGGTCCCAAGCACACCGCTTCTGAGGCTGACCTGATCGTGGAACTGCGCGCCCGGATGGCGAAAGCCGTGCACATGCGCATGATCAGCGAAGTGCCACTAGGCGCACACCTCAGCGGCGGGATCGATTCGAGCGTCATTGTGGCCCTGATGGCCGAAGCCAGCAGCACGCCGGTCAAGACCTTCTCGGTCGGTTTCGAGGAGACCAGTTTCTCCGAAATCCCCTATGCGCGCGCCGTGGCCGAACGATACGCCACCGAGCATCACGAATTCACGCTCACTTTCGGCGACATCCCCGCCACGCTGGACACCCTGCTTGATCATTTCGGCGAACCCTTTGCCGACCCTTCCGCCCTGCCGCTCTACCACCTCTCCCACCTGACCCGTGAACACGTCACCGTGGCCTTGAACGGCGACGGGGGTGATGAGGCCTTCGGCGGCTACTGGCGTTACTGGCTCGACCCGTGGGCTAATCGCTACGCCCAACTATCGGACTTCGTTACTCGCGGCCTGGTTCCCGCTGTAGCGGGCCTATTCCCTGACAAGTCCAACCGCCCGATTGGGAGCAGTCTGGTGAACGGGTTGAAACGCCTGGAACAGCTGACCGCCATCGACAAGCGCGCCAGCATCCTGCGTTGGGGATCATACTTCTACGGCGACCTCAAGGCCGAGCTGTGGAAAGCGGCCTACCGGGCGCAACTCGACTTGAGCGCCCCGCAAAGCTATCTGGTGGACGCCTTCGAGCGCGCCCCGGCGGCCAACTTCATGGAGCGCACACTCTCAACAGACGTGAACACCTACCTGCCCGGCGACCTGCTGGTCAAGGCCGACCGTATGACGATGGCCGCTTCTTTAGAAGGGCGTTCTCCCTTCCTCGACCACGAACTGGCAGGTTGGGCGGCGCGCCTACCGGGTGAATACAAGGTGCGCGGCCGCACCGGCAAGTACCTGCTGCGTAAAGCCTTCGCCGAAACTCTGCCCGCCGAGATCACCAGGCGCGGTAAGCAAGGCTTTGGCATTCCGGTCGGGGCCTGGTTCCGCGGCCCGCTGACGGGTTGGGCCCGCGAGCTGTTATTTTCGCCGGGCAATTTGGTCTCAGAATGGTTCGAAGCCGCCACCGTCGAGCGCGTGCTGGCCGAACACCAGGCCGGGCGCGTAGATCACGGTAAACGCCTGTACGCCCTGGCCGTGCTGGCGCTGTGGGGAAACAAGCAGTGACCGTCAGGCGCAGGTTGTGGCTGGCGCGCCTGCTCATCGCGGCCGTTTTCTTCATCAACGTTGAAGTCGGGCTGGAATTCATCATTCGGCCAGAGATATTCGCACCAGGATTTGAGGTCAGCGGCGTAGTGGGCGCAGCCATCGTACGCGCCATCGGCCTGCTCTTCCTGATGTGGAACGTGCCCTACGCCTTCGCCGCTTTTCACCCCATGAAACAGCGTGTCTCGCTTTATGAAGCGCTCATCATGCAGACGATTGGGTTAGTGGGGGAAAGTTACATCCTGTGGAACCTGCCATCCGGCCACCCCGCCGCCGCGGCCACAATCACGCGCTTCATCGCCTTCGACGGCAGCGGATTAGTGGTCTTGCTGATCGCATTCGCATTGACGTACAAACTCAAGCCGGAAGCATGCTAATTTCCCCAGACAACCGGCTTACCGCAACTCACGTATAGAACAAGCGCAGCATGTCCCAATTCTTACTCAAATCATAAACGGCTACCCCGATCAGCAGCAAGCCGCCGACGATATTGACGATTCGGCTGTGGCGGGCAAACAGCCGGGTCAATTGTCGTTGCATAGCCCCAGATAACAATGAAAGCACGAACAGCGGCAAACCGAACCCCAATCCAAACCACAAGAAGACCCACAGCTTGCTCAACGCCTCCCCAGCGGTAAAGGATAAGGCGAAAATGCCGACCACCAGCGGCCCTGAACAAGGCAGCGCAATCGGACCATACAGTAAGCCATAGGTATAAGCGTTGAGCAGTGGATGACGCAGCACCGGCACTTGAATTTGCGGCAGGGTTTTGAAGGGATTGCGGTCGAGCAGCAGCAAGATGCCCAGGATCAAGATCAGCAGATCTGCAACCGGGATGATGATTGCCAGGACGCTGGCCGTCGGCACGGCCAGCAGTGCGATCAAACCGCCCAGCGCCAGCATCATGGTCAGCACCCCGGCGAGTACGAATAGGCCCAAGAAATATTTCTGACGTTTATTTTCGGTATCAGTCTGCCCGCTCAAATAAGCCAGGAAACCGGGGTAGAGCGGCAAGACACATGGGCTGGTGGTCGCCAGCAGCCCCAGGGCGACGGACGTAAAGGCAATCTCCATCAATTATTCTTGAGCCAGGTAAGGTTCGATGGTTTCAACCAGCATCTCTGCGCTCTTCTTACCATATTCCAGGTGATGGACATCGCCGTTGCGGTCGATGATCAACATGGGGGAGAGCGGCGGATTCAGGTATTGAGCAGTGTAAAGATTACCAAGATCCCGTGAAATCGCACGCGGTGAGATGGCAAAGTGCCATTCGAAACCAAACTCTTCAGTATACTCTTTCAGCGCAGCGGCATCCTCGTTCACGTCGACATCCAAACTTACCGAGATCAGGTCTTCAGGGTTGCCCAACATTTCGTGCATGCTGCGTACTTCAGCGCCCTGAAAGATGCAATTGGGACACCAAATCGCCATCGTCTCCACCAGCACCACTTTTCCGGCATAATCATTCATGGTAAAAGTTTCACCGGTTTGCACGTCAACCAGTTCAACATCGAACCAATCCGGGGTATCTGTTGCCTCCGGTGTCGAAGTGGGTGCTGAGGCGGATGCTCCACAGGCAGTCAACATGAAACTGAACAGGATGAGCGCGAGGACGATGCTATGAAGTGATTTCCTGATAACCATTATTTTCTCCTTCCCAATAGTGTGAAGTTATTCTGCCAATAAGGTGATCGCACCTTGAAAACCGAGACAATAACCATATTCGAGAATGGTCTGATGGA
>JAFGRA010000213.1 GCA_016935415.1 Anaerolineales bacterium
CCAGAGAGGACTCGAACCTCCACGCCCGAAGGCACAGGCCCTCAACCTGCTGCGTATGCCAATTCCGCCACTGGGGCATTACTGGCTTAGATTATACGCGAAGTGGGGGAGTTGTCAAACTTGATTTGTCAAGATTACCAGGATGACTACAATAGCGTTATGAAGACGTTGCGGGTTCCTATATACCCAAGTCCTGAGATCATTTTTCCGGGCCAGCTTTTCCCTATTTTTGCCGAGACGCGGCGGGTGGACTGGTTGCTGCGGACGTGCCGTGAGCAGCGGCAACCAGTGGGTGTGGCTTGGGTGTCGGATGCGCGTGGCGCGGTGGCGAACGTGGGTACGTTGGCTTATCTGCTCGATGATATACCGGGTAGAGAATGTGATTTTGCCAACGCGCTGGTTGTGGGCCAGTATCGGTTTCAGACGCTGCAAATTCACCAGGATCAGGTTTACCTGGAAGCGACGGTGCAACTGTGGCCCTGGGGCGAAGAACCACGTCCCGGTTGGATGTTGGTGGAACAGGTGGGGCATTACCTGCGCCGATACGTGGAGGCGCTGACGAGCATTTGGCCGGCAGCGTTGTTACCCGAAGTTCTGTCGCCGGGTGTGTCAACGTTGGGTGTGCTTGGGGCGGCGTTGCTGCCGTTGGCGGCGCGCGAGCGACAGCGCTTGTTGGAGACGCCGACGGCATGGGGCTTGTTGTCTGCCGTGCTAGACTATATGCGGGTGTATGTTCCACTGGCCGAGCGCCTGGCAACGATGTCGCCAAAGGCGATGCTGCACGAGCGCGTTTCGCTCAATTGATCGAATCGCAGGTGCGTCGCACTTTCCGAAGTGCAACGCACCTATTTATGGAGAAACCAATGGCAAGAGCACCGCGCTGGTATGACCTCATCACTATCAATATTTTTTATCTGGGTCTTACCACACTTACCCAAACTTTCGTGCCGCTGGTGTTGCCCTTGTTGGTGCAGCGGTTCGTAGGGACGGCGCAGCAGGGCGCGTACTTTGGCCGCATGCGTCTCTGGGCCTTGATGGTCGCGCTGTTATCCCAGGCCCTGATGGGCATGCTTTCGGATCGCACCACACTGCGTTGGGGACGACGACGGCCCTTTATCCTTGCCGGCGCGTTGTTGGACCTGGTCGTGCTTACCGCCATCGGTTTTACCGCGCAGATGAATGGGATGGCGGGCTATCGCGTCCTCTTTGTGTTGTACGTTCTCTTGCAGTTCTTCTCCAACGCCGCGCACAGCGCCCAACAGGGGTTGATTCCCGACCTGGTGCCGGAGGAAAAGCGCGGCCGTTTTTCCGGCGTCAAAGCGTTGTTCGAAGTACCCATTCCGGTAGTGCTGGTTTCTTTCACTATCGCCCGGTTGATTGGCGCGGGAAATATGTGGGGTGGGCTGCTGCTCTTGATGGCCATGATATTGAGCACGATGGCGTTGGCCATGCTCGTAACAGAACAGCCATTGAAGGTGACACCGCTGCCGTTGGATTGGCAGCCCTTTCTGCGCCTTCTGCTGATGGTAGCTTTCTTTACGGCGATAATTTTGTTGATGGGCGAGGTGGTTGTTTGGACTGGGCGGTGGCTGGCGCACGTCGAGTCGGTTCTTGTCCTTGCTACCGTTATGGGCCTCGTGGGTTTTGCGGCGATGACTGCGGCTGTGGTAGCAGGCGTGGGAGGAAGCGCGTGGCTCTCCATCGGGACCGAAAAGACACGCGCCTTTTCGGCTTTCGTCTGGTGGGTTATCAGCCGCCTGGCGTTTCTGGTGGGCGTGACGAACCTGGCCGGTTTTGTACTTTATTTTTTGCAAGGGCGGTTAGGTTTCACGCGCGAGTCGGCGGCGGGGCCGGCCAGCCAGATGATGATGTTGGTCGGTGTCTGTATTCTGTTTTCCGCGTTGCCTGCCGGCTGGCTGGTGGACAGGGTCGGGCGGAAAAGAGTCGTGGCGTGGAGCGGTCTCGTTGCGGCTCTGGGCACCGGCATCACGTTGTTTGCCACCAACCTGACGTTGGTCTTCATCGGTGGCAGTATTATTGGGATTGCCACCGGCGTTTTTTACACCGCGAGTTGGGCCTTGGGGACCAGCCTCGTGCCGCAAGATGAGGCTGGTCGCTATTTAGGAATTTCCAATCTGTCGGGCGCCGGAGCCGGGGCAGTGGGCGCCTACATCGGCGGGCCGGTGGCCGATTTCTTCACGCGTTCTGCACCAGATGTGCCCGGCCTGGGTTACGTGGTGATCTTCGCCATCTACGGGGTGCTGTTTTTGCTTTCAACGCTTCTGCTTGCCAAAGTTCGAGATCCGCTGGCACAAGAAAAACCGGGATTGTAGTAAAAATCCCGGTTTTTTTACTGCTTTTGCTTAACGGACGGCTTTCTCGGTCTGCTTGTCGAAGAGATGGATACGGCTCATATCGAAGACCGCTGCTTTGGTGGACCCAATCATCGCTTTGGTGCGTGGATCGAAGCGCCCGATGAATTCGGCGTGCTGTAGCGTGAAGTAGGTGAGCACTTCGTTGCCCATCAACTCGGTCACGTCGATGCGACCTTCGACCACCGCCGGTACGATGCCAGGTGGCGGGTAATCGGGGTCATGGACGTGCTCGGGCCGGATGCCAAAAATGACAGCTTTGCCCAACTCGGATTTGTAGACAGAGCGAAATTCCTCCGGGATGGCGACGCGAAAATCACGGCAGTCCGCGTACATAACGCCGTTTTCCTCGATCAATGCCGCATTGAAGAAATTCATCGCCGGGCTGCCGATGAAACCGGCGACAAAAACGTTGCTGGGCAGGTCGTACAGGTGCTGCGGCGTGTCGACCTGCTGCAAAATGCCATCCTTCAGCACGGCAATGCGTGATCCCATCGTCATGGCTTCGGTTTGATCGTGGGTCACATAGATGAAGGTTGTTCCCAGGCGCATGTGCAGCTTGGAAATTTGACCGCGCGCCTGTACGCGCAGTTTGGCGTCGAGGTTGGAGAGCGGCTCGTCCATCAAGAAGACGTTGGGTTCGCGGACGATGGCGCGGCCCACAGCGACACGCTGCCGTTCTCCACCGGAAAGCTGCTTAGGCTTACGGTCGAGTAAGTGTTCGATGTTCAGGATGTTGGCAGCGTCCTTCACCCGGTGATCGATCTCCTGTTTGGGCGTTTTGCGCAATTTGAGGCCGAACGCCATGTTGTCGTAGACCGTCATGTGAGGGTAGAGGGCGTAGGATTGGAACACCATGGCGATGTCCCGGTCTTTGGGCGGCACGTCGTTGACCAAGCGGTCGCCGATGTAGATTTCGCCCTCGGTAATTTCCTCCAATCCGGCCA
>JAFGRA010000214.1 GCA_016935415.1 Anaerolineales bacterium
GAACTCTCCTGGGTGGCATGGTATCAGGTCGAGATCACCCAGGATGGTGAAGCACCGCAATCGCGCTGGGTCAATGCCGGCGCCTGCAGCGCCGGGGAGTGCACCTGGATGGTGAATTTCACCATGACGGATGACACCTACACCTGGCGGGTACGCGGCTACACGGCCGCGGTGGCGACCGGCTACTGGTCGAGCAGTGCGGCGCTGACCGTGCAAGCTGCGCCACAATTGACCAGCCCGGGGAACGGCGCTGCGCTGGCCGATCCCAAACCCGACCTAGCCTGGGATGCGCTTTCCTGGGCGCAGTATTATCTGCTGGAAGTGTATGACAGCGGGATGGGCCTGACCTCACGCTGGCTGGATGCGGCTGCCGTGTGCAGTGCGGGGGCGTGCAGCTATGAAACCGCCTTCAGCTTGCAGCCGGACAGCTACACCTGGCGGGTCTTGGGCTACACAGCCGGGATGCCGACCAGCCCGTGGTCGGCGACCTGGAGCTTGGAAATCGGCCTGCCGACGTTGACCTCGCCGACCAATGGGGCGACGGTGGACATGGGCCGCCCGACCTTCATTTGGGAGGAACTGAGTTGGGCGGACTGGTATGAGTTGGTGATCGAGCCGCAGGGTGGGGGCACGCCGATCCTGTCGGCCTGGCTGGAGGGCAGCACGGTGTGCAGCAGTGGGACGTGCAGTTGGCCAGTCTACATCACCCTGAGTGATGGCGCATACCAATGGAAGGTGCGCGGTTACACCGCAGCGTATGCAGTGGGGCCGTATGCCCCACCGAACGCCATGACCGTGCAGCGCTCGCCGCAGTTGCTTACTCCTGTGGATGGTGCCACGGTGACCGAAAACCACCATCCGCCGTTTAGTTGGGAAGCGCTGTCGTGGGTGACGCATTACAATATCTTGGTGACACCGCAGGGCGGCGGGGCGCCCATCGAACGCTGGGTGGATGCAGCTGTAGTATGCACGGGTGGGGTGTGTGACGCAGAGGTGACTGTTCCCCTGGCAAATGGGGATTACACCTGGCAGGTGCGGGGCTACAATGCCAGTATCAACCCGACCACCAGCCCATGGTCGCAGGTATGGGACCTGACGGTGGATGTGCCATAGACTATAGTTTTATCAGCAACATTGTGACCGCCATTCTCATGAATGGCGGTCACTTTTTAATTCAGGCTGCTTTGACCGCATTTCGTCCTCATGTTGTCCGGCTTAAGCCCCTTTGCGACTCTTGAAAATGTTAAGATGGAATTGCCGTGAGAAGATGCCAAATCCAAAATCCAAAACTAAATATTTGGAACTTTTGGGGTTTCTCGATCGTTTTCGCGCGCCTATCTCCATTGGATTCCCTTAATTTTGAGCAAAGGATTGACTAAAATGAAAAATGATGCCCTTCCTTCCCCGCGTGACTGGGAAAATCCGCAGGTCTTTGCCATCAATAAACTGCCTGCCCACGCCACTTCCATCCCCTATCAGGATCAGGTTGCCGCGCTCGGGCGCGATCAAAACAAGTCGCCCTGGTTTAAATCGCTGAACGGCACCTGGCACTTTACCCTGGTGGATAATCCGGATGCAACCCCCGAAGGTTTCTGGCAAGCGGATTACGATGTTTCTGGCTGGGGATCTGTTGAGGTGCCCGGAAACTGGATGATGCAAGGCTATGACAAACCGATCTATACCAACGTGCAAATGCCGATCCCGAACACACCGCCGTTCGTGCCGAAGGATGATAATCCGACCGGCCTGTACCAACGCGAATTCGATCTGCCCGCTGATTGGGTTGGCAGGCAGGTGCGCATCTGCTTCGAGGGCGTTGAGTCGGCTTTCTATTTGTGGGTGGATGGCGAGAAAGTTGGGTACAGTCAGGGTTCGCGTTTACCGGCTGAATTTGACATCACCGAATACGTGCGGCCGGGATTGAACGTGGTGACCGCCGAAGTGATCCGCTGGTCGGATGGCAGCTTTGTCGAAGACCAGGATCATTGGCGCATGGCCGGTATTTACCGGGACGTGTATCTGTATGCGCTGCCGGAGGTGTTTCTCCAGGATGTATTCGTAAAGCCGCGACTCGATGCCGAGTACAAAGATGGCAAGCTGGATGTGGCTGTGCGCGTTGGCGGCCCGGATGACAAGGTGAGCGGTTACCGGGTGGGGATGCAATTGTTCGATGCCGAGCAGCAACCGGTTTTTGCCGACTACGTCTTCGGTGAAGTGGCTTTCGATGAAATGGAGTTGACCCAGGTCAAGCTCAGCCAGCCGGTTGCCGCGCCGCAGAAATGGTCGCATGAGACACCTTATCTGTACACCTGTGTGGTCGTCTTGCAGGATGCGGATGGAAATGATGTGCAGTATTTCTCCGCCCGGGTAGGCTTCCGCAAGGTGGAGATCAAGAATCGCCAGTTCCTGGTCAACGGCAAGGCCGTGTTGATTAAGGGGGCTGACCGCCACGAACACGAAGATAAGCGCGGTAAAGCGGTGACGATGGAGTCGATGCTGGCCGATATTCTGCTGATGAAGCGTTTCAACATGAACGCCGTGCGCACTTCGCATTATCCCAATGACCGCCGCTGGTACGATCTGTGTAATGAATACGGCATCTACGTATGGGATGAGGCCAATATCGAAGCGCACTCGCTCTACCGGCGTTTATGCCACGAACCGGAATGGCGCAGCGCATTCCTGGAGCGCGGCGTGCGCATGGTCGAGCGTGATAAGAACCACCCCAGCGTGTTGGTTTGGTCGCTGGGGAACGAGACCGGTTACGGCCCCAACCACGATGCCATCGCCGGTTGGATCCGAGGGTATGATCCTGACCGCATTGTGCATTACGAAGGTGCGATCACGCATGGGCAGTGGCATCAGGGCCATCTCTCCACCGACATTTGCGGCCCGATGTACCCGCACATCAAAGATATGGTGGACTATGCCGAGAATCCGGATAGCGACCGCCCGTTCATCATGTGTGAGTATGCCCATGCGATGGGCAACAGCGTCGGCAATTTGAAGGAATATTGGGAAGTGATCGAGCAGTATCCGATCATGCAGGGCGGTTTTATCTGGGATTGGGTCGACCAGGGCCTGACTAAGACCGATGAGAATGGCGTCGAGTATTGGGGATACGGCGGCGACTTTGGCGATACGATCAATGATTTCAACTTCTGCATCAACGGCCTGATCTTCCCTGACCGCACCCCGCATCCGCCGATGTTCGAGTTGAAGAAGCTCGTCCAGCCGGTAGCTGTGAAAGCGGTCGATCTGGTGAAGGGCGAATTCGAGGTCGTCAACAAGCACGATTTCATCAGCATGGAACACCTGGAAGGCAGCTGGGCATTGAGCATTGATGGGCAGGTGCAGCAGCAAGGCATGCTGCCGAAGCTGGAAACTAAGCCAGGCTACGGTACGTTTGTGACCATCCCGTACAGCCAG
The DNA here is from genome assembly GCA_016935415.1 of Anaerolineales bacterium. Lineage (GTDB taxonomy): Bacteria > Chloroflexota > Anaerolineae > Anaerolineales > UBA11579 > JAFGRA01. The sequence goes on from JAFGRA010000214.1 coordinate 3,430, forward strand.
CCTGAGCTTATGCCGGGAGCGGAGTGCTACCTAATGGTATGCTTCCACTTAGCTGATGATACGACCTGGGCGGATGCCGGGCATGAGGTAGCCTGGGAACAATTCAAATTGCCGTTCACGGCCCCGCAGGTCACGGTTGCGAGCGCAGCTATGCCCGTCTTGGAAGTCGCAGAAGCAGCCGGTGCTTTGACGGTAAGCGGCGAGCAATTTGCAGTCAAGTTCGATCTGTCTACCGGTATGATCGCCGCCTATACCTGGGAAGGCGTTGACCTGTTGGAAAGCGGCCCGGCGCTCAATATCTGGCGGGCGGCGACGGACAACGATGGTTTCAAGCTCGATCTGGAGCGCGAAGGTAAGCTGCTGCGGCAGTGGCTGGATACCGGCCTGGACCGGCTGGAACACGCGTTAGCCGCGCTTGAATATATAAAGGTATCCAATCAACTGGTGCAGGTAACGACCACGCACACGGTTAAGGCGAAGGATATGGAGGCCGGGTTCGAGCAATCCACAACCTACTCAATCTATGGCAGCGGTGATGTGCTGGTTGAGAATACGGTCGAAAGCATGGGTGAATTGCCTCCGCTTCCAAGGATGGGTTTGCTGTTCAGCATGCCCGCCGGATTTGAGGACTTCACCTGGTTCGGCCGCGGCCCGCAGGAGAACTATGTCGACCGCAATGCGGGAACGCCGGTTGGCTTATACCAGGGCACGGTAGATGAGCAATACGTACCTTATATCATGCCGCAGGAAAACGGTAACAAAACACAGGTGCGCTGGGCTGCGTTGACCAATGCGGACGGCGTCGGTTTGCTGGCGGTTGCCAAGCCCCTGTTGGAGATGGGCGTCAGCCACTTCACGGCGGATGATCTTTACCAGGCTTTGCATACCAATGAGCTTGAACGCCGCCCTGAAGTTTACTGGACGTTGGACGTGATGCAGTGCGGCCTGGGTGGTAATAGCTGCGGCCCGATGACGCTGGACAAGTATCTCGTGCAGCCAGGTACATTTGCTTTCAGTGTACTGCTGCGGCCGCTATCACCGGAGCGCGGCGCTGTTGGGAAACTGGCGCGAGAAAACATCGCTTAGAAAAACAAAAACCGGAGTTGCTTGTAAGCTCCGGTTTTTTGATGGCTTAGCGAATTAGTCGGAAAAGACGTTTGGCACCCACGGTGGTGGGCACACTGCTGACTCCAATGTGGTTCAAATCCTGGAAACGGGTTTCGGTGTAAATTGGGTGTGTGTCCAGATTTTGGTCGATGAGGGCAACCAGCGAATCGGCCATGCCGGGCTTATGTGAGTAGGGGGTGGCTTCGATGAAGTACAAATCATCGCGACCCAATTCGACGTAGGCTACGTAATAATAGGCGTAAACGTCATTCCAACCAATCAATGCGATGGCATCTGGCTCCATGGCAGCGACGGTGGTGGCAATGACCTGGTGCCAGCTCTCAGCCTCGTCGTTGGGCATGATGTTTGCAAACTCGAAATGTGTTTCGCCTGCTCGCAGATAATCCATATGTGGCAGAAATGGCCCGACCAAGCCGGACAGCGCGATGACTAGCACAGCAACAGTGGCAGCCTTCTGCCCGGTGTTTGGCAAAGGCAGCTTGCCTGTTAGATCGATGGCCCTGTTAATTCCGGCGGCGACCAATGTGGATAGATAGGCGTAGAGCGGCACGTAGAAAACGTAAATGTCCCCGATGCGATAATTGAGCGTGTAGAGCAGGTAGACCAGCAGCCCGATCCCAAACAGCCAACCCAGCCCGCGTTTGAATTTGCCGATGTTGAACAGACCAAGCAGCATAGCGGCAATCAGTACAAGTTGATAATCCGCCCACAGTCTTTCGATAAACGTGCCAATAAGCTTTGGAAATTCTCCAAAGTTGAACATATTGCCGCGCCACTGGGTTGCAGAAAGCAAGAATGCGAAACGTTCCAAGGGGGCATCGATGTCTGCTGGGGTTAAGTCCCAGGCGGTAATCGAGGGTAGGTAGGAGGTTTCGACGATGCTGTAAGGGCCAGAACTGTTGTCGACGATGAAGAATGCCAGCAAGAGGACAGCCAAACCAATCAGTAAGCCGAGAAAGATGGGCTTAAACAGTTTGCGCCAACTAGGGCGTTGGATGAAGATGAAAATCAGGATGCCGGGCGCAAACAGGCTGATCGAACCGTGGATGCCCAGGCTCAAACCGCCGAGCATAGCAACCAGGAACAGGTATATGCTCTTTTGCGTGTAGCCATATAGAAGCGTAAAGAACAACACCAGTGCAACTATGACGCTGGCGGCAGTGTAAACTTCGGCGATGATGGCTTGCGACCAGACCGTAGGCGCAAATGCGAATGCGAGTGCGCCAATACCGGCTGCCAGCCGGTTCCTGGTGACCAGCTTGGCGCATAAATAAACAATACCTACACTTAACGCACCCATCAGAGCGGAGAATAAATTCACGCGATAGGCGATGCTGCCGATGGGTAGTAAAGTGGTGGCTTTTGCCAACAGCAGGTAGACCCAGTATCCGGTCGTGTGGGCGTGACCCACTAAGTAGGCCAGCACCTGGAATTCGCCGCTGTCGCCGGGCAGGAGACCGGGTGCCAGCGTACGCACGTAGAGTGCCAGACTCAGGATACCCAGGACCGCGGCGATGCTAGCATCGCCGCGGTCGAGGTGGTCGCTGTACTTGGTGGGTTGGTGGGTGATGTTAGCTTGCACGCGTTTCTTTCAATGCTTCCAGGACGGTGGGGAGCGACTCTTTCCAGTTGGCGGGATATTGTTCGGAGACCTCGAAGGCCAACCGTTTGCCATCTGGGGCGGCTTCTTCGACGCGCTCCAACACGATCTTTTTCAATTTCTCAGGCGGCAGGTAGTACAACTCGACGTTGATGTTCGACCAGAAGAGTTTATCGGGCCAGGCGGCGCGTGCCTCTTTCAAGGTCATGTCACCTTCGGGTGGCGGCGTGAGTGATTCGATCAGGTCGATAGGGGCATTGGCGATGTGCTCCTTGCAGGCCGAAAGCTGTCCGTCGTAGTGCGTGCCCACGATCTTTCCGGCATTGTGCAGGATCGGGAAGCACTCGTCATAGACCGGGACGAGCAGTTCCTTGAAGCGCTTCGGCCCCATTGTGTCGGCGGTGAAATTTTCCAACACGCTGACGTATGGTCCGGGGCATTCAGCCGCGATCTGCACCCGCTGCCGGAAGTTGTCCAGCAGGGCGTTGTAAAGCTCCTGCATCTCAGCTTTGAGGTCGAACAGGTGGAAAGCGTAGTTCTCCAAGCCGACCAGGTCTACCAGGATGATCTGGTTGGGGGTGCGACCGATAAAATTGATGTTGATGCCGTACTTGCCGATTTCGTTGCCCTTGGCGATGAAAGTATCGATGGCCGGAATCACTTCCGTATTGCGTACTACATGCGTCATCACGGCATAATCTTCGGCTGTTTCCAGGTAGAACTTCTGCCGCCATTCGTCCAGAAAGGTCTCGTAGATTTCGCCCACGGGGGTCTTGATGATGCGTTTAAGGAAGGGTAGACCGTCCACCGTCGATGTTTCTTCTATGTATTCAATGCCGTTATGATTTTCTTTAAAGGGGCGCGCATACCAAGTTACGCCCAGGCCCATTTCATATAGCGCCTGCCAGGCCGGGTCGCTGGCGGTGTGGCGCCACTCGTTTTGGTAAATGGTGTAAGGAATTTCATCCGGGCGTTCACCGGCCCAGAATGCTTCTAATCTTTCGCGAATATCCATAATGTCTCCTAGTTTTCGATACCGTACTTGCCCAACTTGACGCGGATTTCCTGCTCCTGGTCGATAGTGGAGAGCATAGCCTGATATTGGATGCCGTTGGAGGTGCCAACTTGTTCGATCACAGCGTCGATAGCTGCGAAACCGCCGTTGATGATCTGGATGCGCTTACCTGCCGCGTTGATCTTCTGGTAGAGTTCGGGCCAATTGGCACAGTCGGGTTTGCCGTCCCCAGGAATCCACTGCACGCCGTTCAGCGTTTCGATTTCCAACAACGAGTCCAGGTGGGCGATCTGCCCGATGCCATCCAGGTGGTAGAAGCTGCGTTCCAGCTTACCGGAGGTGGCTGCCAGTTCGGGCTTGATGAATTCTTCGAACATCTTGGGGCTGATCATGTAAGAGAAATCGCATTGCTGGATGTAGCATGGCCGGTCGCTGTAGATCAATGACCAGTCTGAATAACCTGGATTGACAGGTTGCAGGATGGCGTTCAGGGCGCTGTAGGCCTGGTGCCAGGCTTCGTGGGCTTCCCAGGTCAGGCACTTGACCTCTTCAGGATGGTCGTACAGATCCATGAGCAGTTTCTCGGAAGGCCGGAAAGTCGAGAGCACGTCCAGGTTACCACCCAGGTCGGTCATGCCCATCAGTACCAGCCCCTGCCAGCGTTCCATGGCAGCGGCGTAGATGTCGCTGATGCGTTTGAACCATTGGTTTTCCGAGTCGAATTCGAAGTGAATGTCGGTGATGGGGACATCCTTTGGCCCGAAGAACCACACCCGCCCGGAGGAATTATCCAACCGGGCGCCCATCATGGCGGCCAGCACGCCCGGACCGAAGCAGTCCATGTTGAAGATCGGGTAGGCATCCCCGAGGTACTTGAGCGTGGAAAGTTCATAATCGATGCGGTCGATGATGTCTTCCGGGGATAGCGATAGGTCGGTGCAGGTTTGCTGTGAGAGCAGCGGGGTAGCGGGCATTTCCCTACCGGGGTCTTTACCTCTCAGCCAAACAGGGATGATTGGCCGTTCCAATTCTCCGGCCCACCATTTAGCGTAGACGGTGCGGATGTTTTCCCAGCGTTCCGGTGAAAAGTCGATTGGCATTGCTTTGTTCACTCCTTATGCAAAATCAATCTGAATTGTCCGATTACTTCAATAAGCTGAATGGGCGCACATTATGTGCGCCCATTGGGAAACATTTTCTTTGGTGGCCTGGCCGGTTCAGCCTTTCAAGCCGGTCAGCGAAATACCTTCGATGAAGGTGCGCTGGGCGAAGAAGAAGGCCAGAATGATGGGCATGGCGACAATCGTGCTGACTGCCATGAGGTGCGGGTAGGCGTTGGCCGAGGTGCCCATGCTGGTTGCGATCACCCGCAAGCGTTGGATACCCAATGCCAGTGGGAATAGGCTTTCTTCGTTCAGATAGATCAACGGCCCAAGGTAATCATTCCAGGCACCCACGAAGCGGAACAGGGCAACCACCGATAGGGCGGGGATCGAGAGCGGCAGGATGATGCGGAAAAGTATGCCGAACTCGGTGGCCCCGTCGATACGGGCGGCGTCCGAAAGTTCTTCGGGCAAGCCCATGAAGAATTGGCGCAGCATGAAGATAAAGTAGGGCGCGCCGAATAAAGAGGGCACGACCAGTGGACGGTAAGAGTTGATCCAATCCAGGTTGCGGAAGGTGATGAAGAGCGGCACCATGGTTACTTGCCAGGGCACCATCATGGTGGCGATACACAGGTAAAAGAGAATATCGCGGCCCGGCCATTTAAGTTTTGAGAAACCATAGGCAGTCAGCATCGATGAGGCCACGGTTGCCAGTGTAACTGGAACGGTATAGCGAAAAATCGAGTTGATCGTGAAGGTGGTGAACGGCAGGCGTGTCCAACCTTCAAAGAAGTTGTTCCAGTGAGCCGGAATAGGGATGATCACCGGGGGGATCGTATAAATTTGGGGATCATTTTTTAGCGCAGAACTGATCATCCAGAACAATGGGAAGGCGAAACTAGTGGTGATGATGATGAGCAATGTGTATTTTACGATTTCACCAATTGCCGTTTTAGTTGTGAGCTTTTTCTTGGCTTCACTTTTTTTGAGGATCGCTTGATCGTGCTGCTCTAAATTTTTACTGATGGATGTCATTCGTCACCTCCGTAGTAAACCCAGCGGGCGGATGTTTTAAATAGGATGATCGAGAAGAAAATGATGATCAAAAACAGCACCCATGCCATTGCCGAAGCTTTACCCATCCGTAAATAAACAAAGGCGTTGCGGTAAAGATGAATGGCATAGAATTCGGTTGAATTCATTGGGCCACCTTGGGTCAACAACCAGGGGATGGTGAATTCCTGGAAGGCGCCGATGAAACCCATGATCAAATTGAACAGGATCACAGGCGTGGTTATTGGAATGGTCACGTTCCAGAATTTTTGCCAGCTATTGGCACCATCGACAGTGGCCGCCTCGTAGAGGGAACGTGGCACATCTTGCAGCGAGGCCAGGAAGATCACTACAGCAGCACCCTGTGCCCAGACTGCCACGGCGATCATGGAGGGTTTTGCCAGGGCTGGGTTCGCCAGGAAAGGAATTGCCCGGAGTCCAAATGTCTGCAAGATCGAGTTGATCGCGCCGTATTGGATATTGAGCAGGAAGGTCCACACCATCGCCGAGCAGACCGCCGGTACGATGGATGGGACATAGATAATCGCCCGAAAGAACGACCGACCGACGATTTCCTGATTGAGCAGGTTGGCAACCAAGTAGGCGAAGATCAACCCAAATGGTACACTCAAGCCAACGTAATATACCGTGTTGTACATCACATTCCAAAAATGAGGATCGTCGGTAAACAGCTTGATGTAATTCGTAGCGCCGATAAATACCGGGTCGCCGATCAAGTCGTAGCGCGTCAGGCTGACGTACGCAGAATATATCAGTGGGTAGACGGTGAACAGCAGGAAGCCAAAGATCCAGGGGGAGACAAAGATCAACCCCATAATCAGGTTGCGCCGTTCAATTCTTGTTAGTTTTCTTCTAGATCGTGGGATAACAGCCATGTGCATTACCTCTCGATTCTTCTAAGTCATTCTTTTTGTGCTAGATGGAAAAGTAAGCATATCTAATTATAGGTAAAAATTTTATTCTTGGTGGCTTTTTTACGTCACGAGTGGTCGGGATTTACCTGTGTGCAATAGAATTTTTTACTTATAACTAGATATGGGCTTAATAGAGCACATTGCCGGTGGCATCAATCCCAGGAACGTACCCGTTGACAATCTGACAACGGGTACGTTATATCCGGGACTTTAGACCGGTTTATTCAAGTCCTTGCGCATCCCATTCATCCAGGGCACGCTTCTGCAATTCAGCAGCAGCGTCTTGCGGGGACATCAGGTCGCGGAAGACTTGCTCGCGCAGTTCAACGTATTGGTCAGCAACGTACCAGTGGATCGGGCAGCGGCGGCCGATGATCCAGTCGGTAACCTGATCGGGGGCTTGCAGGTAGAAGTCCAGGCCGGGATATGTGTTGGGGTCGACGGTCTCGAGGTAGGACAGCTTGCCGAACAGCCAGCCAACTTCTTCGAAGATGATGTCGAGTGCGGTTGGGCTCAGCAGGAATTCGGAGACTTTGAACATGGCGGCGGTGTTGGCGGCTTCTTTGAAGAGTTGGACGAAGTGTGCACCGGTGGCCATGATCTTGGAGCCAGCGCGCGAAGCGGGCACAGGTGCCCAGGTGGCTCGGTTGTGTTGGGCGATGTCGGGTTGTTGGATCTGGGTTTCACCGGGGTGCCAGTAACCTTCAACAATCATGTTCTGGACGCCGGCGTTGTAAGCTGCGCCCCAAGTGCCCTGGCCTTCGACCTGGCGCATGCCCTGGAACTTGTCGGGGCCAACCAGGCGGATGAAATTGCCGGAAACGTCCAGCGCTTCGGCCATCAATTCATTGCCCAAGTCGAACGTGCGGGCTTCCTCGTCCCACCAGGTGAAACCAAAGGAAGTGGCTGCAAAGTCAGGTTCACCGGCAATGGCATCGTATGGGTCAAAACCGAACTGCAACAGGTTACCGGCATCATCGAATTTGGTCAAAGCCTCGTGCCAGGTGTAGCAATCTTCCCAGGTCAGCGGGGGGCTGTCCGGGTCCAGACCAGCATCTTCGGCGGCTTTGGCATTGTAGTTCATTCCGTACCATAAGAAGGATTCAATCCCAGGGGTGCCGATCATGTCACTGCCGTAGAAGCAGCTGTCCCAGAGGGCGGGGATGATGTCATCTTTTTGGACCATGCTGCTGGTTTCAACCATGTCATTGACCGGAAGAACCGCACCACGAGACCACAAGGCGGGGTAGTCGAAGTTGGAACCACCATCAGGCGGCGTACCGGCAGCAACTGCGGCCAGCAGCGCTTCGGTTTCTACCGATCCCTTGTGTTCCAGGGTGTTGTCGCCCATCCATTCTTTGAATTCGTCGGTTTCGACCATGCGGTCGATGGCGGGCGGGAGGTTGCCCCAGGCATACCACCAGGACGTGGTGACGCCTTCGGCAGAAGGGGCCTCTTCTGCCATACCTTCGGATTCTTCAGCCGCACTTTCGGCTTCCGGTTCGGTTCCACCGCATGCTGCCAATGTGGCCGCAGCGGAGGTGAGTGCACTCAAGCGCAAAAATTCTCGTCGGCTTAATTTTCTCTTGCTCATCTTTTCCGTTTCTCCTTAGCACTATTTTGCCTTTTTAGTTAGTTCTTATCGCGTATTGCTTCTTCAATAATTCGAATGCTTTTTCTTCCACCTCCTTTCTACTCTACGAGTGGGATCAAGGGAACTCTCGATGAATAAAAGTAATTAATTCATCAGGCTTTTTGCCAGGGATGCGGCCTGGCTGGCATCAGCAGCGTACCCATCCGCGCCGATCTCGGTGGCATATTCTGTGGTTACGGGCGCGCCGCCAATCAGCACTTTGACCTGCTCTCGCAGACCGGCTTCCTGTAGCTGGGTGATCACGGCTTGCATGTTCGGCATGGTGGTGGTGAGCAGCGCTGAGAGGGCGAGGATGTGGACCTGGTTGTCTTTTACAGCCTGGATGAAATTGTCGGCAGGGACATCAACGCCTAGATCGTAGATTTCGAACCCGGCACCTTCCATCATCATGGCGACCAGGTTCTTCCCGATGTCGTGCAGGTCGCCCTGTACCGTGCCAATCGCGACTTTGCCGAGCGGTTCTACCCCGCTTTCGACCAGCATGGGCTTAATGATCTCCAGACCCGCTTGCATGGCGCGGGCTGCGATCAGCATTTCGGGGACGAAATATTCGCCTTCTTCGAACAGACGACCGACCTCACCCATAGCGGGGATTAGGCCTTGTTTGAGGATCGCTTCAGACTCAACGCCAGAATCGACGGCGGCTTGCACGGTTTCTTTTACCGCGCCCATGTCTCCTGCTAATACGTTGTCAAAAACTTTTTGTAAAGCGGCATCCATTTTTTACACCTCGAATGAGTCTAATTTAAGTGGGTATTGGCGATAGTCTTGTACAGCTTTGTAAAGTGCCTTTAAATTTTCACAAGGCACGCGGGCCTGGACGTTATGGCTGGGGTTGAAGATAAAACCACCACCTGCTCCAAATGTCAACATGCGTTCGTGGACTTCTTCCCGGACTTCAGCGGGCGTGCCGAAGGGCAGTGTCTTTTGCGTGTCCACGCCACCGCCCCAGAACACGACTTGCTCACCGAATTGCGCTTTTAGTGTGGCCGGATCCATCTCGGCGGCGGATGTCTGCACCGGGTTGAGGATGTCAAAACCAGCAGCGAGGATATCGGGAAGTAATTTGAAAATCGAACCGCAGGAGTGGATGAATGTTTTCCAGGTAGTGTTTTCGTGTACCCAATCATTTAGTTGTTTGTGATAGGGTTTGAATAACTCGCGATAAGCTTTTGGCGAAATAAATGGGCCGTTCTGGGCGCCGAAATCCGTGCCGGTCAGGAAGACAACTGTAATGCGCTCGCCGACGACTGCATGGATGCGGGCCAGATTTTCCAGGGCGATTTCACACTGGCGGTCGAAGATGGCATGTACATAATCTTTACGCAGCACGGTGCTCATGTACCATTCTTCTACATCGCGGATGCCGCGCGGGTCCTTGAGCCAGGTGGCCGGGACCAAGGCTATATCGCCAAATGCGGTCCCACCAAAATTGGCTAGAATAGCTTTGTCGGTATTTTCATAAAGCCGTTTGGCTTCCACTTCGAAATGTTTCAGGTCTGCTGCAGAGATCGGCTCAAATTCTTCCAGGTTGTCGGCGGGATCGAGTTTGTCTTCTTCAATCGGCGGCTGCCGGATGATGGCATCGAAATAAAAACCCCCAGCAGGCATACGGCCACTAGGGGGTACAGTGCGGTCTCCTTCGGGGTACATCAGCAGATCGCCATTAGCTTCAATTTCGGTGTTGAAATCCCCTGGTACCAGCACAGGCGTGCCATCAAAAGTTTGCCATGGTTTCCAGTTTTCATTCCGATAGCCAAACATGGTTGTGGGGCTGGCAATTGAAACCACATCAACTCCAAGCACTTCGATCAGATCATCCTTGATCTCACCCAACATCTGATAGGGTTCGATCACTTTCACCGGTGTACCTGGTGTGTCCAAACCCAGCGCCTGGCGTAACAGGTAGACAGAGCTAACATGCATTCCAGTGGTGTAGCTGCCCCCTAAATCCAATGGAACGCGATCTGATTCCTTGTGGCTTAAGGATAATTGAACTCGCTCTCTCGAATTCACGCGTCTTTTTCTCGCTTATTTACGGGTTCCCGTATAGAAATGGGGAGATGTTACATTTTTGTGCTTCTCTATATAATATAATAATAGCAATAGAATTTAAATGTATAAGGCTAAACAAGGACATTAATAGGACGTAAAGCGGACAGATTTTTTGTTAGAATAAAATACATATAATAGTATACAATTAGTGCGCACCGAGCGAGGTTAATTTGGATTCATTTACGCGTGAAGACTTTCTAGAAAATTTACGGAGCGCTTTGAAGCATTTATATAATGCTGAATCTTTACGGAATAATCCATTAGCAGAATATTTTGAGATTGGGGATCAATTTGATACTGCTAACCGGTTGCGCAAAATTCTCACGGATGGCATTGAAAAGCTAAAACCGCAAGATGATGAACCGGATAGTTCACGTGCCTGGCGGGTCCACGATTCGCTGTTTTGCTGTTATGTACAGCAGTTGAACCAACAGATCGTCGCTGACCAATTATGTATCAGCCCGCGGCAGTTGCGCCGGGAACAGCGCCTGGCGTTGGAAGCGTTGACGGACTTATTGGTACGGCAGGTGCAACAAAATCCTCAGAAAGCTTCTCATGTAGAAATAACCAGTTGGGATAAGGAATTGGATTGGGTGCAGGAACAACTCCCCGATGAGCCGACATTGCTCGACCAGGAATTGCAAACGGTCAAAGAGTTGACCGCTCCATTGGCGAAAAAGGAAAACGTTTCTCTGGAAATCGAAATGTCGAACCTCTTACGCCCCCTGGCAATCCACCCGGTGGTCTTGAATCAGATCCTGGTCAATCTGGTCAACGCCGCTATCAAGCAGTCATTGGGGGGACAGATCCGGCTAACGACTATGGCAACGGAATGTGGGGCTTTGGTTGCGGTTGGCACAACTGGTCTCCAGGAATCAAAAAGATATTCAGCCGTAGAGGAGATACCTGATATTCAAGTGGCGCGAGAGTTGGCCAAACTCAGCCGGGTGGAAATCACCTTTGACGAGATGGCCAACCAGCACTTCGCCGTAAAATTACTGATCCCCTGGCGGGAGCAATTCCCAGTATTGGTTGTTGACGATAACATGGATACCTTGCAGTTGTTCGAACGGTATGTTTCGGGCAGCCGCTACCGCTTGATCGTTACTCGGGATGCTGAGGAAGTCCTCGATCTGGTGGGAAAAGATCCGCCCTTGTTGATCGTGTTGGATATTATGATGCCCAAGACCAACGGCTGGAAGGTATTGGGTATGCTCAAGCAGCACCCGCTTACGCAGGAAATCCCAGTAATGATTTGCACGATCTTGCCGCAGGAAGAACTGGCGTTTTCGCTTGGAGCGGAGGCGTTCGTGAATAAACCGATCAGCCGCCAGGTTTTTCTGGGGAAGCTGGACGAACTGGCTCAGTTGATGGGGAAAGGACTGAACCTAGAGTCTGGATGCAATTGATCAGGTCGTTGAGGGAAAGTCCATCCCGGCGCGTGACCCGGATTTCATCACTGACAATGGCATCACCAATCGGGTTGATCGAAGAGATTACCATAACGGGGATATCCCGAATCGTATCATCCAAACTTTTTTCGCGTAATAGTTGAAACCCGTCCAGGTCGGGCATAATTAGGTCGAGCAAGACCACATCAGGTTGGCGCTTGCGCATCAGGTTCAAGGCGCGCTTCCCGTTGGATGCTTGCAGGATGCGGTAATTGTCGTCGGTCGATGAAAGCATGCGGGTGAATAACTGCAAAATTTCGGTCGAATCGTCCACCAACAAGATGCGCTTGACATCGATATCCAGTCTCTTGATCGCATTCAGAATTTCTTGCTGTCCGACAGGTTTTAATAGATATTCGACCACCCCCAGTTCCTGGGCAACCTTTTCCCGCCCTGGGATCCAACACGAAATCACCGGGGTATCCATTGGGATCGTAGAGAGTTCTTCTTCAATCTTCTCTTGCTCGCGTTTGGTTGTGGGGTTAAGAATCAGCGCTTGTGCAGGAGAACGATATAACTCTTGCACGGCTTCGGAAAAATCATTTTTAGCGACCACTTCGGCCCGATCCAGATATCTGCGAAGCAAACGTTCCAAGATAACGTCGTCTTCGTAGAGCACGAAGCGGTTTAGGATCTCTTCTTCCGGCAGATTTGCGGTTCGCAGGCGGGGTTCATATTGCTCATAAGGGTTGAAGTACCGGCGGGCGTTATCTTGGGGGCCTTCAGCGAATTGCAGATTGAGTTGCACGGGCAAGCTGAAGAAAAAAGTTGTGCCTGTCCCGAGTTCACTTTCCAGCCACATCCTGCCATCGTGCATCTCGACGAACTGTTTGCTGATCGTCAACCCCAGGCCGCTGCCACCACGGTGATTGCGGTAGATGCTTTCGATCTGGTGGAATGGTTGGAAGATATTCTTCTGGTCATCCAGTGAAATACCTGGGCCGGTATCGGTGACGCTGATTATGGTTTCTTCGCCATCTAACCACACTTTTATCAGCACACCGCCCTGGTCGGTAAAGCGCCCGGCGTTCCCCAGCAGGTTGATGATGACCTGGCGGATGCGTGTGCTGTCACAGAAAATGGGAGGGATATCGGCGGTGATCTCCGTTTTCAGGTATAGTTCTTTAGAGTCAAAAAGGGCGCGTACAGCTTCCGTGGCTTCGTAGATGATTTCGGTGATCGAGGTCCATTCTTTGGTGATTGCCATGCGCCGGGCTTCGATCTGGCTCAAATCTAGGACGTCGTCGACCAACTTGGCGAGGTGCTGGCTGTTGCGGTAAATGGCGGCGATGTCGGCCAGTAGGGTGTCGGGGATGTCGCGGCCGTAGACGTGGGGGGAATTCATGATCGTGTCACTGAATCCAATGATCATGTTCAAGGGAGTGCGCAGTTCGTGGCTGACGTTGGCGACGAATTCTTCTTTTATGCGGCGGGCTTCTTCAGCAACCTGCTGCATGGCAGCCAACCTTTCGGTCAGGCGGGCCAGTTCCTTGTTTGCCAGCACGAGGTCTGCTTGGGTGTTGAGAAATTCCAGGCGCTGGGCGCGCAGGGTTTGCAATTCCTGGTCGGCACGCTGGTAATTGGTCACCGACCATTCATTCAAGGTTAGCAGGGAATCCGACAGCGACCAGATGATAACCAGCATGGCCGAAGACGAAATCGTGAACATCATCGTTACCGGGTTTTTCAGGTTAGGGATCATCCACTGATCTGGTGCGAGCCACACAGTCAACAGAATGATAGCCTGGAGGGCGATGGCACCGCTCCAACCGATCGTGACGACGGCGAAGATTGGCAGTAGAAAATATAGATAGGCGATTTCAGGAAGCTGCAGCAGGTAGATCGCCAACGTAATACCGCAGAAAATACCGAACAGCCAGGTGAAGTAGGCGGTTTGCAAATGATTGGCGATCAGGCGATTGGCCAGCAGGGAAGATGCTGCAACCACCATGACGACCAGTGTGATCTGGGGGACGACAATCCATAGGTCGGTAACGTTTGCGGTTAGATACCAGAGCAAACAGATGATCAGGGTGGTGTAGATTAGGGCACGCGATTTAGTTTCGATGATCTGCTGACTGACGTCTGCATATACAGGATTGATATTTTCTGAGGTTTCGACGACATTCCACATAGCAGTTATTGCTCCTGGAGGGTAATCATAAAGCTTATTTCGTGTGTTGCCTTCTATTTTATACCTACAGCGCGTAGGGTGACAATGTAAATCCGGCGCGCCAATCCTGCTTCGGATTGGAAGCAAGCATATCATGTTTTGATTAATGAAATGAGGCCACCTCAAGTGTTAGGGATGTTCTTAATCTATGGTCTATGAATTTAATGGAGACGGAAGAGAGAACCTTCAAGGCATTGTCCAAGCTTCTAGAGGAATAGGATATGTTTTGCGCAACTTCGCAGCATCACTTACATCTAGTACTGCCGTGAAAAAATAGTATATAATGACGCCATGCCTAAATCAAAGACGAAATCCGTTGTTTTTCAACCATCGACCTACCGGGGTATGCAGCGGGGAATCAATAAAATCATTGCAGGTATTCGACCAACCTTAGGCCCGACCGGGGGTGTTGTTGCCGTTGAGCAAGTGCTCAAAGATAAATTGCCAGAGATGCTGGATAATGGTGCGACGATTGCCCGCCGCGTAGTCGAGCTTCCGCATCGTGATGAAGATGTGGGTGCGATGTATGTGCGCGAATTCCTATGGAACGTGCAGGAGCAGGTCGGGGATGGTACCGCCACGGCGGCAGTGCTTTTCCAGAAGATTTACAACGAAGGGCTGCGCTACCAAGCCGCGGGCGGCAACACCATGCGCCTGCGCAAATTTTTGGAAGAGGGCATGCGTGTCATCCTGGACGAGCTGGACGGGATGACCTTACAGGTCGAAGGCAAAGAACAACTGGCGCAAGTTGCCGAAACCGTCTGCCATGATGCGGAACTAGCCGCAATGTTGGGCGAGGTTTACGACATCATCGGCGCGTACGGCCGCCTGGAATTGCGTAAGGGACGCACGCATAGTATCCGGCGCGAATATCTGGAAGGCATCTATTGGGAAAAAGGTTTGCTCTCGCGCCGCATGATCCTGGATGGGGACGACGCCATGGTTAAGTTGGAGAACCCGGCCATCCTGATCACTGATCTGGCGGTTGAAGACCCGCGTGAATTACTTCCGGCGATCACCGCGGCGGCCAAGGGTGGGGCCAAGTCGCTGGTGCTGGTGGTTGAAAAGCTATCAGAAGTGGCGATTGGCATGTTGTTGTCCAACAAAGATCCTAATAAATTCCGCGTGGTGGCTGTGCAGACCCCTGGAACGGGCAAGCAAGCTCAGATTGCCGCGCTGCAAGATATGGCGATCCTGACGGGGGGACGAGCGATTACGAAGGATGCCGGCGGTAAGATTAGCGCGGTCAAATTCGAGGATTTTGGCCATGCCCGGCGCATTACAGCTAACATGCGCGTCTTCCGCATCATGGGCGGTAAAGGCGATGCGCGCAAATTGCGTTCGCATGTTGCGGCGTTGCGCGAGGGCTACCAGAATGTTGCTGATCTGGAAGCACGCGAACAACTGCGGGTGCGCATTTCTAAGCTATTGGGCGGCACAGCAACGATCTGGGTTGGCGGTCCGAGTGAATATTTCATTGAGCAGCGCAAGGAACTGGCCGAACATACCGCTGCGGCCGTACGCGGCGCTTTGATGGAAGGTGTGCTGCCGGGGGGCGGGGTGGCGCTTTACAATTGCAAAGCGGCCCTGGAAAACATTGCGCGCACAGAAGCGGACGTCGACCGGCGGGCGGCTTATCGCATGCTGAGCCAGGCGCTGGAAGAACCGATTCGCACGATCATTCGCAACGCGGGATTTGATGACAGCGAAAAGCTGGCGGAAGTGCAGCTACACGAGCCGGGATATGGTTTCGATGTGTTCGCAGAGCAGGCCACGGATATGGCCACAGCCGGAATCGTCGATGTGACTTCAGCGATAAGGGCAGCCGCCTTTTACGCCATTTCCAGCGCCGCGCTGGCGCTCACCGTCGATGTGCTGGTACATCGCGGCCGTCGTCAGGAGCAACCCGTCATCAAGACTTCCGGGATGCGTAAAAAGATATAATTCATTTTCGCTAGCAGATAAAAGCAGTCCAGCTAAACTGGGCTGCTTTTTACGTTTAAGCTTCGATAACAGATGTTTCTTATCCTGATTTTTGCAACCGAGCTGCATTTTCTACGTACTGTATAGTGAAAAGGATATTGGGTAAATGCCCGAAGGATTTTGTAAAAGAAAAATACTTGCCAAGGCATTTACCAAAGGAACTGACCGTTCATAGCCTTCAAAATAAGTCTAAATACATTCAGTCAGTTGCCTGAAAAGGAGTATATTAAAAATGGATAAACTTTATCGGAGCCGTAATGACGTTTGGATCGCTGGTGTATGTGGTGGTCTGGGCAGATACCTGGGGATTGATCCCACGATCGTCCGCCTGTTCTTTGTTTTGCTTTTCTTTGCCGGTGGCAGTGGGCTGCTGATCTATTTGCTGATGATGTTGCTCATGCCGCGTGCCCCGGAAGGCGAAGAACTCCCGCACGCCGTGGTGCCATTGGGTGAAAACCCGCAGGCCGCCCTGATCGTTGGGGTTGTGCTGATCGTCTTTGGAGGATTTTTCTTCCTTGGCAACCTCGATATCCAGTGGCTGCATTGGATGCGGATGGGCAATTTGTGGCCGCTACTGCTGGTCATTGCCGGTGGCGTTTTGCTCTGGCAGAGTACGCATAAGGAGGCCTAAGATGGAATATCAACGCAAGGGAAGTATCGTATTCCCGGTATTGTTGGTTGGATTGGGCATCGTTTTTCTGCTCAATAACCTGGGGCAGCTGAGTTGGGATGTCTGGCTGGTCATCGGCCGTATGTGGCCGATCCTGCTGATCGCGATTGGTGTGGACGTGCTGCTTGGCAGGCGCTCTTCGCTGGGCGCGGTGCTATCTTTGGTCATCATTCTGGCGTTGTTTGCCGGTGGGGTATGGTTCTTCTATAACACTACACCGCGCATCAGCGATAGTGATTACCACACAGAAACCATCAGCCAGCCTTTGGAGGATGTCGAAGAGGCTGAAGTCGTGATCGACTTCAGCGTGGGGACCTTCAATGTGGACGCGGCGAGTGACACGCGTGATTTGGTGAGTGGCTCGGTCGATCTCTACCCGGGCGAAGATCTTACCGAAAATTACCGCATGGTGGGCGACAAGGCCTATTACCGTCTCGGCAGTAATTACGACGGCAACCCGTCTTTCTGGTTCTACCCACCAATTGGCCCGAATACGCGCACCTGGGATTTGCTCTTGAATAGCGATATACTCACCATGTTGGTGATCGACTCTGGGGTGGGTGAGGGTAATCTGGACTTGCGCGGCATGCTGTTGGAAGGTGTTGAAATCGATGGTGGTGTGGGTGAGATCACGCTGTATTTACCAGCCGAAGGTGACTTCGATGTCGATATTTCCGGCGGAGTTGGGGAAGTGACCGTTTTCGTAGCCGCAGACACGCCCGTGCGCGTCATGGTTGACGGCGGCCTGGGGAACACCAGCATCGATGGCGATTTTTCCCGACGTGGGGATGCCTATGTATCCGAATCCTACGAAGTTGGCGAAGATGTGATCGACCTGAGCATCGACGGCGGTGTTGGCAGTGTATCGGTGCAGACGATTGAGTAGAAAATTAATATAATGCTTAATCTATAGTGATATAAATAAAGTGTCCGGCGAACGAATCCGCCGGACACTTTAAGCTAATTAGTAAAAAAAGAGGCGTATATGCGGATAGGAATGTTGGCTGATACATATAAGCCGCATATCAGCGGGGTGACCAATCACATTTCATTGAATAAAAATTTTATGCAGGCTGCTGGACATGATGTTTTTGTCTTTACTTTTGGAGACCTGGAATATATCGAGGACGAAGATAATGTGATCCGATCAGTGGGATTGCCGCTGGTCGATACCGGTTACTACGTGAATCTGGCATACAGTAAGCAGGCGCGCGATATCTTAAAAACCATGGACGTGTTGCACGTCCACCATCCCTTCGTGAGTGGGCCGCTGGCGCAGCGTTATGGACGCTTGTATGGCATCCCGGTGATCTTCACCAACCATACGCGTTACGATCTGTATTACAAGGCCTACTTGCCGCATTTCCCGGAAGAATTGGGCGAGAATATCTTGCATTCGTATATGCCGCACTTTTGTGAGCGGTGCGAGATGGTGATCGCGCCGTCGCCAGGGATGCGGGCTGTGCTCAGGAAATTTGGCGTCGAAACCCCGGTTGAAGTCGTCCCCAATGGGGTTGACATTCGGCCTTTCCAGGATTGCACCCGTAAGATCGAGCGGACGCAATTTGGTTTTGATGATACCGATATTGTGTTGGTGTATGTCGGCCGGATGGCGCCGGAAAAGAATCTGAAGTTTCTGCTGCAAGCTTTTGCCGGTGTACACGCGGCCTACCAAAAGGCGCGCCTGCTCCTGGTTGGGGGTGGGCCGAACCTGGAACGTCTGCGAGATGGGGTGAGGGAATCGGGATTGGAGGCGGCTGTGCAGTTTGCCGGAATCGTCCCATATGCTGACATCCCAGCTTACATGCACATGGCGGATGCGTTCGTGACTGCATCAGTTACAGAGGTGCACCCGCTCACGGTGATTGAAGCGATGGCAGCCGGATTGCCGGTGTTGGGGATCACTTCGCCGGGGGTGGGGGATATTGTGGAAGATAGTGTGAATGGTTTTCTGTCGCCCAATGACCTGGCCGCGTTCACGGCCAAGCTGGCGCGCCTGGTTTCTGAGCACGAATTGCGGGAAAAGCTCTCACAAGGCGCTTCTGAAACTGCCCAGGCTTATGCCATTGAACGCACCAGCCAGATCCTGTTGGAAAAATATCAATCCGTATGCGCGAAAAATGAGAAAGAGCGCAGTAAACTACGCGCTGGTTTCGATCAAATCTTAGATATAATCACCAAATGAGTAGACGGCAAAACCTGGGGCGCTGGGGCGAAGACCTGGCGGCGGAATATTTGCAGGCTAAGGGCTACGCGATCTTAGCCCGTAACCTGCGCAATCCATATGGTGAGATCGATTTGTTGGCTCAACAGGGGGTGGTGTTGGTATTCGTGGAAGTCAAGACGCGCAGTTCTCGCCAATTCGGCTACCCCGAAGAGGCGGTGGACGCGGCCAAACTCGAACACATCATTGCCGCCGCCGAAGACTATTTGCAGCAACATTCCGATGCTGCCTTGGATTGGCGGGTTGACGTAATCGCTATCCGCAAATTAAAATCAGGGCAAGCTCCAGAAATCGTCCATTTTGAGAATGTCATTGCCTAGCCAACGCCCTCCATTGCTTGTCATCCTTGGCCCGACTGCGGTTGGGAAAACTACCCTTGCAATTGAACTTGCCGAAAAAATAGGTGGGGAGATTGTTTCGGTCGATTCGCGCTATTTCTATCGCGGCATGGATATCGGCACAGCCAAGCCGACCTTCGAAGAGCGGGAGCGCGTGCCCCATCACCTGATCGATGTGGCCGACCCGGATGAAACCTGGAGTCTGGCTATCTTCCAGGAAGCCGCACAGCAGGCAATTGCGGACATCGCTGCCCGCGGCCGTTTGCCCATGCTGGTTGGAGGCACCGGGCAATATATCCGGGCGATCACCGAAGGCTGGCGAATCCCCAAGCAGGAACCCGACCACCGCTTGCGCGATGCGTTGGAACGTTGGGCGCAGGAAATTGGACACGATGGGCTGCACCAACGTCTGCAAGTCATAGACCCTCAGGCTGCTCAACAGATCGATAGCCGCAATCTGCGGCGCACGGTGCGGGCTTTGGAAGTGACCTTGAATACCGGGAAACGCTTTTCCGAGCAGCGCCAGCGTGGCGCTTCGCCGTACAACTTGCTCCAGGTTGGGTTGACGCGCCCGCGCCCTATACTCTACGAACGCATTGATGCCCGCATCGATGCTATGCTGCAAGCCGGTTTTATGGATGAGGTGCGCGATTTGTTGGAAGCGGGCTACCCACCGGATTTACCGGCTTTTTCGGCGATTGGTTACAGCCAGATGATTCAGGTGCTGCAAGCGGAGATTTCATTGGATGAAGCGGTGATGCTGATGAAACGGCTGACGCGCCAGTTCGTGCGGCGGCAGGCAAACTGGTTCAAACCCGACGACCCGGATATACACTGGTTTTCCGTTGAGCTAGGAAGTGTAGATGAAATTGAAAAGCTGGTGCGGGAATATTTTGATTGGTGAAGAAAAATAATTCAGCAAACACCTTTTTGTTTGAAGTAGCAGCTATGGGGGTTTTCTAGAATGTTTGTAAGCAGAGGATTTGAGGCATTTTTGATGTGTGAGGGTGATTGAATCTGTCATTCCGAACGAAGTGAGGAATGCCTATATAGAAGCATATTTTGGAGTTAGGATAATAGTAGTCAAAAAAAGAGAACTTGATTAATTAACAAGAGAACGTATCGTCCTCAATGCGACCGCTGGTTGCTTTGAGTATAGGGTAAGCATAGCTTGTTTAGTTCCGCTCCAACGAAAGCTTTCTATTCAAGCCCAATCAGGCAATCATGCCGGAAACGAAATGGATCGCCAGGTAACTCAGGGCGGAGATCAGAGCAGCGGTTGGGATCGTCAATCCCCAGGCGATCAGCATATCCTTGCCGACTTGCCAGCGCACTTTCTTGATGCTCTCTGCTGCGCCAGTCCCCATAATGGCCGTACTCATTACCTGAGTTGTGCTGACCGGGCCACCCAATAAAGCTGCTCCAAGGATGACGCTGGCTCCCGCGATTTGGGAGGCAAAGCCGTGTACCGGACGAACCTTGATGATGCGCCCACCGAGGGTTTTAATCAGTTTCCAACCGCCAAATGAGGTTCCCAGGGCAATTGTGGTTGCGGCTGCAAAGACCACCCATAATGGCACCTCGAATGAGGATATCTTTCCCGAAGAAAGTAGTCCCAGCGTGATCACACCCATGGTCTTCTGGGCATCGTTGGCACCGTGACTCAATGCCAGGCCCAGCGCGGTCAGGATCTGGCTCTTACGAAAAACGGAGTTGATGCGCGGCCCGGCATTACGGGTCAGGAGATAGATCGCTTTAGTGACTAGATACCCGGCCAGCAGCCCGGCTGGTGGGGAGATGAACAGTGCCAGTAGAATCTTGGTCAGGCCGGGGAGCTGTACGACCGTTGGCCCGTCGGCGATGATGGCTGCGCCCAATAACCCGCCGACCAGTGCATGGGATGAGGAAGAGGGGATACCGAAGAACCAGGTGATTAGGTTCCAGAAGATAGCACCTAACAATGCGGAAACCATGACCTCGAGTGTGATCACATTCGGAACGAGCAGGTCTTCACCGACGGTCTTGGCAACGGCCACACCAAACAAGAAGGGGCCAACGAATTCGCCAACCGCGGTCAAGATTAGGGCGACGCGCGGTTGTAGCGCGCGCGAAGAGATCACGGTGGCGACGATGTTTGAGCTGTCATGCAGCCCATTCAGAAAATCAAAGACAAGCGATAAGGTAATTAGAAATATGAGCATAGTTTTTGTTTTTGTATTGTTTGTGGTCAGTTAGCATACCATTAAATCGTAAATTTTTACATAAAGTAAGTAAAAAATATTGACATCTTTTCAACTTATCTCTATACTGATAAAGGAGCCTTCTATTATCTAAAAACCCCAAAAAGGATGGAGAGACCTATGAGCGAGAAACCTTGGCTTGCCCATTATGATGACGGCGTCCCTGCCCACATCGATTACCCAGAGATCACGCTGGTTGAGATGTTCGAGCAGACCGCGCGTAAGTATCCCGACAGCCCCTGTACCATCTTTAAAGGGGCTGTGATCGCATATAAGGAAATGGATGAGATCACAGACCGCCTGGCGGCCGGATTTGCCAGTATTGGCTTACAGAAGGGAGATCGGGTGGGGCTGTTGGTTCCGAATACACCCCAGTTCGTGATGGCGTACTTCGCGGTGATGAAGGCCGGCGGCATCGTTGTAGCGACCAATCCGCTGTACACGGGACGGGAGATCATCCACCAGGCCAACGACGCCGGGATGAAAGCCATGGTCGTGATGACCAATTTCTACGAGAAAGTTCGTGCTATAAAAGATCAGACCAAGCTCGAAACCCTGGTTGTCACCAATCTCAAAGAAACCCTGCCACCCTTGCTCAGGGTTCTTTTTACCCTGGCGAAGGAAAAGAAAGGCGGCTTCCGCGTCGATGCATTAGGCCCTGGTGATGTTTGGATGCAGGACTTGATTTCCCAGCATACTCCCGCGGAACGGCCAAAGATCGACCTTTCCCCGGATGACACGGCGGTCTTCCAATATACTGGTGGTACAACGGGGGTGTCAAAAGGGGCAGTGGCTATGCATCGCGGCATCGTCGCTAACTCATACCAGATCGATGGTTGGTTGACAGAATGTGAAGATGGCAAGGAAGTCGTGCTGATGGCGATCCCGCTGTATCATGCTTATGGCATGATCGTCGGGATGACTTTTGGTGTGAAGACGGGGGCTTCCCTGGTGATGGTGCCCGACCCGCGCGACACCAAGGATGTGTTGGAAAACCTGCAAAAATACCGGGCCACGATCTACCCCGGTGTCCCGGCGATGTACAATGCCATCAACAACCACCCGGATGTGTTATCGGGTAAATATGACGTGACTTCGATCAAAGCCTGTATTTCCGGCTCGGCCCCGCTGCTGAGGGAAACTAAAGAAACCTTCGAGCGCCTGACCAAAGGTAAGTTGTTCGAGGGCTATGGCCTGTCTGAGACGACCGTAGCAACACACTGCAACCCCTTGCTGGGCGTGAACAAAACCGGTTCGATTGGCTTGCCGTTCCCGGACGTGGAATGCAAGGTGGTCGATCTGGATGACGGCACGACCGAACTTGAGGCGGAAGAGGTTGGTGAGATCATTATCAAAGGCCCGCAGGTGATGAAGGGCTACCATAATATGCCCACCGAGACCGCCAATTCATTGCGCGATGGCTGGTTGTATACCGGCGATATTGGCTACATGGATGAGGAAGGCTATTTCTACATCGTCGACCGCAAGAAGGAACTCATCAAGCCGGGTGGCTTCCAGGTCTGGCCGCGCGAGGTAGAAGAAGTGCTGGCAACGCATCCCGCCATTCTGGAAGCAGGGGTGGCCGGAATCCCGGATGCGCACAGTGGCGAAGCCGTGAAAGCCTGGGTGGTACTCAAACCAGGTGAATCGATCACGGTGGATGAACTGCGGGACTTTTGTAAGGAGAATTTAGCGGCTTATAAGGTGCCCAAAGAGGTTGTATTCATGGATCAACTGCCGCGCACAAACGTGGGCAAGATCCTGCGCCGGGAATTGGTGCGCATGCATCAAGAAACGAATTGACGGCAAAAAACAATTGAGAATCAAAAAAGGACGGGCTTGGTGCCCGTCCTTTTCGCTTGTAAATTGGTTGGTTATTCGGCCTCGGGTTCTGCTTCCGTCTCGGCCTTGGGCTTTTTGCCGTTCATCATAACCGGTGTGCCGCTGCGTTTCTGGACCGGTGGTGGGAAGATCTTTTCGAAATCACTCCGGCTGATCGTTTCGACTTCGATCAATTTTTCGGCGACGGCGTCCAGTTCATTGCGGTATTTTAGCAAGATGCTTTTAGCTTCTTTATACGCTTCGGTAACCAGAGTGCGGACTTCATCGTCAATCTTTTCGGCCACAGCTTCGGAATAATCACGTTGTTCGGAAATCTCACGGCCGAGGAAGATCATTTCGTCCTTCTTACCGTAGACCATTGGCCCCATCTCATCGCTCATGCCGTAGCGGGTGACCATGGCACGCGCAATGGCGGTGACGCGTTCGATGTCATTGGATGCGCCCGAGGTGTAGTCGTCGAAGACGAGTTGCTCGGCAGCGCGGCCACCCATCAGGCCGATCATTTCGGCGATCATCTTATTGCGGGACATCAAGGTGATGTCGTCTTCCGGCAGGGCCAGGGTGTAGCCACCGGCCAGGCCGCGCGGGACGATGGTGACCTTGTGGATCGGATTGGCTTCGGGGATGGTGTTCATCACTACGGCGTGTCCGGCCTCGTGGTAAGCAACCACCCATTTTTCTTCTTCGCTGATCAGGCGGCTCTTGCGTTCCGGCCCGGCGATCACGCGTTCGATCGCTTCCTGGAACTCGTCCTGCCCGATGGATTTCTTGTTGCGGCGGGCAGCCAGAATGGCGGCCTCGTTGACCAAGTTTTCAATGTCGGCACCGACGAAACCGGGGGTACCGCGTGCCAGCACGGTCAGGTCTACGTCTGGCTCGACAGGTTTACCCTTCGAATGTACCTTGAGGATCGCTTCGCGGCCACGTACATCCGGTTTGTCCAGGATCACACGGCGGTCGAAACGGCCGGGGCGCATCAGCGCCGGATCGAGGATGTCGGGGCGGTTGGTGGCAGCGATCATGATGATGTTGGTATCGGTGTCAAAGCCGTCCATTTCAACTAACATCTGGTTGAGGGTTTGCTCGCGTTCGTCGTGGCTGCCGCCCAAACCAGCACCACGCTGGCGGCCGACGGCGTCGATCTCATCGACGAAGACGATGCAGGGCGAGTGGCGCTTGGCCTGATCGAACAGGTCGCGCACGCGGCTGGCACCTACACCGACGAACATTTCAACGAACTCCGAACCGGAGATCGAGAAGAAAGGCACACCAGCTTCGCCGGATACGGCCTTTGCCATCAGGGTCTTGCCGGTGCCGGGCGCGCCGACCAGCAGCACCCCCTTGGGGATGCGGGCACCAAGGGCGATGAATTTTTCCGGCTCGCGCAGGAATTCGACGACCTCTTTCAAGTCTTCTTTGGCTTCTTCTACGCCGGCTACGTCGGCGAAAGTAACCGTGGGGTGGTCACCGCTGAACATGCGGGCGCGTGATTTCCCAAACGACATAGCCGCGTTGTTGCTGCCCTGGGCCTGGCGGAAGACGAACCAGAACACACCACCCAACAAAATGAAGGGTAGGATGTATCCTAAGGCAGTCAGGATGCCCAGCCAGGCGCTGGGGGCTTTGATCTCGACCTGGATGCTTTCTGCAGAAAGGTCTTCGGCAGTCACACCCAGCGCGTTCAGTTGCTCCACCAGGGTTGAAGTAGGCTCTTTTTGGGAATAACGCTCGCCGTTATCATAGATAACGGTCAGGCGATCATTATCTTCAATGATCCGATTTACCTTGTCGCTCTTGATGTCAGCGGCAAGTTGGTTAATTGTAAGGACATCTTGTTGGCCTGTTGACTGTTGGAAGTTCCAAACCAGGAAGCCGATTATTACGACAAACAGTAACAGATAAACGATTGATGCCCTGCTGCGGGAAGTGTTCACTCCAGCCTCCAAAATCTTTCAGGGAATGGGCAAACCACCAAAACAATATCCTAACTTTACAAAGTACGATCTGAACGATGGTTTGCTAAAGTGATTGACCGATCCCTGCAGGGGGAATATTTAAAGAATAGCCAATCACGGATAACCGATAAACTTATATTATTATACCAATCTATTGGTAAGGGAGGTAGTTGTTGTACATATAAGACCGAGAATCTAATGTTTTTCTTACTTTTGGGGGAATGGGATGAGGATAAGGGAGAATTGAGGGTTTTTTGACGTGTTTCGTGAATCAAGGTTCGAGAATTGTGGGGCTTGACCAGTGATCAGGCACTTAGTAATCAGGTGGAGAATGAAAATCGTGAACCAATTACGATTCTCGAATCACATTGCACGTCACCCTCGAATTATTGATTACTCATTACTCGGTGCCTAATCGCGAAGTGCCTGGTTACTGAGCGCCTAATTTGATTGACGGAACGCGGCGCTTAATCTATACTGGCGACATGAGGCGCGTGATCGCAGTAGCGAACCAAAAAGGTGGGGTAGGTAAGACCACCACAGTGATCAACCTGGGAGCAGCCCTGGCTACTTTGGGGTACCGGGTGGCTCTGGTAGATATGGATTCGCAAGGGGCGCTGACTGCCAGTTTTGGGTATGATCCCTATAAGGTCGACCCCTCGACTTCCACACTCTTGCTCGACCGTACGATTTCGCTCACGCAGGTCTTGCGGCACGGCCGCCAGCGCCTGATGGTCGCCCCGGCGAATTCGGAATTGTTATCGGTTGAATACAAGCTGTTGCAGGAATCTGACCGCACAATGCGTTTGCAGCAGGCTGTCGAGCGCAGCAAGAATGAATTCGATTTTGTGATCATTGATACGCCGCCGAACCTGGGACTGCTCACGGTGAATGCCCTGGTGGCTGCCGACCATTTGCTGATCCCGGTGAAGACTGAATATCTGGCAATGCGCGGCGTACGCCCCTTATTGGAATCGGTGTGGCTGATCCGGGACCGCATCAACCCGGACTTGAAGCTGTTGGGCGTATTGCCGACTATGTATTTCCCAAATTCCCCGCATTCCGCCAAGATCGTGCAAGAATTAAAACGTGTATTTAAAGGTAAATTGATGCATACCGTAATCCCCCTGGATGAAGTCGCCGCGGTTGCTCCGGCGACCCGCCAGGCTGTTGTGGATTACAAGCCTAATAGTGCTGCCGCCGTCGCATACCGGCGT
The DNA here is from genome assembly GCA_016935415.1 of Anaerolineales bacterium. Taxonomy (GTDB): domain Bacteria; phylum Chloroflexota; class Anaerolineae; order Anaerolineales; family UBA11579; genus JAFGRA01. The sequence goes on from JAFGRA010000214.1 coordinate 30,069, forward strand.
CTGGCAGAGGAGGTGAGTGATGACGTATGATGATATTTATGAGGATGGAGAAGGGACCGAAAGCCCGGTGGAGGGTAAAGGTGAAGAAATGCTCCCCGAACGCGGCATTCCCTTTGATGATGATGACCCCAGTGCCGGGATGATCTCGGATTTCGATGAAGATGACGTTGGTGTGGGGTCCGAACCGCGCGACCTGACCCCCGAAGAACTGGTGGACTTGTTGGACGAAACGCTGCCCAATGATATGGGCGCGGTCCCAGAGGCTGCTGCGGAACCGGACAGCGGTCTGGGGGCTGGACAGCCAATCCTTACCGCCGCGGACTTTGCAGCCGAACCAGCGCTGGCTGGAATTGAAGTGCCTTTGCCCGGCGAGGCTTCGACCACGGGCGCGCCATTGTATGCCGAAATGGCGCTCGAAGACATTGGGCCAACGGTTGGCGTTCCCGAAGTGGAGGCACCGGATACTACCCGCCATCTCGATTCGGTCGACGATATGCTCGATTTCTTCATTACCAAAGAGGCGCTTCGGGCGTTGTGGAATCGGGTCGAAGCAGCCCAGGTTGGGATTCGTAACAAAGTGCCTAATTTGGATATTGCCCGCAGCCTGATGGATCAGTTGGAGCGGGCGCGTAATGAATTGATGGGCGGGCGCGAAAATTTTGAAGAAGCTGAACGCTCGGTCAGCGAGGTTGAATTGCAAATTACGGTGATCGAACGTGCTCAGGTCGAAAATAAGAATGCCATCTACCTGTTCGTTTACCAACTGTATTGGCTGGCATTCGTGGTTTGCGCCTGGATCTGGCTGGTGCCGATGCTGCGCAACGTGGTGATCAATTCACTCGACTCCGACACGATTGCCCTGTTCCCAACGCTGGGTTCGGATTTGGTTTTTGGACCGCAAACCGCTTTAATTGGGGTGGTGGGCGGGATCGCCGGAGCGTTCTTCGCCCTGGTGCGGCATGTTTCCGCCAAACTCGATTTCAGTAAGTCCTACTCAATGTGGTACATCACGAATCCGCTGATGGGCATGATCTGGGGCGGCTTCGTGTTCATGGTAATGCGCGCCGGGATGCTTTCGCTAACGGCCGGATCGGGCGATGCGGCCGAGATCACCTCGGCTTGGGCGTTGTACCTATTGGCATTCATTGTCGGTTTCCAGCAGAACGTTGCCAACGACATCATCCGCCGTATTTTGAAGATTTTCCAATTAGGGGATTCAGGTTCGAGTTCTTCCGGGGATGGAAATTAGTCTCAAGTATTCGTGTTAACGCCGCTCGCCCAATGGAATCTCCATTGGGCGGGTTTTGATTTATGGGATAGGTTTCAATCCAGCACGGTGATGGTTTCGATCTCAACCAGGAAATCCTTGTTTGTCAAACGCAGCATTACTTGTCGTCTTCCGTATCCCAGATGATGCCTTCGAAGCGGCGGCGGATACGCTGTAAGAACGACCAGATCCTGGAAAGCAGGCGGTAAAGGGAGAAACGCACTTTGCGCTCGTATGGGAACGGCCCACTCCATTCGGCCACAGCGGCTCCCCAGGTTAACCCGGCTCCAAAACCTACCAGCACGATGTTATCGCCTGGTTGCAAACGGCCATCGGCGATGGCTTCGCAGGTGGCAATCGGGATCGATGCGGTAGAGGTATTGCCATAATCTTCTACGGTGGTCACGATACGTTCCGGCGGCAGCTTAAGCTGCTTGGCGGCTGAATCGATAATGCGTTGGTTGGCCTGATGGGGGATGATGAGTTGGATGTCGTCGATCAAAAGGTTGGCCTTTTCAACGGCTTCACGCGTAGCGCTGGCCATCACGCGTGTGGCAAAGCGGAAGACCTCACGGCCGTTCATCTGGATGTAATGCTGCTTGTCTGCGATGGCCTGTTCGTCGATAGGGTGGGCGCTGCCCCCGGCAGGGACCGATAGCAGCCCGCTGCCGGAGCCGTCGGAGCGCAGTACGGCAGAAAGTACGCCACCGGGCTGGTCGCTGGCTTGCAGCACAAAAGCCCCCGCGCCATCGCCAAATAGCACGCAGGTATTGCGGTCTTCCCAGTTCACGATGCGCGATAATGTTTCGGCCCCGATCACAACCGCGTTTTGGATCGAGCCGCTGCGAATAGCCTGCGCGCCCATGTTGACAGCATAGATGAAGCCCGTGCAGGCTGCTAACAGATCGAAGGCCCCGGCGTTGACCGCACCAATGCGTTCTTGCACCAGGCAGGCGGTGGCCGGGAAGATATGCTCTGGAGTAGAGGTAGACACAATGATCATGTCCACATCTGGCGGGGAGAGATTGGCAACCCGCAGGGCGTTGATCGCTGCTTCTGTCGCCAACGAAGCGGTGGTCTGCCCGTTCTCGGCGATGTGGCGAGTGCCAATGCCTGTGCGCGAGCGAATCCATTCATCGCTCGTGTCGACCATCTGGGTCAATTCGGCGTTGGTCAGAATCCGTTCAGGAACGGCCATGCCCCAGCCGGTAATATGTGCGTAAGTTTCAGCCATTAGTTTGCCAGTGCTTGGTAACGGCTCAGGATGATGGAGGCGTTGTGTCCGCCAAAGCCGAAAGAGTTAGAAAGCGTGATATTGACCTCATGTTCACGGGCCTGATTGGGGACGTAATCCAGGTCGCATTCCGGATCGGGGGTGGTGTAGTTGATGGTTGGCGGAATGATATTGTCCTGGATAGCACTTACGCAAAACAAGGCTTCCAACGCGCCGGAAGCGCCCATCAGGTGCCCGGTCATTGATTTAGTTGAGGATATTGGAACGTTATAGGCCTGCTCGCCAAAGATCGATTTGACCGCCAGGGTTTCGTTGAGGTCGTTCAACTGTGTGCTGGTGCCGTGGGCGTTGATGTAGTCAATGTCTTTGGCTTCCAACTGGGCATCTTCGAGCGCCATCTTCATGCAGCGCATGGCCCCATAGCCATTTTCAGAAGGGGCAGAGAGGTGATAGGCGTCGTTGTTCGAGCCATACCCAATCACTTCGGCCAGGATGTTGGCGTCGCGGGCCTGGGCGTGTTCGAGTGATTCGATGACCAGCACGGCAGCACCTTCGGCGATCAGGAAACCATCGCGGTCTTTATCGAAGGGGCGAGAGGCGTGTTCGGGATCATCATTGCGCGTGGTCAATGCAGTCATAGAGCACAGCCCGGCTACGGCGATGGGGATGATGGCAGCTTCGGAGCCACCGGCCAGCATCACGTCGGCCTGGCCGCGGCGGATGACTTCGGCGGCTTCACCAATTGTGTTGGTGCCGGTGGCGCAGGCGGTGGAAATCGCAAAGTTTGGCCCACGCATGCCCAGCCGGATGGCGACCATTGCCCCGGCACTGTCGGGGATCATCATGGGCACCAGGAAAGGACTGACCCGGCTGGCACCGCGCTCGATATAGACATCCAGTTGTTCCTGGAGAGTATTGATGCCACCAATCCCACTGCCGATCAACGCGCCAATGCGGTCGCGGTTGTCTTCGGTGATCTCAAGGTTGGCATTTTTCAAGGCTTCCATGGTCGCGACGACGGCAAATTGGGTAAAACGATCCATGCGGCGCGATTCTTTGCGCCCAAATACAGCAACCGGGTCGAAATCTTTGACTTCTCCGGCGATCTTCGAGGTGAAATCTTGATTGGGTTCGAATAAGGTAATTGGACCTGCTCCGGATTTTCCGGCCAGGATATTCTTCCAGGTGGTTTCAACATCATTTCCGACTGGGCTGATACAACCCATCCCGGTAATCACAACGCGTTTGCGCATAGGTACCTCCACAATAGGCTTTCAATGTTTGATACAACACTATTTGGCGAAAAACGACGCGGTTTGTGTGGATTCGAGGGGAAGCTGGGGCAAAGGGCAGGGGCACAGCAGAGCAAATTACAGATTAGAGATTGCAGATGGTAGGATACAAGATGCAAGCTGCAAATTAGAAATTACAGATTGCAAGAGATGGGCTATGGGAGGAGAGAGGCGGCGGCTTCAGCCGCCTGCAACAGTTTTCCACGTGTCTACTTGTTTACCTGTCTACTGCTTTTCCCCAGATACTGCGTTTATTCGTTATGCCATTGCCCCCAAAACTTTATGCGCCTGGCGGATGTGCAGGCGGTCGTGACGGGCAGTGAAGGTTGCCAAATCCTGGATGGATATACGGCTGAAAATGGTGTGGCGGGCGGCGCGCTGCCAGTCTGCTTCCTCCAGGGTGTTGAGGAAATCCAGGGTCTGGATGCGGGCCTGGATGTAATCGTGCAGCGCCTGGGGGCCATTTTGCTTAGCATAGCCGCGTTCTTTTGCCCAATGCTCGATATTCTGGCCTTCGATCAAGGCGTTATCTGCTTCAGTCACTTTGCGCAGGCGCGGCAGGTTGACCTCAATCTCCACATCGCGCAGGTGGCAGAAAACCTCGGTCAGACTCCAGTGCTGGGGAATCGGTTGGGCGTTATATTGTTCGGGAGTCAGGCTGGCGGCGAGCGTATCCAGGGCAGCTGGCGTGGATTTCAGCAAAGCGGTCAAGGCGGCGGGCGTTTCGAACTGTGGGGCCAATTCTTCTTCGGCATGGGCGTCTAGCCAGGCGAGGACATCTTCCAGTTCTCCGCAGCCCGAGGGCGGATTTTCGGCGGTACAGTTTTCTACGGTTGCGCCGTTGGCAATCCAGAAGGTTGCCAGCCCCAGTGAGCGGGCGGCGGCAATATCGTCGTTAGCATCATTGCCAATCATTACCACAGGATCTTCCGGCCAACCGATCTGCGCCAGAATCTCGGCGAAATAGGCTGGATTCGGTTTGGCGTAGTGGAAATGTTCGTAGGTGGACACCAGCGCAAAATCATATTCCTCAACGGGCAGCCCGGCCCAGGCCAAACGATGATGAACGGCTTTCTGGGGAAACAAGGGATTGGTGGCAATTACCAGACGGTAGCCGCGTTCGTGGGCAGCTTGCACCAGTTCTACCGCTTTTGAGCGGAAGCCAGTATATTCCGCCAAAATTGGGAACACTTCATCGTAGAACTGCATCAAGGGGGCCTGTGAGGTTGTGTAGTCCAGGCCCACGGCTGCATAGAAAGCGGCGTCGAAAGTGCCTTTCAAGCTTTGGTCGGGGCGGTCGTTGGCAGACATCGCCCCGGTGGCGGCCAGCAACTTGCTTGCAAACAAATCCGGCGGGGCGTAAGCTGCCATATGCGCGGTCAGCGCTTGCAGGTATTTAGGGACGAAAATATCCATGCTGTTGGACAGCAGGGTGTCATCCAGGTCAAGAAGAAGTGTCAGTGTCACCAGGCTCTACAATGAAAATTTCGGGTAGTGGGTGGCATTGGCCGCAGCCGATGCGCGGCTCCTTAACATCACAATTGCATTTCTCACAATAGGTATCCACCCTGACTTCTTGGGAAAGGATCAGGAATCTGCGCTCCAGGCGCGGCTTGAAGACCATGTGTTCGCAGGCGTTGGCGCGCTGGATGTCGGGGACGGGGCAGCTTTCGCACAGGGCGGGACGCCACTCCAGACCGGCTGGTCGCAACAGGCGGCATTCTTCATGATGGCGGCCGCGGCGGTAATCGCCATAAAAGTAACTGCATTCTTTTCCTGCCGGAGTTCTCATAGCGCAAATTATAGCATGACGAAAGCCTCTCTAGGTTTAGAGAGGCTTTAGAATGCGTAAAAGTCTGTAAAGATTAGACGCGGGTGATGTAATCGCCAGAGCGCGTGTCGACTTTGATGACATCATCAACTTCGACAAAAGCCGGTACCGAGACTTCCAGTCCGGTTTCGGTAGTTACATTCTTGTTCACGCCGGTGGCAGTGTCGCCGCGCACGGATGGGTCGGCCTGGATTACCTTGAGTTCGACTGAAGTGGGCAGGTCGATGTCCAGCGGTTCGCCTTCGTAGAAGGTTAGCTTGACCTGCATATTGGGGGTGAGGTAATTGACGGCGTCGTCGAGTATGGAAGCATTAATGGCCGGTTGCTCGTAGGTTTCCAAGTCCATGAAATGGTAGAGTTCACCATCGCTGTACAGGTATTCGACTTCGTGATAGTCCAGGCGCACGTCTTGCACGCGTTCACTGGAACTGAAAGTTTTTTCGATGTTGGCACCGGTGCGTAGATTGAGCGCTTTGATGCGGATGGTCGCCAGACCGCGACCGGGTTTATGGTGGTGGTAGTCCAGAACTTTGTACAGGTCACCATCCAATTCAAAAGTCACGCCTTTGCGGAGTTCGTTAGCAGCAATCATACAGTTTAGCCTCTTATATTCATTGATGAAATTTGCAGAAATTATAGCATAAGCTGGACGGTTGGAAGCGTTCAGCTATCCACGGCCCACTCGAAATACGCGTAACGCGCATGTCGCTACGAATGCGAATGATCGTAGCTATTTATTGCATTCACTGAATTTGTGTAATAAGCTGGGCGATTGCAAAAGGAAAATGATTGCTTTTGTGTCCGAAAAAGGGAAAATGGATAGGAATTAGGTCATAATTTGGGTTTCTAAGGCTTATCTAAGCTGTCGATATGGGGCATTTATGGTAAACTTTTAGGTACCGGATTGGACTTTTAGGTTGGCTAACGTTCAGTCAGATATACACATCAATAGGCAAGCAGTAGTTCGTTCGGGAGGACTCCGACATGGAGGAAGAGAAACTTAAGCGCGTGGTATGCGTAGAGGATGAGCCTGAAATGATCGACCTCATCCGGCTGATATTGGGCCGGAGGGGTTTTGAAGTCATCGGTGCAGATGGCGGCAAGAAAGGTCTGGAGGCGATCCGTGAGCAGCGGCCCGATCTGGTTCTGTTGGACCTGATGATGCCTGATATGGATGGCTGGGAAGTTTACCAACAACTCAAGGCCAATAAGAATACGCGTGATATTCCGGTGATCGTGGTAACGGCCAAGGCCCAGAGTATTGACAAAGTCTTGGGATTGCACATTGCCAAGGTGGACGATTACATCTCCAAGCCGTTCAGTCCACAGGAACTGCTGGATAGTGTCGATCAGGTGCTGACGAAACATGCAGCCCAAGGTTCAGTAAACTAACACTTCGGGGCGGCAGCAGCCGCCCTTTTTGATTGCAAGTATGCGCGAAATTTTGATCGACAACGAAACCAAGCCATTAGCAAAACCTTTGCAGGCGGGGTATTGTAATACCTTTTTCTGCCGGTTGCGCGGCTTGAGTTTTCGGCGCAGTCTGCCTTATAATTGGGGCTTGCTGTTGGTTCAAGATAGAGACAGCCGCATGGACGCTTCTATTCATATGCTGGGCATGGGATTTGACCTGGCGATTGTATGGATTAATGCTGACCTTGAAGTCGTGGATGTGCACTATGCCCGGCGTTGGCTGTCCTTCATCGTGCCGCAGCGTGCGGCGCAATATACGTTGGAAATCCATCCAGACCGGATCGAGGATTTTCATATAGGAGATCGTGTTCGTTTTGAAGAAATTCCTGGCTCTTAGCAGTTTGTTGCTCTTGGTTCTGTTTGGCCCGATGGGAATGGCATTTGCCCAGGAAGGGCAGCCCGAATGGCCGCAGTACATCATTCAAGCAGGTGATACTTTGTCGAGTATCAGCCTGCGGTTCAATATTTCCCTGGATGAATTGATTACATTTAACAATATCGAAGACCCGAACCAGCTATTGGCGGGTACGCCGATTTCCTTACCGGGTGTGGATTGGATCCAGGGTACGATCAATCCAGAGTTTATGCCGTTTGGGGATTCCTTGCGCAGTCTCAGTCGCCGCTATTTGATCTCCCCGGAAGATTTGGCATTATTGAACCGGCTATCCAGCCCGGCACAGCTCTACGTGGGCTATCCGGTTTTGTTCCCGACCGGGCGCGGTGAAGATCTTTCGCTGGGGCGAGCGGTCGTGGGGCCACAGACTTCACTGCTGGAAATGGCGGTGTTCGCCGGGGCGAATCCGTGGACGATGGCGGCCACTAATCAACTTGCCGGCACCTGGGAAGCTGTGCGCGGGGACGTGTTGCTGCAACCGGGTGTGGCTCAAAGTGGCCCAGGCGCGCTGCCTTCACCGATCTCACAGGTGGACGTCAACCCACTGCCGATTGTGCAGGGTGACACGGTTGTCGTCCGGGTGAGTGCCGAAAGCGATTTTACGCTGGGCGGCGAACTGATTGATCATACGCTTAATTTCTTCAAGGAAGAGGGCGCGTCTTACGTGGCTTTGCAAGGGGTCGATGCGTTGTTGGACCCCGGCTTTTACCTGCTGGATATGGAAGGTGACTTTGCCGATGGTCGCCATTTCTCGCATACGCAAACCATTCAAGTGCGGGCCGGGGGATATGGTTTTGAAACGATCACGGTTGAACCGGAACTACTCGATCCGGAATTGAGCCGTACAGAATTAGAATTCCTGATGAGTTACACAACGGTCATCACACCGGAAAAATATTGGCAGGGCATTTTCCAATCTCCCTCTCCAAATGAGGATGGCATCAATTCCTATTTTGGCACGCGCCGTTCTTATAATGATGGCCCTTACAACGTGTATCATACCGGGATCGATTTTGGCGGTGGGCAGGGCTTGCCGATCTACGCACCTGCTAGCGGCAAGGTGGTCTTTGCCGGGTTCAAAGATATCCGTGGTAACATGACCGTGATCGATCATGGCTGGGGGGTATTTTCGGTGTATTATCACCAGTCGGAGATCCTGGTTGTGGCCGGGGAGATGGTCGAGCCGGGACATGTGATCGGCATGGTGGGGAACACCGGCCGTTCGGAAGGTGCCCACCTGCATTTCGAGATGTGGGCGGGTGGCGTGATCGTTGAGCCGCTGGACTGGTTGACGTATACGTATCCGTAAATAGTGATGAGTGATTAGGCAACTAGTAATTAGGGGAGCGTTATCCGTAAATCGAGAATCGTGGGGGCGTAATGAGTGTACAGTCAACCAGTAAGCAGGCAACGAGTGATCGAGGAACGATATTCGTGATTCGAGAAACGAGATTCGTTTGTTGGCATAGGCAGCCTGTCTAACTGCAATTTGTGATTTGCACTTCCCCCAGCTTTATTCCTCTTCCCCTGGATCATCTTCCTCATAGGCGCCGCTGAAATATCCCTCTACAACCGTATCGGCTTTATCGTAATCGCTAGCCCGAACCAGTACGTCGACGCTGCTCATCGGAACCAGAGGCAAGCCGATGGCAGAGCCGCCCTCATTGGTGAGGCGGCTGTCGATCTCGAAGCTTTTGAGCAAGGCGCTGATGATCTCGGCTTCGCCGAGGTCTAGATCACTTACGATGACTTTCCATTCAACCGGCGTTCCCATCTGTTACTCCTTGTCTGGGTAGGGCTTGATAGCCTGCTAAAGGCTAGAGTATAATATAGTAGCAATTAACTGAAAATTCAAGAGTTCTAAATCTTACCTGGATGACAAAAAATGTTAGTCAGGGGTTTTGCTCTGTAAACCTGATGAGGATAGTATGTTAGCACCTTTTTCACTGCGTGAAGATTATTGGGAGACCTTTACGCTGGAAGATTCCGATGTCGAGTTCATTTATAATCACTTACTTGAAATCGAAACTCCCTTATCCCCCGAAGCAATTATTAAGGTATTGGTTGAAGACCGCCTGCGCCGGGAAAAGCAAGCTGTAGAGCGCCAACGCAGCGCGGGTGGTGAAGTTTATCTGCCGAAAGATCATCACGATGTCGGCGAAAAATTGGTCTTCCCGGCCAGGAGCTGGCAGACTGGTGAGGTTACTGCCGTGCGCCCGGCGCGCACGTATGCTGAAGACAAATTCTCCGTGATCGAAGTTGAGTTCGAGGGCGGCACCAAACAGGAATTTGCCAGTGATTTGCAAGACCATGCCCTGAATATCCCCCCTGAGGTGGATGAGAACGATCCACTGCAAAGCTCGCAGGCCGTTCTGGAAAACTACAGTGAAATGCTCGAAGAGCGCCTGATCGAAGGCTTGCAAGACAACGATGATTTTGTATACATCGCCGGGCGCTGGTTCCCCAAGGCGCTGTTGGTTGACGTGAACGTTGGTAATTTGAACCTGGCCGAAGCTGTGTTAGATATAGAGGGTGGTGGGCCGCTGCCGACGGCGGAATTGATGGAGCAAGTGGAAATGCCGGAAGGTGTCAATCCGAAGCTGGCCGAGTTCTCGCTGGACCGCGCTTTGCAGGAAGATCCGCGCTTCGATGAAGTCGGTTCGGCCGGAGAGGTTTCCTGGTTCTTGCAGCGGCTGGAGCCGGAAGAAGTGCGCAGCACGCCGATCTTCTTGCGCTATCATGAAATTGATTATGACCGCGACCTGCTCACCGAGGAGATGCTCGCCCTTGAACGTTCCCTTGATGATGAGCTTTCTCCCATCCAGGGTGAAGTAAAACCCAAGGATGAAATTCAGGTCTCGCTGATTTACCCGCACTGGCGAGCTGGAACACTGCCGCTCACGCCAAGTATGAGCGAACTGTTCCCCACGGCCTATGAATCGCCCCGCATCCGCTGTATTCTTATCGATGCCGATACCGGTGAGAAATTCCCTGGCTGGGTTGTGCGGCTGGAGAAATACGTTTACGGCTTGCGCGAGTGGTATCTGGAGCGCGGCGTAATGCCCGGTAGTTACATCAAGGTGCGGCGCGGTGAAAACCCCGGCGAAATGATCGTCAAAGTTGAATCGCATCGCTCGGCCAAAGAGTGGGTGCGCACGGCGTTGATCGGGGCGGATGGCGGCGTGGTGTATGCCATGCTCAAGCAGCCGGTTTCGACTTCGTTCGATGACCGCATGATGATCGCCATGCCGGCCGAAGTCGAACCACTGGATATGACCTGGGAGAAGCGCCAGAAGAGCCGCCCGCCGTTCGAGCAGATCGTGGTGGATACACTGCGCGAGTTGGCAAAGCTCAACCCGCAGAGCCACGTACATATCACAGAATTATATTCAGCCACAAATGTGGTTTTGCGCTGCCCGCCAGGGCCGATTCTGACCCTGTTGGCCTCGCGGCCGTGGTTCGTCCACGTTGGCGACTTCCACTTCCGCTTCGACGATTCAGCCAAAGAATGAATTCTTAGAGAGGAGCATTCCCTTGTTAGAAGGCAAACGCAGCAGTTTGGTAAAACCAACCCTACAGACCCCCTTCCACATCGATTTTTCCTGGTGGAGTACCAATGAGCGCGAGTACCGCGTGCATTTGCGCAGCCTGTTGACGGAAGAGGACCTGGAAGCGTTTGCGGACATCGAAGGGGATGATCTTGTCGATTGGGTCGATCCGGAGACGGCTGAAGTGCAGCAGGTTGATGGTTTACAGCATTTCCTGATCTCCACGGTGGCCCAGCGCGAAGATTTCCTGCAAGCACGTACTGCCCTGGTCGAGGCTATTTTCCGGCTGCTGCTGAAAAATGGCAACAGTCCCATGTCCGCTACAGAGATCGGGGAAGAACTTGGCCGACCGCCGCAGAGTATCTTGCGCTTGTTATCCGGCCCACGTGTCTATCGCGGCATTCGCCCGATCATCGAGGGCTGAGATCATCGCGAGCAGTTGGGGGTTCAATAGACCTTAGGTCCTGAACCTCCGGAGGCAGATTAGTTGTCTCTTGGTTTTAGAATTCCTATGCTGACCCCAGAACAATACAAGCGCTTATTGGCTGCCCTGCCGCTCATAGATCGATCCGACCCACAGTTTTCACGGGCTATTCAACAGGTTGCCTTTTTTGCCTCCGTCCCGGCCGGCAGGGATGTTTTTATTGAGGGCAGCTATCCCGACTCGATTGCGCTGGTAATCTCGGGGGTTGTGCGGGTGTATAAGATTGGGCAGACGGGTAGAGAGATCACCTTATACCGCTTTGGGTTGGGGGAGTCCTGTATCCTGACAGCGAATGCGATTCTCAACCAGAAGACTTTCCCGGCGATTGCCACAGTGGAAAAGGATATCGAAGCGGTGATGATCCCCAGCGATTATTTTCGGGCGTGGGTGAACGACTATGCCGTGTGGCGTGAATTTGTGTTCGATTTGCTCTCCGACCGGCTTTCTACGCTGATGGCGATTGTCGATGAAATCTTGTTCCAGCGTATGGATGAGCGCGTGGCGGGCTGGTTAGTCAACCGCACGATAAATCAGAGTGCCGTGCAGGTCACACATCAGGAAATTGCCGCCGACCTGGGTAGTTCGCGCGAGGTGATCAGCCGCATCCTGGAAGATTTCAGGCAAGCGGGTTTGATCGAGTCGGGACGCGGGGTGATCGAAGTCTTAGATAAAAATGGGTTGGAATCCCGGGCTGTTATGTGACTTAGTCACAGACAAAAGGCGGCAAATCTTCTAAAATGGGGACAATAAAACGATAAAAGGAGAATAATTATGAAACGCAATATGTCCAATCTTGATCGTATCATCCGGGTAATCGTCGCCGCGGTGTTTGCATATCTATACTTTGCCGGGATCGTGACCGGCGCATTCGGGATCGTGCTCCTGGTGCTTGGAGGCGTATTCCTGCTTACTTCGGTAGTCGCTTTCTGCCCGCTCTACCTGCATTTCAAGTTCAGCACCTTCAAGAAATAAACGACCGGATCGGTCCATACTAAAAAAGGAACCGCCACTCATTCGAGTGGCGGTTGTCTTTGTTTAAGGGGGTGATCCAGACGTTAGGGGACGTCTACGGTCAGGTCCCAGGCCGCAGACCACGGACTGGTGGTTGGGTTGGCGCTGGCGTTGTAGCCACGGACTTGCCAGATGTAGGCGTCGTCCGCCAGGTTCACGTCCACCTGCCAGGTGCATACACCTTCACTACAGATCGCAGTTGCATCCACCCAGCGGTCGACATTCGTGCCGCTGCCCTGCGGGATGATCTGCACTTCGTAGTGCGTTGCCCACGACATGGCGTTCCAACTGAAGGTTGGCCGGTTAACGGTCACAGTTGCCTCATCTGCCGGGGCCAGCAATTGCGGTGATTGC
>JAFGRA010000027.1 GCA_016935415.1 Anaerolineales bacterium
CAACCGAGTTCGAGATACAGGAAACTTATCCAAACCCTCTCTTATTGGTTGCTTAAATGTGTCCAACTTTTCAACCGCAGTACAAAAAACATAACGTAACTCCTCATTTGTAATATGCAATTTGCTATTTATAATTTCTTGTTTGCATCCTGCATCTTTCCTATGTCCCTACCACCTCATTCCCCGCTTCCTATAAATTGCGTTTATACTATGGGGTGTAGGTTGCAGTGTTGCATCCCGAACATCGGCATGATAGAATAACTAGACGGCCTTACGTAGCCGTAAATTTGTCTTTTGCTGCGAGGCGTCGCAGTTTTTTGGAGGCATTACATGTCCAATGATATGGTAGAAGTCGTCATCGATAGTATTCGCGTGGGGTTGATGTCTCAGAATAGAGTCGTTATCCTGCGAGAACTCGAAGCGGAGCGCTACCTGGCAATCTGGATCGACCCGTATATGGCCGAGCAGATCACTTATGCTTTGCAAGAAGTGCAGGCTGCCCGCCCGATGACGCATGACCTGATGCGCAATATGCTGCGTTCGTTGAACGCGCGTGTGGTGCGGGTCGAAGTAACATCGCTGAAGAAAGACATTTTTTACGGCAACATCGTGATTGAAGTCAATGGGGAATATCTCGATATTGACTCGCGGCCTTCGGATGCCCTGGCGCTGGCCGTACGTACCAATGTGCCAGTACTGGTTTCGCGCGAGGTCATGGATGAGAACGGCATCATTCCTGAAGAGGATATGGAAGAGGGCGAAGAACTTGGGGAAGTCGAACCCCCGGCCATGGGAGAAGCGAGTGAAGACCAGGAAGACCGCCTCTCGGTTTTCGATGATTTCCTCTCGAAGCTGGATTTCGAAAAGAACGACGATGATGATGGCGATGAAGATGAAGATTAGTCTACGATCTAATTCAGGAAAATCCACAGGATTTTCCTGAATTAGCTAAATCTATAGCGAAATAATATATATATGAGTGATGGATTTTCTGGTCAAGCCGATCAGGCCCCGACTCCCCAGATAGTGCCCCATAGCCGGGAGGCCGAGGAAGCTGTGATCGGCTCGATCTTAATTAACCCCGAAGCGTATTATGATGTGGCCCAGTTCCTGCGGCCGGAGGATTTTTACATCCACCGGCACGGCTGGATTTGGGAGGCATTTATCCGCCTGAACGAAAGCCGCACCCCAATCGACATCCTGACAGTTGCAGAAGAACTCGACCAGAACAATCACCTGGCTGAAGTCGGTGGCGCGGCTTACCTGACAACGTTGATGAACAATGTGCCGTCTTCGCTGCACGCCACGGCGTACGGCCAATTGGTCGAAGAGACGGCCATCCGCCGCCGTATGATCCAGGCCGCCAACCAGATCGCCAAGTCGGCCTACGCCGAGGAGATCACGGTCGAGACTGCCCTGGATGAGGCCGAGAAGGCTGTTTTCGGGGTCAGTGAACGCCGCCTGACCAGCGACCTGCAACCCATCCAGACAGTTCTAAGTGAATATTATGACCGCATCGACCAACTGGCCGGACGCGGCGATGAGATGTACGGCGTGCCGACCGGTTTCATCGACCTGGATCGTTTGTTGGGGGGCTTGCAGCCTTCTGACTTGTTGATCATCGCCGGACGCCCAGGACAGGGGAAGACCAGTTTCATGATGTCGGCTGCCAAGAACGCCGCCCAGATTTACAAGAAACACGTGGCGATTTTCTCGATGGAAATGAGCAACGAGCAATTGGTGCAGCGCCTGATCTCCCAGGAGACCGGCATCGATTCGCAGCGCTTGCGCCTGGGGAAGCTGGAAGACCACGAATGGCCGCTGTTTGCGCAGGCCATCGAAGTGCTAGGAGATACGCGCATTTTCCTGGATGATACCCCGGCGATCACGCCCACCCAGATGCGCGCCAAGTGCCGCCGCCTGCACCTGGAACACCGCCTGGACTTGATCGTGGTGGACTACTTGCAGTTGATGGGCGGCGACCGGCGCAACGATAACCGTGTGCAGGAAGTTTCCAACATCTCGCGCAACCTGAAAGTACTGGCCCGCGAGCTGAATGTGCCGGTGTTAGCGGCTGCGCAGCTCTCGCGTGCCGTCGAGCAGCGCTCCGATAAGCGCCCGGTGCTCTCCGACCTGCGTGAATCCGGTTCGTTGGAGCAGGATGCCGACATCGTGATGTTCATTTACCGTCCCGACCAGTATGAAGATGAGTCCCTGCGCCGCAACGTGACTGAGATCATGGTTGCCAAGCATCGTAATGGCCCGGTCGGCAGCGTCGAACTGGTCTTCCGCGGGGAGTTGGCGAAGTTCGAGAACGCTGCCACGCGCGAGATCGACGTTTCGCAGTTCTAGGGCGCGGCACATTTTCCTCATCGAAGTTTTTTGCCACAGTAAGCCAATCTTGATACAATTAGATTATGACTTCTTTTAAAGGTTTCCCGCCCGGCAAAATTCGCTTTACGCCAATCCCCGCGCCTTTCTTTACCGAACTGCTGCCCGCCATCGACGACCTGGGTGAACTCAAGGTCACGCTGTATGCCTTATGGCAGTTGGATCGCATGGAAGGCAGCTTCCGCTACCTGTGCAGCGCGGACTTTTCCGAAGACACGGAATTCATGCAGGGCCTGGGTGCTGATCGAGACTCGGCGCAAACGGTGCTGGATAATGCACTGGAACGAGCGGTGGCACGCGGCACGTTATTGGCGGTGACACTCGATCTGGACGAACGCGCACAAAGCTTTTATTTCTTGAACACCGCGCGCGGCCAGGCAGCCGTCAAGGCGATTGTGGATGGCAAGTGGCAGCCCTCGGGAGATGCACGTTACCCAATTGCGTTGGGGTTGGAGCCGCCCAACATCTTCCGCTTATTCGAAGAAAACATCGGCCCAATCACCCCGCTGATTGCTGACACGCTGCGCGACGCCGAAGAAACTTACCCGTTGGCGTGGATCGAAGAAGCCATTCAGGCTGCTGTGGAGCAAAACGCCCGCAGTTGGAAGTATATTGAGGCGATCTTGGAACGCAGGCAAAAAGAAGGTAGACATGGACGACAAGTTCAAGGAGACACTCAAGAAGATCGAAGAAGGTATATCGAAGGGAAATATTCCGACTTCATCGAGCACTGAGTTTTCCCCCGAAAAAACTGCATACCTGGCTGGAGATCCGAACTGCCCGCATTGTGGTGGGTTGGGGTATTTGCGCTCCGACTTTCCGGTCGGCCATCCGGAATTTGGCCGGCTCCAGATTTGTGTTTGCCGCCGGGCGGAAGTCAGCCAGCGCACGCGCCATAAACTCTACGCCGCCAGCCAGCTTGCGGAACTCAAGCACCTGACTTTTGAGAACTTCGAGCCGCGCGGACGCGGCGGCAATAACCAGAACCAGGCCAATTCAATCGAAGTCGCTTTCCAGACGACACAGCAATTTGCCCAAGAGTTGAAGGGCTGGTTGTTCCTGCAAGGCGGGTTTGGCTGCGGCAAGACCCACCTGGCGGCGGCGGTTGCCAATTTCGTGGTCGACCATGGCGTGAAAACCATTTTCCTGACCGTCCCCGACCTGCTGGATACGCTGCGTTACACTTACCAGGACCCCGAAGAAACCTTTGAGAGTCGCTTCGAGGAAATCCGCGGCGTACGCCTGTTGATCCTGGACGATTTCGGTACGCAGAATGCCACCCCTTGGGCGCAGGAAAAACTGTTCCAGATCCTCAATCACCGCTACGTCAATGAATTGCCAACCGTGATCACCACCAACGTGCCTTTCGAGCAGATCGAAGGCCGCATCCGCTCGCGGCTTTCACACCCCGAATTGGTGCGGCGCGTTTCGATCAGCGCGCCGGACTACCGCCGCCCATACGATGAGGGCAAGGTACATGAGCTATCTTCCTTGAGTTTGTTCAGGGAGAAGACTTTTGGGCAGTTCAAAATGCGCAAGGGGGAGGGGCTGCCAACCGACGAAGTGAAGAACCTCGACAAGGTCTTCCGGACTGCTCGGGACTTTGCAGAAAGTCCGCAGGGCTGGCTGGTGCTGACCGGCACATATGGCTCTGGCAAGACCCACCTGGCGGCGGCGATTGCTAATTATCAGGCGGGGATTGCCGAAGAGCCGCCGCTGTTTGTGGTCGTGCCGGATTTGCTCGACCACCTACGGGCGACCTTCAACCCCAGCAGCGCGGTCAGCCTGGACCGGCGCTTCGAGGAAGTGCGTACGGCGCGCTTGTTGATCCTGGATGACCTGGGTACACAATCGGCCACGCCCTGGGCGCGCGAGAAACTCTACCAATTGTTCAACTATCGCTATAACGCTAAGCTGCCAACCGTGATCACGACTACAGACAGCCTGGAAGATATGGACCCGCGCATTCGCAGCCGCATGTTGGACAAGAGCGTGTGCCGCGTGCTGGCAATCACCGTGCCGACCTATCGGGGAAAGTAAACAGGGTCGGGAGGAAGGGAGCTGGGGGGCGAGGGAGAAAGTTGCAAGATGCAGGGTGCAGGATACAAATTGCAAATTACAGGTTGCATAACTGGTGTCATTGATATGTATACTGGTTATTTATGTTTGCCGAATCTCGGTTCTCGAATCACGATGCAAGTTGCTTGTTCTTCCTAAGAACTGATTACTGCTCACTGGTCACTCCTTCCAATACCAAATCCACCGGATCGCGGTGACATCTGATAAAATTCAATTGTGGAAAACGCAGACGATTTTGAATTCAAAGCTGGCTTTGTGGCTGTAGCCGGACGGCCGAACGTGGGTAAATCCACGCTGGTCAATGCCCTGCTCGGCCAGAAGATTGCGGCGGTATCGCCGCGCCCGCAAACGACTCGCAAGCAGCAGCTTGGCATCATCACGCGCGACGAGGCGCAGATCATCTTCGTAGATACGCCCGGGCTGCATTTCGAGAAGCATAAGCTGGGTGGTTTGATGAACGCCGAAGCTGTGCTGGCTCTGGAAGAAGATGACGTCATCCTGGTGGTGGTGGACGTCTCAGAAGAGCCGCAGGATGAAGATAAACTGCTGGCCGATACTATCCGGGATGTCAACCGGTCGATCCCGGTTGTGGTGGGGGTGAATAAGGTCGATCTGGTCAGCGCAGAGGAACGTGAAGCCCGCGTCCAGGCTTACCAGGAGTTGTTCCCTGCTGCCGAGATATTGGAAATTTCAGCTGCCACTGGCGAAAACCTGGACACCTTGATCGATTATCTGGTCGATCTGCTGCCCGCCGGATATCCGTTTTACCCACCTGACCAGGTCACCGATTCCTACGAACGCGACATTGCCAGCGACCTGATCCGGGAAGCGGCGTTGCTGCACCTGCGCGACGAAGTACCGCACGGTATTGCGGTGCGCATCGACCAATACACCGAGCGCGGCGACAAAGGTGCCTATGTCGAAGCCACCTTGTTCGTCGAGCGCGATTCGCAGAAAGGCATCGTGATCGGCAAGGGCGGCCGCCAGCTCAAGGTGATCGGCACTACGGCCCGCAAAGAGATCGAGGCGATGAGTGGACGTAAGGTTTTCTTGCAACTGCGTGTGAAAGTGCAAAAGAACTGGCGCAACGACGAGGGCTTTTTGCGCCGCTTCAATTTCCGCGGCCGGAGCTAACGGGATGCTACTTTTACTGCCAGTGTTTTTTCTGGCGGCGCTGGACTGGTTTGCTCTAGCGACCGACCGTACCCGTTTGGGGTATTTTTCCAAACCTGCTGTGATCCTGGCGTTGATCGCCTGGGTGTGGGTGACCAGTGATTTCCCAACGATCTATGTCTCCGATGCCGGGATGATTAAATTCATCGTCTTTGGCCTGGGACTGTCCCTGGTGGGGGATGTGCTCTTAATGCTGCCGCAGCGCCCGTTTAGCTGGGGGTTGATTTTCTTCCTGTTTGCCCACCTGTGTTATACCTATGGCCTGATCGGCGGCTATATTCCCAACTATGCCTACGCTGCGGCTGCCTTGCTGGGCGTGCTGGTGCTGCTGGTTGCCCTGCGGCTGATTTATAGCGAGGTGCGCATCCTGCGGGAAAAAGGGGCGAAACAATATATTATCCCCCTGGCGATGTATATCCTGGCGATCTCGGGGACGGTATTCGCGGGCATCAGTCGCTTGCTCGAACGCCGCTGGTCGAATGCTGATAGTTACTTGATAAGCACTGGGGTACTGATGCTGTACGTGTCCGATATTCTGCTGGCAAAGCGCCAGTACTTGAACGGCAATCCTCGCGAGCGAGTGTTATCCCGCATCCTGTACCACCTGGGGCAGATCGGCATTGCGGTCGCAGCCACCTATGCATATTTAAGGTATCTATAGTTCTTTCTGGGTTTGGAGATTAGGAGGTAATTATGAAATCCAGACTGTACTTCCGGACGAGCCTATTTGTAGCCTTGTTGGGATGCATGACGCTTGCTTGTGGGGCCATATTCCTTCATCCAAAGCCTACACTTGTACCGCCACCAGATACTTCAAGTTGGTTAATAAGTACGGATGAGGATTTTGATGATGGTGATAGCCCTTTCGCTGAAGAAAAAACAAGCATGGACATTATTCCTACTTTGATGGACGTTACGAGATCCTGGTAAGTTCGCAGGATTATTTATTGTGGACTACTCCGATTGATCACGAGAACTTTATGGTCACAGTCGACATTGTGTCTGGCAATGGCTCCGGTAACGCGGGGGTTATTTTTGGAAAAAACGATGATCGGCAGTTCCACACCTTTCGAGTGACTGCAGACCATAGCTATGTGGTAGATAGAGCGGTGGGTTTGGTAGATGGTGAGCTTCAATGGGAGCAGATTTTGCCCTATCATTATTCGGATGCCCTACACGCTGAGCGAGGTGACCATATCGAGGTGATCTGCGAAAACGCTAATCTGTGGATATTTGTCAATAACCGCTTGATCGAAGTTGTGGAAGACACGGCTGTGGAAAGCGGTGAATTGGGTTTGATTGCCGGGAATTTTGACGACGAAGAAGGGGCGCTCTGGTATTTCGACAACTTTGAAGTCTACGTGCCAACTGAGAACCTGGAGAAGGAAAAGTAAGCTGCACGTAAAAATAGCTTGAGCAGGCTCAAGTTGTCAATTTCAGTTCACGCAAGCAGCTTATTTGGCGACGCGTTTACTGAAATGTACGATCAGATTTTCGCATTGTTCTTTGGTCAGGTGGCCGCGCAGCATCAGACGGCGCAGTAATTGATTTAGCGTTTTGAAATTATCGATTTTCCCCATATCGATCATGTGAGTGACAACCGTCTGAACATCTTGCATTTCGATTGCCTGTTTGAGCTCTTCCATTCGCCTGGTTTCACCTTCGAAACATAATGATAACAACACTCATATTATAAGACGGCCCTGTGAACGCGTCTATGAACAAAGCGGGTGAATTATGAGCGATTTTATCCGGTTTGCTTTTGGTGTGCGCAGGGCAAGGTTTTTCTCTTGCCCCGCGCATTTAGGTGCGTTGTTGCGGTGGCACTAGGTTTTCACGCTTTCTTGCGCATATACTGCTATATTCCAGTGGCGGTATTGGGGGAGTTTGCCGCGCACGGCCTTGTCGTACAGCACGCGCAGTTCGGCGGTGATTGGCCCCATCTGACCGTTGCCGATTGGGCGGTGGTCGATCTTGGTGGCAGCAGTGACTTGGGCGGCAGTGCCGGTCAGGAAGAACTCGTCACAGATGTATACTTCGGTGCGGTCAATCGAGCGCTCGATGACTTCCAGGCCCATCACTTCGCTCGCCAGAGTGATCACCGTGCGGCGGGTGATGCCTTCCAGGATGTTATCCGTGATTGGTGGGGTGATGAGCACGCCATCGCGCACCATGAAGATGTTCTCGGCGCTGCCCTCGGAGAGGTGCCCGTCGATGTTCAGCACCAGGGCCTCGTCGAAACCGGCGCGCATGGCGTCAGTCTTGATGAAGGCGGTGTTGGCGTACGCGCCGGTGATCTTGCCGCGCGCCGGGATGATGTTATCATCCACCCGCCGCCAGGACGAAAAAGTCAGGTGGGCACCGGTATCGTTGGCGACGTAGCGCCCAAAGGGCAGCGAGAAGATGGTGATATCGTTAGCGAGATCGTGCAGACGTACGCCGATGACTTCTTCCGACTTGTAGATCAACGGGCGGATGTAGACATCCTGGCGGTGGGCTTCTTTTTGGAGCAGTTCGCGGGTGATGTTGGTTAGGTCATCTTCGTCCAATCCCAATTCGATCAAAAGCATTTTGGCGGAATTGAGCAGCCGTTTGTAATGGTCTTTCGGCCGAAAGATGTAGAGTTCCTCTTCCGCGTCGTTCCAGTAGCCGCGCACCCCGGCAAACGCGCCCGTGCCGTAATTGAGGGCATGGGTAGCCACGCCAACCTTGGCTTCGGCATAGGGAACGATACGCCCTTGGAAATAAGCGTAATTCGGAAGTTGCATGCATAGCCTCCTATAAATGATAACAAACAAAGGGAATATTGGTAACGGACCGTTCGGATTTAGAATTATTTCAACGGTTATAAACGGTCAGTTCCTCACTCGATGTTTCGATTATACCGCACGAAGGTCGAGGGAAGATTAAGGTGGATGAAAGATACAAATTACAGATGGAAAATTGCAGTATGCAAGCGGAAGACTAATGTCTGGTTGCCGCTGGCCTGGTTTCGTCCGTATCCGCGTGGACGCCAAAAGGTTTTTGCATATAGGCCAAATAGGAGTATACTCTTGGTTGTTGGGCTTTCGATTTTCGAGGCACCGGCAATGCAGAGTCATTATAGGAGAAAGAAAATGAAACGAGCTGTCAGTGTGAGCATCGGTTCCACCGTGCGCGATAAAAGCGTGGAAGTGGAACTGCTTGGAGAAAAGGTACACATCGAACGCATTGGCACGAATGGCGATATGGAAAAAGCCGCCCAACTCTACAAAGAGCTGGACGGTAAGGTGGATGCCTTTGGGGTTGGTGGGGCAGACCTGGGGGTAACGGTGGATGGAAAATGGTACCCACTGCATTCGGTCTCGCCGATGGTGCGCTTTGTCAAGCAGACCCCGCTGGTAGACGGCGCCGGGTTGAAGAATACGTTGGAGCGCATGATCGTGCCTCAATTGGAAGCGCAGATCGGGGACTATCTTCAGGAAAAACGCGTGCTGATCACCAGTGGCGCTGACCGCTGGGGCATGGCGATGTCTTTCGTGAATGGTGGCTACGAATATGTGTTTGGCGATTTGATGTTCGGCCTGGGGCTGCCGATCCCGGTGCGCAAGGTCAGCACGATGAAGGTCGTGGCGGCGATCATCATGCCGCTGGTCGGACGCTTGCCCTTCGATTGGGTCTACCCAACCGGTGAGAAGCAGTTGGTACGCGTGCCCAAATTTGAAAAGTATTACGCCTGGGCAAATGTGGTGGCCGGAGATTGTTTGTTCGTGCAACGCCACATGCCGGACGATATGGAGGGCAAGGTGGTGGTCACCAATACGACCACGGAGCGCGACGTGGAACTGTTCCGCTCATTGGGCGTAAAATATCTGATGACAACCACGCCGGTGCTCGATGGCCGCTCCTTTGGCACCAATATGATGGAGGCCGCCCTGATCGCCGTTTCCGGCAAGGGCCGCCCGCTGACTGCTGAAGAATTGACGGCACTGGTCAAAGAACTGCATTTTGAACCGAAGATACAGGAGTTGAACTGATGGATGCGATTGTAACCGCCGGTGGTATCCCTACACCTGATGAAGCTCTGTATGAATATACCCAGGGACAATCGAAGGCGTTGATCGAAATTGCCGGTAAATCGATGATCCAATGGGTGTTCGACGCCCTGAGTGGAGCCGAGACGATCGAGAACGTGGTCGTGGTGGGGTTGGAGAATGGCGACGGCCTGACCTGCGAAAAACCGATCTATTATATTCCCAACCAGGGCGGCATGATTGCCAATGCCCAGGCCGGGGCGCGTAAGGTGCAGGAACTGAATCCGCAAACCGAATATGTGATGGCGGTTTCCTCCGATATCCCGACAATCACCTCCGAGATGATCGACTGGGCGGTACAAGAAGCTATGCAGACCCGCGGCGATATTTATTATTTTGTGGTTTCTAGAGAAACCATGGAAGCGCGTTTCCCAGGATCGAACCGTTCCTTCTATCAATTGAAAGATTTGGCGGTGTGTGGGGCGGATATGCACATCAGTACGATCCATACTTTGCTGGATGAGGAAGGCCTGTTTGCCCGCATTTCGGATGCGCGCAAGAATGCTTTCAAGCAAGCCCGCATCATCGGCTTGAGCACCTTCTTTCATTTCCTGTTTCGCACGAAAACGTTGGACAAACTGGCTGAGCATATCCTCAAGCGCATCCATCTGACCGGACGAGCCGTGCTGTCGCCTTATGCCGAGGTGGCGATGGACGTGGACAAACCGCACCAGTTGGAGCAATTGCGCGCTGACCTGGAAGGTAAGGCCGCGGCGTGACCTGGAAGGAAACCATCGTGCGCTGGGACGCGGCCACCTCAGCGCGCCTGCGCACACTGACCGAAAACGCCTTCCTGCGCGGGTTGGCCGCCTTTGCAGCCCGTTCCGGGGACTGGTGGTTCTGGGTGGCAGGGATGATCTTATTGTGGATCTTCGCGCCGCCGTTATGGAAGTGGCGGGCAATCATCCTCACGCTGGGGATGTTCATCACCGGACTGGTGGTGTTGGTGATGAAGTACACCATCCGCCGCCCGCGCCCGGAAGGGGAGTGGGGCGAGTTCTATCGCAAAACCGACCCACATTCTTTCCCATCGGGGCATGCGGCGCGCTCGATGCTGCTGCCGGTCTTGGGTTTGGGGTTAGGGCCGGTCTGGTTTGGGCTGCTGCTGTTGGCCTGGTGGCCGCTGATCGGCCTGGGCCGTGTGGCGCGCGGCGTGCATTATATGCTGGATGTGGTGGTCGGCTGGTTGGTGGGGTTAGGTGTTGGTTTGACGATTTTGGTGGCGATGCATCGCTTTTTCTAGGGAGGGTAGCATGTCTTCGTTCGAAGAGTCATATCTGGGACAACTCCGCAAGTTAGTTGGCAACCGTATGCTGATCACCCCGGCTGTTCGGGTGGCGATCCAGGATGAACAGGGCGCGATCTTGTTGATCCGGCGCAGTGATAATGGGAAATGGGGCTTCCCGGCCGGAAGTATGGAGTTGGACGAATCGGTATGGGATGCCATGCAGCGCGAAGTGAAGGAAGAAACCGGCCTGGACGTGATTGCGGCTACGCCTATCGCGGTATATTCCGAGCCACGGTTTCAGTTTACGAATGCTTTTGGCGGGCAACACCAGATGCTGGCGTTTGTTTTCCGGGTGGATGAATGGTGTGGAAAACTGCTGACGGAAACAGATGAAACCATCGATGCACGCTTTTTTGCCCTGGAAGAATTACCTGAATTACCACCCGTTTACCAGGAAACACTGGCGGATGTAGCCGCATTTGATGGCAGTTTGATCTTGAAGTAAGTCTTCAGCTTAGCGATCGTGGAATCCCTTGCCGGAGAGGATTTTGGGGATATATTTTTCAACCCGGGCTGCGCGGGTTTTGGATTGCTTGGCGTCTGAAAAATACAATAGATACCCTTTTTGGCGGCCTGGCGTCAGGGCTTCGAAAGCTGCTTCCAAGGTGGGGTCTGCGTCCAGTTGTTTTTGGAATTCTTCCGGCACGGTGAATTCTGAAACCGCTTTTAATGCCACTTCCAAACCGGCTTTTTCCACTTCGATGGCTTCCGCAATATAGACTTTCAAAGCGGGTTCCATCTCAACGACTTGATCGGCGTCGGTGAACCGAATCTGGCGCGCGGCCTGGGTATTCTCGGTTTGTTGGATCAGGATACCGGCCGGGTCTTTTAGCAAAGCGCCCTTAGGAAACAGGATCGCGCAGTATTCTTTGAACCCATGCATCAAAACGATATTTTTGTTCTCAAGCGTGTAACAGGGCACGTCCCACTTGAAATCTTCGGTCAGTCCACAATCGAGGATGATCTTCCGCAACTGCTCGTATTCTTCCTGCCATTGTTTGGCCTTAGCTATAAATTCATCAACTTTCGGATTCAATACATTCATCTTACGATCCTTTGCTATGCAAACGGTTTATTCGTGGCTATTATAACAAAGAAGATACAATTACCCCCCTTTTTTTTGATGGGTGTAACCAGGGCGTTGGCATAGGTGCATTTACCAAAGGAACTGACCGTTCATGACCTTGATAAGTGTTCTAAAATCGAACACACAGTTACCTAAACACAATGAAGCTGTTATTTTTCCTTGTGAAAAGTATGTTATTTTGATAGTACGTATGGGTGCGTTACCGACTGATGAATTCTGGAAACGAGAATTCCAGGAAGATAAGAAATTACTGATTATCGCCTGGGGGCTGGTTGGCGTGGGTGTGCTTAGCGGAGCGCTCGTGCTGTTGCTGACCCAACTCCCGGTTTGGGTGGCGATTCTCAGTATGCTGCTTTTCAGCGGCGGGGGAGCCGCACTGTTTTTCACGCGCTTGCAGAAGCTGGAGCAAAGCTCATCTGATCGCTCAGTGATTGAAAAAGAGCTTCAGGAAAGCGAGCAGCGCTACCGCCTGATGTTTCATAATAACGACACGGTCAAGCTGCTGATCAATCCCAAATCCAGCCTGATCGTGGATGCTAACCAGGCAGCCTGTGAATTCTACGGCTATAACCTCAAGCAATTCCGCCGCCTCAAGATCACCGAACTGAGCGTGTCTCCGTCCGATAAAATCCAGAATGGTGGGCAAGGGGAAAATCGCAAGATCTTCCGGCACCGGCTGGCGGGTGGGGCACTGCGTGAGGTTGAGATGATCAGCAGCCCGGTGGAGGTGGGGGAACAGCGCCTGCTTTACGCCGTGATCCACGATGTAACATCCTACGAACAACACGAAAAAGAACTGCGCGCCGCTCAGGAACGTTACCAATCCGTGGCTGATACCCAAGCCGATTTGTTGTGCCGCTTCACATCCAAGTGGCAGCTTACTTTTGTAAACGCCGCCTTCTGTGACTTCTTTGGTAAGGCCAATAAGGCTTTGCTGGATGCCGACTTGCTGAAATTGATGCCGGTGGACGCGATCAAGCCTTTCAAGGCCGCTCTGGAAAAACTAAGCCCACAAAATCCGGCTGAGACGTTCCGCTACCAGTTCAAGGAAGCCAACGGCAAGGTCGTCTGGCAGGAATGGACTTTTGCAAACGTATTTGACGAGCGCGGTGGCGTGGTTGAAATCCAGGCTCTGACCCGCGACATTACCCAGCAGGTTAGTGCCATCAATGCGCTGCGGGAAAGTGAGACGCGCTACCGCAACCTGGTCGAGAATGCTCCCCAGCCGCTGCTGGTGCACAATCAAGAAAAGACCCTGTACGTCAACCCGGCCGGGGTGCGCCAGTTGAACGCCCAAAGCCCGGCCCAAATCCTGGGAAAGAACACTTTCGAGCTTGTCCATCCCGACTCGCGCAAGCTGGTGGAAGCACAAGTTGCCAGCGTGCAGAAAACCGGGGAAACTTCCCCGGTGCAAGAGACCACCTGGCTGGGCATGAACGGCCACGCTTTTGAGGCCGAGGTCAGTGTGGCGGCGGTGGAATATCTGAACAAGATGGCTTCGATCATCAGTTTCCATGATGTCACCGAACGTAACCAGGAACTCGAATGCCTGCGCCAGAGCGAGGCGCGTTACCAGGCCATTCTGGATGACCAGGATGAATTGATCAGCCGCTTTACGCCGGATGGCAAGCTGACCTACGTCAACCAGACTTTTTGCGAGTTCTTCGATAAGGAAGAAAACCAATTACTGGGGTTGAGCTTTCCGGCGCTGGTTCCCACCGAAGTATTGGGAAAATTCAAGGACGCGATTGCTTCTCTGAGTTTCACCAACCCGGTAAAGACTTACGAATATGAAGCTGTCAAACCTGATGGCGAACACTATTGGCTGCAATGGACTGACCGGGCACTCTTCGATGAGTATGGCACCTTGCTTGAATACCAATCCGAAGGACGTAACATCACTGACCGCATGAAGGCGCTCAAGGCTTTGGAGGAGAGTGAAGAAAAATTCAAGCTGATCTCCGAATCTTCCCTGGTGGGATTGTCGATCATCCAGGATGGCAAATTCAAGTATATCAACGAAGCCATGACGGAGATCTACATTTATTCGCGGATGGAGATGATGGCCTGGTCGCTGAAAGAGATGTTCAACCGCGTGTATCCTTATGACCTGGAAACGGCTAAGAAATTGCTCCAGCCAGGGCGTGATATTACCACCGGGAGTATCGTTGACCGCTACCAATACCGCATTGTGACCAAGTCGAACGAAATCCGCTGGGTGGACGTTTCCAAGAAAACGATCTCCTACCAAGGTAAGCCTGCCAATCTGGTAGCCACGCTCGATATTACCAAACGTAAACGCGCCGAAATCCAGTTGGAATACCTGGCAACCCACGATCCACTGACCGAACTGCCCAATCGCAGCTTGTTCTACGAACAGCTCGACCATGCCATCAACCTGGCGAAGCGCGCTGGGCAGCGCCTGGCGGTACTGTTCGTCGACCTGGACGGCTTCAAAGAGGTCAACGATGCCTTCGGGCATAAAAACGGCGACCTGCTGCTCCAGGCATTGGCGCGGCGTATGCAGGACAGCGTGCGCGAAAGCGACCATGTTTCGCGCCTGGCCGGGGATGAGTTTACGATCGTGTTTGAGAACGTGTTAGAAAATGATGTGATCCTCGAAGCGGCGAACAAGGTGTTGGATAACCTTGCCAAGCCCTATACGGTGGGGGGACACCAGTTCATGATTACGGCCAGCATCGGAGCCAGCATTTATCCCGATCACGGGGATAACGCCGAAGACTTGCTCAAGAACGCCGATAAGGCCATGTACGCTGCTAAAGAAAGCGGTAAGAATCGCTGCAAGTTGTTCGACCCCAAGATGACCGAAAAGTAAATTTGATTATTCTTTCGCGGAAGCGGCAGCAACCCCCGGCTGCTATTCCCTTGCACACTCCCGCGCCCCCGTTGTACAATTCATGCTATGCCTGTAAAACCTGATGTACCGCAGATCGTGGCCTGGCGTTTACGCCGCCGCACACGTGCCCACCGCGCCACTGATGCCCGCCTGGGCCGCTTTGGGCTGGGTTTTGTGACCGTGCTCAGTTTGGTGCTGGCCGTCGGTGCGATCTTTGCAGCGCGCGGCTACAGCAACCTGACCCAAGGCCTGCCTTCGATTGAAACGCTGCCGGTGTTGCTGGCTGGGCCGGAGGGTCTGCTGTATGAGCCGACGCGCATCTACGACCGGGAGAGGATGCAGGTTATCTTCACTTACCAGAACCCGAGCCTGGATGGACATAGCTATATGCCTCTGGATGTCTTCCCGCAGGTGCTGGTTGATGCCACCCTGGCGGCGAATGGCGGGGATTCTGCTTATCAAAACATCGCCCAAATTCTGGTGAGCGAACTGTTATTGTGGGACGAAGAGTCCGGGCAACGCCGCGATCTACGCCAATGGCTGCTGGGCCAGCAGGCGCTGGCCGAGTACGGTCAAGATACGGTGCTGGAATGGTACCTGAACAGCGCCGATTACGGGCACCTGGCCTACGGGGTCGAAGCCGCCGCCCAGGTCTATTTTGGGAAGTCCGTACAGGAGTTGGCCCTGGCCGAAGCGGCCATGCTGGCCGCCACCACCGGGGCACCCAGCCTGAATCCGATTGACGCCCCGCAGCTGGCAATCGAGCGCCAGGGGGCAGTCTTGCAGGCTATGCTGGCCTACGAATATATTTCCACCGAAGTCGCCATGTCTGCCAACGTTAAACCGTTGGAAATCCAGCCGGGCGCGCCGCAGTCCAGCAACCTCGCCCCGGCCTTCACCGAACTGGTGATCGATCAGTTGGAAGCGTCCATCCCGCGCCAGCGTTTGCTGCGCGGCGGGTTGGAGATCATTACCACGTTGGACGCCGACTTGCAAATCCAGGCCACCTGCGCGGCGGCAACCCAACTGGCGCGCCTGGACAGCAGTCAGTCTGCGCCCGAAGAGGATTGTGCGGCAGCGCGTTTGCTGCCCACCCTGGGACGTGATGTTGCCCAGGCGCAGGCGGGATTGACGGCCAACGCGGTCGTGCTCGACCCGCTTACCGGGCAGGTGCTGGCGCTGGTGGCGTCAACAGAATCCCGCACGACCGC
Source organism: Anaerolineales bacterium (assembly GCA_016935415.1). Classification (GTDB taxonomy): domain Bacteria; phylum Chloroflexota; class Anaerolineae; order Anaerolineales; family UBA11579; genus JAFGRA01. Next base: position 16,160 of record JAFGRA010000027.1, read on the forward strand.
TTTGCTTGAACATACCCCTGGCACGATCGTGTCCCCCTTCGTTTACCTGACCGCCTTCACGCGCGGTTTCAGCCCGGCCTCGCTGCTGTGGGACATCCCGGCCAGCGTGCCGCCCGCTTTGGGCGATGTCGAGAATACGGATGGCGAATTCCACGGCCCGGTCAGCATACGCGCCGCCCTGGCGAACGATTACGCCGTGCCCGCGCTGGGCTTGCTGGCGCAGATCGGGCCGGAGAACGCCTGGCGCATCGCCCGCCAGTCCGGTTTGAATTCGCTGGAAACGAGCGGTGGAGAGGCCGATTACCGTTTGTTGCTCGATACCGGCGGGGTGAACCTGCTGGAACTGGCGCAGGCTTACGGCATTTTCAGCAACCGGGGTATCCTGACCGGTTACCCGACCGAGACGGTTGTCGATGAAGCGCCCGCTTTGCAGCCCACCACGGTCTTACAGGTCAGCGACCACAGTGGGCGGGTGTGGCTGGATTGGGCGACCCCGCAGGTGCGCCCGGTGGTCAGCGCCCAGTTGGCCTATCTGGTGACCGATGTGCTGAGTGATGACCTCG
>JAFGRA010000215.1 GCA_016935415.1 Anaerolineales bacterium
ACTAGCAGGGGTAAAGATCATACCTACGCAAAGTGAATATGTAGGGGCGAACTGCTGTTTGCTCTTTGATCCGTCTTCTAATTATTACCACATTTGTCTTGAGTCGGAGAAAAAGGAGACCTGTGTTTTTCTCGGCGGCTGAAGCCGCCTGCAACAATCTTCAACTGGTTTAGAAATCGTTCCGGGTTGGAATCAAACCTCAAAAGAAATACATCCTTGCCCTCAAAAACGTTATAATCGAGATGTGGAACGCAGCGAAAAGTTTGACCTGATTGTCCGTATACTCATCCCCTTGATCCTCATTCCCGTCCTGGGCCTGGGGACGCGCATGCACCGCGGCCAGCAGGCCCAACAGCGTGCCCAACTGGCACTAACGGCCGGGGCACATGCCACCGCCGCGGAAGACCTGGCCGAGGCCGCCGCATTGCTGCCACGCCGCGCCGGGCTGTGGGAGGCCGCTGCCCAACAGGCTTACCAGGCCAACGATCTGGCACTGGCACAGGAGTATTTCTTGCAGGCCCAGGCGCAAGATGGGCTTTCGGTGACCGGTCAGGTGCAGTTAGGAGAGGTCTATCGCCTGAATGGAGATCTGGGAGCGGCCCTGCAAATCTGGGAAGCAGTGGAAGCATCCGCCGGAGACATCCCGGTGCTGTATACCTCACTGGCCGAGAGCCAGCGCCAGCTGGGTCATTATCCCCAGGCCATTGAGGCGCTGCAATCGCTGACCTACCTGGAACCGGGCAACGCCGCCGCCCAATATGAGTTGGGTCTTTTGCTGGCCGTGTTCGACCCCAAAGCTGCTCCCGCCCACCTGGCCGAAGCTGCTGGGCTGGATGAGGATCTGGCGTCTTCGGCGCAGGCCTTGGAGCGTGTTGTGCGCCGGGCGCTCACCGCTGAAGACTCCGCCTACACCTATGTGTTGATTGGTCAGGAACTGGCCTCGCAGGAAATGTGGGAGTTGGCCGAAATTGCCTTCGATAAATCGACGACCGAGAATCCAGAATACGCAGAAGCCTGGGCCTACCTGGGTGAAGCCCGCCAGCATAACGGCGGCGATGGTCTGAAAGAGCTGCAATATGCGATTATTTATAATTCCGGTTCGCTGGCGGCCAATATCTTGATCGGGACATACTGGCAGCGTCACGACCATTTGGAAACGGCGCTGTATTTTCTCCAGAAAGCCGCCGCCCTGGAGCCGGATAACCCTGCCGTACAGGTACAGCTTGGCTCGATCCAGCGCGATTTGGGGGATTTGGCTGCTGCCCTGGGACATTACCAACGCGCCACCGAACTGGCCCCGGCCAATGGCATCTATTGGAAGGCGCTGGCTGCCTTTGCAGTCGACAATGAGGTCTTTGTTGAAGATGTCGGTTTACCGGCCGCCCAGCGCGCCTTGGAACTGGATGCGGATGACCTGGAAGCGCTGGTGCTGCGCGGGCGCGCCCAGTTCCTGCTTGGAGATTTGGCGGCCGCTCAAGAGAGTTACGCTCAGATCATCGCGGGCGGATACGATTATGCCCCGGCATATTTACATATGGGTATTCTGTATCTGGAAGAGGGATTATTGGTACCGGCGCGCGAGCACCTGGTCCGCGCCATGACCCTGGACCCGGACGGCCCGGTTGGGGCACAGGCGCAAATGTTGCTGGAAAAATATCTGGAATGAGGTTTGCCGGCAAGACCGGTGTTTAACTTCCCGGTTATAGATTGGTAAAAAACTTGCACCGCTCAGGTATGTTGCAAAAAACACGAATGCAAAGAGGAGCCTCCTAATGCGTAATTTCAAATATTTATTTGCCATCCTGGGCGTCTTATTGTTGGGAACCCTGGCATGCGAAAGCACCCCGGAGCAGGCAGCGCCCGAAGTGATTGCCACGGGCGCTGTGCTTTTCGAAGACGATTTTTCCAATCCGAATTCCGGCTGGGATGTATATTCGGATGAAATCTCTACCAATGAATATTATGAAGGTGGATTTCGCATCAGTGTGAACCAACCCGGATATTATTCTTGGGCCAACCCGCAGTTGGATCTAAGCGATGTGCATATCGAGGTCGAGACCAAAAGCAATGGTGGGGAGGATAATTACTTTGGCGTGCTTTGCCGCTACCAGCCCGATGGCGGTTTCTATGCCTTTGTGATCAGCAGTGATGGTTATTATGGTGTGCTGAAGCGCATTGCCGAAGCTGATCCTATCCTGCTCGGGGCGAGCGAAATGCTGGAAAGCTCCGTGATTCATGCCGGGGAAGCCAGCAATACCATCGCGGTCGATTGTGTCGGCAACCAGTTGACGTTGACCGTCAACGGCCAGACCCTGGCCGATGTGGTGGATGGAGATTTTACCTCTGGCGACGTTGGGGTGATTGTGGCGACGCTTACTGCTGAAAATACAGTAGTCTCTTTCGATAATTTCAGCGTACAGGCCCCGTGAAATAGATTGATGCGAAGCCGATTGCTTTTGATCTTTTCCGGCCTGGCGTTGGTCTTCCTGCTGGTCGCCTGCACCCCGACCACCCCGCTGCCGCCTACGCTGACTCCAACACCGTTGGGCGAGGTGCTTTTTCAGGACGATTTCAGCGATCCCAACAGCGGCTGGGACCAATACAACGGCACGTTGGGACTGACCGATTATGCCGGAGACTCTTACCGCATTGTGGTGAATGAAGCGGGGCGGCTGTTCTGGGCCAACCCGGGCCACGATTTTACGGATGTGAGTATCGAAGTGACTGCCCAGAAGGTGAGCGGCGGCGACCAGAATAGTTATGGTGTGATCTGCCGTTACCAGGGCACAGACAGCTTCTACGCTCTGACCATCGGCAGCGATGGCACCTACGGCATCCGCAAGCGCGAGCAGGCCGGAGTCGCGCCGATCTTTATCGGCAATCCCTTTCAGGAAACCAGCCCGGTAATCCAGACCGGCGAGGCGACCAATACGATCCGGGCGGATTGCATCGGTACTACGATTTCCCTGTACGTCAACGGTGAACTGCTCGTGCAGGTCGAGGATGCCGGGAATCTTTCCGGTGATGTCGGCCTGTTCGTGGGCACCTTCTCCGCTCCTACAACCGAAGTGTTGTTCGATAATTTCGTGGTGCGTACGCCGTAGGTACTAACTATTTCGGCTTTGAATATTTTACAAATATTCTGAAGGATCGGTTCCAATAAAAATGCGCTTGTGTGTGGCTTTCTTTTCTAAACTCTTTTGCGCATTTACATAGGGGGTACTTCTTTCTTATATAGACAGGGTAACACCACTGCTGATATTCCATTAACCTAAGTAACCGTATCTGGAGGTGTATTGTGACTCGATATAAATTACTTTTGATTAGTTCGGCGGTCGTACTGGCGGTCTTGGCCTGTGCACTGCCAGGTGATGAGCGCAGCGCGGTGGAAGAAGCTGCGCCTGCGGGCAGTGGTGAGGTATTGGCGCCAACCTATACGCCGCCGTCGGTTTCCAGTGAGGGTGGGGAAAAGAATTACCGCACAGATAATATCCTCTTCCAGGACGATTTTTCCGATCCAAACAGCGGCTGGGACCGGCAGAGCTATGACGTGGGCAGCACCGATTATGGCGAGGATGGTTACCTGATCTCGGTTACTGCGCCCAATCAAATCTTGTGGGCCAATCCCGGCCAGGCTTTCAAAGATGTGAGCGTGGAAGTGGAGACCTTGTGGCTGGATGGTGGGGAGGACAACAATCTGGGAATCATTTGCCGCTATCAGGATGTCGAAAACTTCTACGCTCTGGTGATCAGCAGCGACGGCTATTACGGTATCCGCCGCGCCCTGAATGGCAGCGATGGGCTTGAATTCATCGGCAATAACGGTATGCAGGAGAGCGATGTCATCAATATGAACGGCCGCAACCAGCTGCGCGCCGACTGCATCGGCAGCACGCTTTCGCTGTATGCTAACGGCGAACTGCTCATGCAGGTCGAAGATGATGTCCTGGCTTATGGCGACGTTGGCCTGATCGCCGGCACGTTTAGCGCCGAAAGCACCGATATTTTGTTTAAGAATTTTGTGGTCTATTTGCCATAGTCTAGTTATGGGTAGGGGGAATTTGGGGGTTAGCCAGACACCGAAACGTTAAGTGCACGTTTTACGATTCTCGAATCTCGTTCCGTCAGTTTCGTGTTTACAGGGCACCCCTCACTCGGTACCTTGCTCATAATGCTCGATTTACAGAATATTGCTGAAAGTTGAATACTCAAAACTTAAAGCTAATCGCTTCCTACTGCTCACTGTAAACTACATCCTGTAATCTGCATCCTAAGTTATTTGGGGTACAATTATTCCGTGTATTACCCTTTAAATCAATTTATCGGTAGCGTTTGAGAAGAAAAATATGAAGGTTTATTTAGATACTGTTGGTTGTCGTCTGAACCAGAGCGAAATAGAAACTTATGCCCGCCAGTTCAGCGCGGCCGGGTACACCCTGGTGGCGACCATGGAAGAAGCCGACCTGATGGTGCTGAATACCTGCGCCGTGACCGCTCCGGCTGCTTCCGATTCGCGCCAGAAAATTCGCCAGGCCCGGCGCGCCGGAGTGGATGAAATCGTGGTTACCGGCTGCTGGTCGACGCTCAAGCCGGAGAAGGCTGCTGCTATGCCGGGCGTGACCCGCGTGGTGCCGAACGTCGATAAAGACACCCTGGTACCTGACCTGCTGCAAATCGACGTGAACGAATTCGACCTCGAACCAATCGCGCGTGAACCCGTTCCCGGGGCGCGCATGCGCACGCGTGCTTTCATCAAGGTGCAAGATGGCTGCGATAACCGCTGCACATTCTGCGTGACCACCGTGGCGCGTGGAGCGGGACGTAGCCGCTCGGTAATGGACGTGGTTGCCGATGTACGCAGTGCCTTGAAAGGCGGCGCTCAGGAAGTCGTGCTGACCGGCGTACACCTCGGTTCGTGGGGGCACGATTTCGAGCAACCTGAACACCTACGCCAGTTGGTCGAGAAGATCCTGGAGATCAACGAAGTGCCGCGCCTGCGGCTTTCCTCGCTGGAACCGTGGGACCTGGACGCCGAGTTTTTCGATCTGTGGCGCGACCCACGCCTGTGCCGCCACTTGCACTTGCCGCTGCAATCTGGCTGCGGGCGTACGCTGCGGCGCATGGCGCGCAAGACCACCCCGGAGAACTTCGGCGAGTTGGTCGCCGCGGCGCGCCAGCGCATTCCCGGGGTAGCGATCACCACTGACGTGATTGTCGGTTTCCCCGGCGAGACCGACGCCGAGTTCGCCGAATCGCTGGACTTTGTGAAGTCAATCAATTTTGCCGGTGGGCACGTATTCACCTATTCCGCCCGGCCGGGCACCGCCGCGGCGCGCATGCCCAACCAGGTGCATAACTACACCCGCAAAGAACGCAGTGCGGCGATGCGCGCCGTCCTCGAAGCTGCTGACCTCAAATTCCGGCAGCAATTCGTAGGCACGCAGCAAGCCGTGCTTTGGGAAACCGTCGCCGGGATGGGGGGCGATTATTGGGAACTGCACGGCCTGACCGATAATTACCTGCGCGTGGTCGCCAAAGCTGACCGCGATGTGTGGAACCAAATCACAACCACCCATCTGACCGCAGTCGAGAACGGCAGCCTGCGCGGCGAAATTGCATTTATGGAGCTAGATTTAAGAGGAGACAAGCGATGACCGAAACCGACTGCATCTTTTGCAAGATCATCCAGGGAGAGATTCCCAGCACGACCGTGCACGATGACGAACTCGTAACCGCTTTCCGGGACATCAATCCGGTTGCGCCCACGCATATCTTGATCGTGCCAAAGAAGCATATTGAAGACAACAACGCCTTCGAAGCAGGTGCGGACGATGCCGTTGCCGCCCGCCTGTTCGCGGTTGCTAAGCAGTTGGCGCAAGCAGAAGGCATTGCCGAATCCGGTTATCGCCTGATCATGAACTGCGGCTCGGACGGCGGCCAGGAAATTCAACACCTGCATCTGCACCTGATCGGTGGGCGCAAGATGCAGTATCCCATGGGATAATCGAAAACGAGAGAGAGTAGCAATGAGCTTAAAAGCAGACTTACAAAACGAATTCAAGGACGCCATGCGCGCCAAAGATGAGATGCGCAAGACCACGCTGCGCATGGCGCTTGCGGCCATCAAGCAGATCGAAGTCGATGAGAAGAAAGAACTTGACGATGCCGATGTGCTGCGCGTCTTGCAGAAAGAGGTCAAGTCGCGGCAAGAAGCCATCGCCGAAGCTGAAACCGCCAACCGCCCCGACCTGATCGAAGAAGGTATTCAAGAGATCGCCGTGCTGGAAGCGTTCTTGCCTCAGGGCTTGAGCGAGGCTGAATTAGAAACCATTGTGGCAGAAACGGTTGCGGAGGTGGGTGCCAGTTCCCCGGCCGATATAGGCAAGGTGATGAAAGCCGTGATGCCCAAGATCGCCGGACGTGCCGACGGCGGCCAGGTCAGCCAGATGGTGCGCCAGAAACTGCAAAGCATGTAGTTAGGAAGGTATGGAAGAAAACCTTTACTCGGACCAGAACCCGTGGCCGCTGTGGCGAAAGGCCTTACTAATCGCGCTGTTGCTGGCTACCGCGGCGCTATCGATTGTGGCGCTGCTGGTCCCACTTGCTCCCCAACAGGATACGATTGCCCTTGCCGAAGGGGACGTCGCGCCGCGCGATATCCTGGCCCCGCGCACGGTTTCTTTTGAAAGCGAAGTGCTGACCGAAGCCCAGCGCGAAATCGCGGCCAACGCCATCAGCCCGATCTATACGCCGCCGAATGCCAGCGCGGCGCGCCAGCAGGTCAAGAAATTACGTGCCACCTTGAATTTCATTGAAAGTGTGCGCGCCGACAGCTATGCTAGCGCCGAGCAAAAGATCGCCGACCTGGCTGCGCTCCAGGATGTGGTCCTGGAACAGGAAAGCGCCGCTGCCCTGGTGGGGTTGAGCGATGCCTCCTGGCAGGCGGTGCGCCAGGAATCGATCGTTGTGCTGGAGCAAGTCATGCGCAGCACGATCCGGGAGAACCGCCTGGAAGAAGCCCGCCGCAGCGTTCCCGCCCTGGTCAGCCTTTCATTGACGGAGGACCAGGCTACGCTTGTGGCCGGATTGGTTTCGGCTTTTGTTGCGCCCAATAGCTTATATAACGATGAAGCCACCCAGGCCGCCCGCGAGGCTGCCCAGGCTGAGGTCGATCCAATCATTCGCACCTACCTGACCAATGAAACCGTGGTGCAGCGTGGTGAAGTGGTTACCGCTGCCGACCTGGAAGCGCTGGAAAAGACCGGGTTGCTGGAAGCGCAAAACAGGTGGCAAGATCAGGTCAGCGCGGTGGCGCTGGTAGTGGCCGTTTTTACGTTGATCGTGATGCAGTTCCGCAACGAACAGGAACTGCTGGACGATGGCCGCGGTCTGACCGTGATTGCCATATTGTTCCTGGCGTTTCTGTTTGGGGCGCGTTTTACCATCCCTGGACATACCGTGATTCCCTACGTTTTCCCAATCGCCGGTTTTGGTATGGTGATTGCGGTTTTGTTCAATACCGGGATTGGAGCCTGGCTGACGATTCCGCTGGGTATCCTGGCTGCATATGGATTGGCCAATGATCTGGGCCTGACCTTATATTACGTGCTCAGCGGTGTGTTCGCGGCGCTGCTGCTCAATCGCGGCCAACGCATTTCCTATTTCTTCTGGGCCGGGATGGCGGCCGCGGCAACCGGTGCCGTGCTGGTGATTGCATTTATGCTGCCGGAACCGGCTATGGATACGCTCGGGATTGTGACTCTGTTGGGGGCGGCGGTGGTCTACGGGCTGGCGTCCACCAGTGTGACTATCGTATTGCAATTTTTCCTTTCCCAAATTCTGGGCATGACGACCGCGCTGCAATTGTTGGAGTTGGCACGCCCGGACCAATCGCTCTTGCAGATCATTTTGCGTAATTCACCGGGAACGTACCAGCATAGTTTGCAGGTCGCTAACCTGGCCGAACAAGCGGCCGAATTGATTGGCGCAGATGCGCTGCTCACCCGCGTGGGGGCGCTGTATCACGATGCTGGGAAGAGCCGCTTCCCGCATTTCTTCATCGAGAACCAGGTGCCGGGCAGCAATAATCCCCACGATGACCTCAGCCCGCATGAAAGTGCCCAGGTCATCATCCGGCACGTACCTGATGGGGTGGAATTGGCGAATAAACATCGCTTGCCCGCGCGCATCAAGGATTTTATTGTCGAACATCACGGCACGGCTCGGACTGAATACCAGTACGCCAAGGCTGTCGAGGCCGTTGGCGGAGATCGTTCGCGCGTCGACCAAAGCGAATATCGTTATCCTGGACCGCGACCGCAATCACGAGAGACTGCCCTGGTGATGCTGGCCGATGGCATTGAGGCGCGCTCACGCGCCGAGCGCCCCAACAATGACGATAAAATCCGTGTGCTGGTCGAAGATGAGGTCGAGAAGCGTATTTCCGACAAGCAATTGGATGACACGACGCTCACGATGAATGATCTCAAGATTGCCACCGAATCCTTCGTCACTACCTTGCGGGGCGTCTATCACCCGCGCATCAATTACCCCAAACTGCCCGATGAACGCGAGCAGATCGAGGGGCGCTCGATCGCGGAAATGGAAGCGCGCGTGGCGGAAGAAATGGCCTCCGAAGCAACCGAGCCGAAAGATGAGCCGGAGCCATGGGCCTGATTTCCATCCAAAACGAAAATGAACAGGATGGTAAGGAATTCCACCCGGTGCTGATGCGTGCCGCTCAGGCCGCATTGGGACACCAGCAGGCTGGCCCGGATGCCGCTTTGAGTATTGTGCTGGCTGACGACGCTCGTTTGCAGCAGCTCAACCACGCTTATCTGGATATCGACGCACCTACCGATGTGCTGTCTTTCCCCTCCGGGGAAACCGACCCTGATTCGGGCGAAATCTATTTAGGCGACATCATCATCTCTGTGCCGCGTGCCAAAGCGCAGGCCGAGGCAGGTGGGCACGCCATCGAGCAGGAATTGGAACTGCTGGTGGTACACGGCGTGCTGCATCTACTCGGTCACGACCACTATGATGAAGATGAAAAGGCGGCGATGTGGGTGGAGCAGGCAAAGGTTTTGGAAGACTTGGGAAACCCTTTGAGCCCTGAGGGCTAAAGAATTTAACCACAGAGACGCAGAGGCGCGGAGATAACCAAAAAGGCACCAAAACACTAAGGAAAATTGAATAAATCTTAGTGGCTTGATGATAAATATTTTGCTTTTTTTTTACCCTCATCCCACATCCTTAGCAAATCGCTTCGCGATTTACCAAACTACGTTTCTACGGATGTTTCCCCTCTCCCAGTGGGAGAGGGGTGGCGGCGAAGCCGACGGGTGAGGGAGAAGAAAAAACTTTTTTAAGTATCAAACAATAGTGTGAAGTTATTTTCTGAGCCTCAGAAAGCCGATCTGTTAAGATATAAGAAAACAAACCGAAAGCTGAGGAACAGAATG
>JAFGRA010000216.1 GCA_016935415.1 Anaerolineales bacterium
CGACTTTTTGCTTTTCACCGCCGGAGAGCGAGAACGTCTCCCGGTCGCGCAGATCGAGGATGCCCAGGTAATCCAGGGCTTTGTCCACACGGGCGAGGATCTCGTCGCGTGACATCGCCAGGTTTTCCAACCCAAAGGCAACTTCGTTCAGCACGTAGCTGGCGACGATCTGGCGTTCAGGATTTTGCAGGATCGTGCCTACCGTCTGGGAGAGTTCGGCCATGCTCATCGAAGTAGTGGGCTTGCCGAACAGCTCGATCTCGCCTTCCAGTTTCCCGGTATAGCTGCGCGGGATCAGGCCGTTGACGCAGCGCATCAGCGTAGTTTTGCCACAGCCGCTGGCTCCGGCGACGAGCATCAACTCACCTTCGTGCAAGTCTAGCTTGAGGTCTTTGATCGCCGGTTCTTCGCGGATGCGATATTGAAAAGTCAGGTTGCGAATGGAGATTGGAGGTGATGTGGATGTTGTTTCCATATGGCTCCGTGTGAGCAAAATGAGTGCGAATATTAATGCTGGATTAAATTATATCCTAATCTAACAAACACTACATAGAAGTTGGGGTTACGTAATTGATCTTTTAATGTTTGATTCGCGGACTTTTATTAATGTGGCATAATTGGAGTGCTATGTCCGATAAAAAATTGAGCATTCACCTGATCGCGGCGGCGCGCCCCAACTTTATGAAGGTCGCCCCGCTCTACCACGCCCTCAAGGCCGCAGCCTGGGCTAACCCCGTGCTCGTGCACACCGGCCAACATTACGACGCCAATATGTCGGGGACTTTCTTCCAGGACCTCAACCTGCCCGAGCCGCACATTCACCTGCACGTGGGCAGCGGCACGCACGCCGAACAGACCGCCGGAGTGCTGCTGGCCTATGAAAAGGTTTGCCTGGAAACCCCGCCGGAGTATGTGGTTGTGGTTGGGGATGTGAATTCAACCATGGCCTGTACGATCACCGCCAAGAAACTGTGGCTGCCGGTCGCTCATTTGGAAGCCGGGTTGCGCAGCGGCGATATGGCCATGCCCGAGGAGATCAACCGCATCCTGACCGATTCGATCAGCGACCTGCTGTGGACACCCTCCCCGGACGCCGACGAGAACCTGCGCCGCGCCGGAATCGCAGAGGAAAAGATTGTGCGCGTCGGCAATATTATGATGGACTCGTACGAAATGCTGCGCGGACGGATCGAAGCCGAAGACGTACTGCCCAGCCTGGGCCTGACGCCGGGCAGTTACGCCGCCGTTACCTTGCATCGCGTCTCCAACGTGGATTTCGAAGAGAACCTCAGCCAGTTGGTCGAGGCCTTACAACAGACCGCCGGGTTAGTGCCGCTGGTCTTTCCGGTGCACCCGCGCACGCGCGCCCGCCTGGAAGAATTTGGTTTGTGGGACGCGCTTGAAAGCACGCCCAACGTGACCCTGATCGAACCGCTGGGCTACGTGCCCTTCATGAGCCTGGTGGGGCAGGCCAAACTGGTAATTACCGATTCAGGCGGTATCCAGGAGGAAACCACCTACCTGGATATCCCTTGCCTGACCGTGCGCGATACCACCGAGCGCCCGATCACACTTACGCAAGGCACCAACCGCCTGGTTGAGTACGACCAGATTGTGCCCGGCGTAGAGGAAGTATTGGCCGGGAAATGGCGCAGTGGGGTGCGCCCCGACTTGTGGGACGGCCAGACGGCCGGACGGGTGGCCGCCAGCCTGGAAAAGGCACTCCGTGAATTGAGGAGATTGTAATGGCACGTAAGGATTTTTACTCGCGGCTGGTGTACGCCCGCCGCACGCCGCTGATCGGCAAGTTGGCCTATTACCTGCTCAAGATGTTGGGGGTAGAAATCCCAGCTTCGGTTGAGATTGGGGAAGGTTTTTACCTGGTGCACGGCGGGTTTGGGGTGGTCATTCACCCCAAGACCGTAATAGGCAATAACGTCAAGGTCTACCCCGGCGTGACCTTTGGGCGTACGGATGTCTACAAGCCTTTCTCGCAATCGCGCTTCGAGCAGATCGTGGTGGAAGATCACGCCGTGATCGCAGCCGGAGCCAAGGTGCTGTGCAAGGAAGGTAAACTCACCATCGGCGAGGGTACCGTAGTGGGGGCCAATGCCGTTTTGCTGGAATCGACCAGCCCCTATGAAATCTGGGCGGGCATTCCGGCCCGCAAGGTCGGCATCCGCACCGGGGATGTCGAATAGTGGGGGATGATCTTGTCGATCTATTAATCTCAAAATTCAGATATTTGTTTTTGAATTTTGCTTTCGCCTCATTCTTATGCAGCATGAGCGTGTAGGGGCGCATTGCATCCGCCCCTACAGGTAGGATATGTTTAGACGGCATATGAGCATGTGCGCGCAAAAAAGCCGGTTAAGAGTTGATTAATAGTTTCTCAGTAGCGGGTAGCCTCTGCCCGGTTTAGAGGTGGTTCGCGAGTATAATGTTGGGGTTATCACCGTAAAAATGGATATAGAATCAAGGAAATCACGAGAAAAATGAAATTACGAACGCCGCTTCGCTATCTATGGTGGGGATTCATCGTCGCCGGGCTGCTGGTTGGCTGCAACATGCCGGATGCAAACGAGCCACCCGTTACACCTTCGGTTGAAATACAGGCGGAAGTGCCTGTGCAAAATCCTACCGAAACCCAACCTGAACCTACCCCGACTACAGCTCCAGACCCGGCGGCTGCAATCGTGAACGGGGAGGAAATCGGCCAGTCCATCTACCAAGCTCACCTGGCGCGTTATCAGGATGCCCAGGCGCAGGCTGGCACACTGCTCGCAACTGAGAATGTGGAAACCAGCGTGCTCGATGATCTGATCGCTCGCCTGCTGTTGGCGCAGGGGGCGCGCGCCGGTGGTTTTGTGGCCGACGATGTTATGGTTGCGGACCGCGTGGCGCAATTGACCGAGCAAGTCGGCGGTACTGAGACGCTGGCGGCCTGGATGCAGGCTCATCACTATACCGAGGAAAGCTTTCGCCGGGACTTGAAGCTGGAGCTTGAAGCAGCCTGGATGCGTGACCAGATCGCCAATACTGTGCCGGAAAATGCCGAGCAGGTGCTGGCTCGCGAAATCCTGTTCTACAACGAAGTCGATGCCATCCGGGTCTATAGCCAGTTAGAGGGTGGCTCGACCTTCGAGAGCCGCATCGAAAACTATGATCCGAATAATTTGGGCTACCTGGGCTGGTTCCCGCGTGGGTACCTGCTCGAAACGGAACTCGAAGAAGTGGCCTTTTCCTTGCAACCAGGGCAATACAGCGAAGTGATCGAAAGCCGCCTGGGCTTTCACATTTTGCAGGTGTTGGATTACGCCGCGGACCGGCCGCTATCTGCCGATGCCCGCCTGACGCTGCAAACACATGCTTTGGAAGACTGGCTGGCGCAAAAACGCGCTGAAAGTCAAATCGAGATTTTCTTACCGTAGCGCCAGATTCCACTATAATAGAGACGAAATACCAGGGCAAAATCAAAGAGTTTCCCAAAAAGAGAGTGGTTGATATGGATGCATACGATTTTCAAGACGACTATGATGATGACGGCGGCCGAAGCGGGCCGCGCAATTTTAGCGAGCTAATTTTCAATATCGGCTCGTTGTTCTTCCTGCTTGCCAGCGCCCTATTGGCGGGCTATTTCTTGTTGATCTTCTTCACGCCTCAATCTCCCTTGAATTTTTTCCCACCCGACCCGGTCGTGGTGGTGACTCCCCGGCCTTCGGCTACGCCTTTCCCGACTTCAACGCCGGAACCCGGCCAACCATTGCCTGCCAATACGCTGGCGGCGGGCGAAACGCCGATTGCGGTGCAGCCCACGGTTGGGGAAACCCAGGCCGGCGGAGAAACTCCGGTAGGCCAACCGACTGAAGAAGTCCCGGTTGCTACGCTGGCGCCGACGGATGCGGAAACCACGCCGCTGCCCACCCCGACGGATTTTGTCTCCAACCCACCCACCCCGACCAACAAACCGCCGGTCAGCGATTACAGCTTTGTGGTTGCGGATGAGGTCCCGATTGCTATGGCAGCAGATATATTCCGACCAGAATATACTTGTGACGAATCAACTGGAGAAGGTGTAACTATTCTGGCGGGGCAGGTCTTCAAAGACGGCGCTCCGCTCACCCAGCAGAACGTGGTGTTATACGGCCCGGCGCAAGATTCGTCCGGCATCCAGACCGCCATCACCGGGCGTGAAGATTTGATCGATAAATATGGCCCCGCGGCTTTCGAGTTCATCCTCGATGACCAATTGATCGCTACCGAAGGTTTGTTCAGCGTGCAGTTGGTCGACCAGAACAATAATGCGCTTTCACAGCGTATCTATTTCGACACATACGATAACTGTGACGAAAACGTGATCATGATCAATTTTACGAACATTCAGTAGCTTACGAGTACGCAAACGAAAAACTCGCCGCAAGGCGAGTTTTTTATATCCCGGGTTTGGTGCAATTGGGGGTCAATTCAACGAGGCTTGCGAATCCCCCGCCGGTTCTTTGATCGCCAGCATGCTGCGCAGTAAGGCGACTTCACGCTGGTAGATGCCGCGAATATTTTCCATCAACTGGGTGCCGCGGTTGACCTCCAACAGTTCCTGTTTCTGGTGGATGGGGGTCTGCAAGAAGTGGGCGGAAAGATAGGCGAATTCCAACGGATCGTAAGGCAGGCTGTCCAGGTTGAGCTTGATCAAATCGGCGTCGATCAGCAGTTTGAGATATTGCTTGACCCAGGGGCGCAGGTCGCGCCCGGCCAGCAGTAAGTTTTGCTGCGGTTCGAAATCCAGCGGCAGAATTTCGACGCTGCCGACCAGGTAATCCTGGTCGCGGTTGACGGAATTGATGCGGAAGCGTTCCCCGCCTACGCCAATTACGTTCAGTCGGCCGCCATCCAATTCTTCCACAAAAGTGATGCGTGCCGTGCAGCCGATTGCAAAGGGTTCGGCTATAGGCCCCAGAGCTTCCAGCCCGCGCTGGATCAAGACTACGCCGAACGGCTCCTGCTGCGTGATGCAGCGATGGAACATCTTCTTGTAGCGTTCTTCGAAGATATGCAGCGTGACCGGCGTGCCGGGGAAGAGCACTGTATTTAGTGGAAAAAGCGGGAGTTCGATCAACTTGTGTTCACCTTAGGTGAAAGACCCTTGGTCTTTCCTAAGCAAACCGTTCTGCGATTTGCCCAGTGTAGCCCGATAAACGTCGTTCAGAAGTATATCACTCTCCGCTTACCGGAAGATTAGATTTTCCTAATTAGAGGGAAGAGGCACTTAGGCGCTGAGGCATCGAGGGGGATACAAGATGCAGGGGAAGCAGAGTGGGCGGGAAATTAAGAATGAAGAAATGCGTTGCACGATTTTCGTTTTACGATTCTCAATTTATTAGCTTTGAAGTCTTTGCCCATCTTGCCGTTACTAACCCTAGATGCCTGATTACAGGGTACTGGTTACTTATCACGATTCTCGATCACGAACATCGAAATTCCCCCCATCCCGTTGTTGCTACCCCTCGGTGCCTAATTGCTGGTTACCAATCACTTCCTGCCAAAATTATTGGCGAATATACCAAATATATTGACTTAATCCAAAATTAATGCTAAAGTATGCCAATAAGGAGCAATTAATGAGCAAAATTCCATCGAAATGTCCAAGCTGTGGCGCGCCCATGGTGGTTACCCAGGTCGGGTGTACGGCCTGCGACACGGTGATCGTGGGCAGCTACCAACTCAGTGCCTTCGCCCGCCTATCCCCGGAGCAATTGCAATTCCTGGAAGTGTTCGTGCGCAATCGCGGCAACCTCAAGGAAATGGAGCGTGAGACCGGTGATTCCTATTGGGCCATGCGCAGCCAGTTGGACAAAATTGTTGAAGAGATGGGGTACGAAGCCGAGACGTCGGCCTACACCCTGGCGGCGCAGCGCAAGCAAATCTTGCAGCGCCTGAGCGACGGCGAGATCGACGCGGTCGAAGCTGCTCGTCTGCTCAAACAACTCGGAAAATAAATGGCAATTCCTCAAAATTTCCAACCCCGCAGCAAGCTACGGCGTATGCTGGAATTTTGCCCCTTCGAGTACGGAATTGCTTCTATAGTCCTTCGATTCATCTTCCTAGTAAACTGGTAGGTATTTTGGAGGAAGGAATACATTCCATGGAAACAAGTTCACGGTACCGGCAATATTTGTATATCAGCTTCAAGGAGTAAGTCATGGATTTACAAGCAGAACGCAGTATGATTTTAGATATGATCGCAGACGGGAAAATCTCGGCGGCCGAAGGCGAGATGCTTTTACAGGCCCTGGACGAGAGCGTCCCCGCCGATCCGGTTTCCGCCTTTCGATCCGCTAACCCCATGCACCCCCACCGGCCCGTTCACCTGGTGCACCCGGCTTTCCAGATGGAACCCGGTCAGATCGCCAAATTGGCTGAGTTGGGATACGAAGACGTCAGCCAGGGTGATTATCACCGGATCACCTTGCACGGTGTCACTCCGGAATTCATCAGCGAAATCCAGGCGGCCGGGCTGACCGATCTGGACATTGGTGAGGCAGTGGAGTTGCGCATTCACAATATTTCTCCGCAGTACGTCCAAGCCTTGCTGGATGCGGGCCTGACCGACCTGGATGCAGGCGATATCGTGCAGTTGAAGATTCACAACATCCGCCCCAGCTACATCCGTGAGTTCCGGGAGTTGGGCTTTGAAGACCTCAGTATCGACGACCTGGTGCAGTTCGGTATTCATAAGGTGCGCCCCAGCTACGTGCGCGAGTTCAAGGAATTGGGTTTAGACGACCTCACCGTGGACGACCTGGTGCAGTTCGGCATTCACAAAGTGCGCCCCAGCCTGCTGCAAGAACTGCGCACGCTGGAGATCAGCGACCTTAGCGTCGACGATATCGTGCAGTTGGGCATCCATAAGGTGCGCGCCGGTCTGGTAAAAGAAGTCCGCGAACTGGAGATCGAAGATTTGACGATCGATGACATCGTGCAGTTTGGCATCCATAAAGTCAAACCGGGCTTCATCCGCGAACTGCGTGAATTGGGGTTCTCCGACCTGACCACCGATGACCTTGTACGCCTTGCTATTCACAATGTCCGCCCCGATTACGTGCGTGAGTTGCAAGAACTGGGCTTCGATCTTTTGGATATCGATACTCTGGTGGATTTTGGGATAAACCACGTTAAACCGAGCTTTATCCGGGAACTGCGTGCGGCCGGCTTGGACGATCTTACGGTCGATGAGATCATCGAAATGAGCCAGCGGCGGGTGCGGCCGGAGCGCGTCGGCGAGTACCGCGAGATTGGATTGGAAGGCGCTTCCTTTGATGACTTCATTAACATGGCTGATCATCGCGTCCAGCCCGAATACCTCCGTGCAATCCGGAAAGCTGTTCCCGATGCCGGGAGCGATGAAATCATCGATGCTTTCGAACGTAACTTGCGGCTGGAATTCGTGCAGGAAATGCTTGCCGCAGGCATCGAAGTTGCCAATGTCGACGAACTGTGCTGCCTGCGCGAACGCGGTGTGACCCCAGAATTTGTACGCGAGATCATCGCCCGTGGGTTGATGGATACCGACGTCGAACATATCATCCGCCTGTACACCGAGCGGGAATAAACTAACTGATCCCCAAGTGTTTTTTAGGTAGCAAGCAAGGGGGTGTGTGCTCCTTCGTGAACATCTGCCGCGAGTTAGGCCCTCGCGGTGGATGTTTTTAATGGGGTTTCTGTTATAATCGAATTACGAATACATGCTGGCCTGCCCGTGGCAGGCCATTCTTATGTCGGGATATGCTTATGCCCGGCATAGGCATACCTAAGAAAGAAGGCGAAATGAGCGCGGAGAATAAACCCCAAGAAGTTGCTGCTGATGTGGTCGTCAGTTTGTTTTACACCCTGACCGTGGATGGTGAGGTTTTCGATTATACCGAAGATGAAGAAGCGATCGAGTTCTTGCAGGGATACGAAAACATCATCCCTGGATTGGAAAAAGAACTCTATGGCATGAAGATTGGGGATAAGAAGCAGATCACCGTCCCGGTCGAAGAAGCCTATGGCGAGTACGATGAAGAAGAGATCCGCGATATTCCTCGCACCGAGTTCCCGGCCGACGTGCCCCTGGCCCCAGGCGTGGAATTGGAGTTGACGGATAACGAAGGCGATATGCTTTACGCCAAGGTCGTCTCGCTGGCCAAAGACACCGTCAAGCTGGATTTCAATCACCCCCTGGCCGGTAAAGAACTGCAATTCTACATCGAGGTTGTCGACCTGCGCCCCCCCACCGCCGAAGAACTGGAACACGGGCACGTACACGACGAGGAATACGCGGACGAAGCAGACGACTAGCGCGGGATCGACCCCGGCAGCATCTGGGCGGCAATGCGCTGGAAATCCTGTGCTGGGATTTCCAGCACGCCAAAGCGGAAAGGCGCGCCCCAGTGTTGTTTATCCTTGATAAACGTCAGTTCGGCGATCAGCGGCCGGATGGGTATTTCGTTGCAATCTTTGAATTCAACATCCCGGCGGTAAGGCACAAAGTCGTTTCCCATGTCTTGCTGGTAGATGCGTTCATCCTTTAGTTGGCCGATGGCAGTGAATTGCTGGCAAGGTTCAGCTTTCCCAAAGATTTTTTTCGGTGAATAATAGACGATCCAATCACCCTGGTGCATGCGGCGTAAAGGCGCGGCCTTACCGTGATTGGCCTGTGTAAAACCGCCCGCCAGACCGCGCTGCACGTGGTCACGCGAGGCGACGATGATCCAATATCTAGGTGACATGTCCCTAGCCTTTGCTCCCATGCACGGTAATCAGATACCCATCCGGGTCGATGAAGGCGAATGTGCGCCCAAAGGGGCCGTCGCTGGGCTGTTGGGTGATGGTAGTGCCGTGTGCTTCCAATGCTGCGCAAAGCGAGTCGGCTTTTTCGCATTTCAGCCAGAGCGAGACACCCCAACCCAGCTTTTGACTCGCGTCCAGATCGACCAGGGGCGGGCACCAGGCCGAGGTGTTCGGTGTAAAATTGTCTGGCGGCTTCCAGATCATGGACCTGTAAGGCGATAAAATCGGGACCAATTATGCTGCTCATTGTCAGTTGCTCCTTTACGTGTTATTATCAGGACACTGATAATAATATCAGGAACCTGATAGATGTCAAGCCCTCAGAGGTTAACGATGGATGAAAGAATTGGCTATTTGCTCAAACGTGCCCAGCAAACCCTGCGGTTAGTTATGGATACCCGCTTGCGATCCCTGGAGCTGACCACCGCCCAATATGCGGCTTTGAGCGCGCTTGAACAAACCCCTCAAGCTTCCAATGCGGCCCTGGCGCGCGCCTGCTTTGTCACTCCGCAGACCATGATCGAGATCATTAAAGGCCTGGAGGCGGCCGGCTTTGTCAGCCGTAAATCTCACCCTGAACATGGCCGCATCATCCAGACCATTTTGACTGCCAGCGGAAGTGCCAAGCTGACAGAAGCGCACCGGGTGGTTAATCAGATCGAAGTGGAAATGCTGACGGGAGTGAATGTGGAAGATCAAAAAGCAATGGCTGTCGGTCTGCGGCAGTGTTTTGAAAACCTCGAAAGATGAGCTGCGCCGGGGATATTTATTAAACTCTAACGCTTCCCTGATTGCACAAAGCTGCGTGATGCTGGTAAACTAGTTCTTGATTAATTTACTGAACACTATCTAAATTATTGAGAATTGACACAGATTATGAATTCTGAACAGCATCCCGAAGAACAACCCCGTGACCAAAGCGGCCCCTCCTGGGACGAGATCAAGCAAACCGAAACGCAGCAACCTGCGCGTTCCTCGGTGGCTGCGCGGCAGCGTGACCCTTCCGGCTGGGTACCGTATGTCACCTATGGCCTGATTGGGATCACAGTGGGCATCTACTTGCTCCAGTTGGCCGGGGTATTGCTGGTTGGCTACGATATCGTGGCCGCGCTTGGGATCAAATCGAACCAGGCGATCATGCAGGGCCAGTTGTGGCGCTTGTTCACACCCATGTTCTTGCATAGTAATATGCTTAGCAGCACGAACGGATTCCAAATCACGGCGATCTTGCACATTGGCTTCAATATGTATGCCCTGCGCCTGTTCGGCCCGGGCTTGGAACGCTATTACGGGCGTTGGCAGTTCCTGGTGCTGTACCTGGTCAGCGGTTTTACCGGGACAGTCGCCTCGTTTGTGTTTGTCGATAACCCCTCATTGGGCGCTTCAACGGCTGTCTTTGGGTTAATGGCGGCACAGGGTGTACTGGCTTACCAGAACCGCAACGTTTTTGGGCAGCGCGCCCGGGCGATCCTGGTCAATATTCTCAACCTGGCGGTAATCAACTTCTTGCTTGGTTTTGCTCCGGGCATTGATAACTGGGGCCACTTCGGGGGCTTCGTCGGCGGTATCCTGGTGGCCTGGTTTGGGGGGCCGCTGTATACCATCGAGGGTACCCCACCGCAGCAGCAGGTCGTCAACCAACGCACCACAAGTGATTTCATCCGCTCGGCTGTGGCTGCATTTGTCCTGTTCGCTTTTCTGACCGGTGGGGTGATCCTCACGTCGAACGGCCTGTTCTAATAAAACAGGTTTTACCTGGAACCAACGCAGCCTCTTCAGCGTCTAGGGATTATGGAGAGGTTGTTTTATTTAAGGA
This sequence comes from Anaerolineales bacterium, assembly GCA_016935415.1. Taxonomy (GTDB): domain Bacteria; phylum Chloroflexota; class Anaerolineae; order Anaerolineales; family UBA11579; genus JAFGRA01. The sequence continues at coordinate 10,643 of JAFGRA010000216.1, forward strand.
GGTTGTGGTATGAAAAAGTATATTTGTTTGATTGGTTTATTGGTATTGACCGCCTGTGCCGGGTCAACTGCGTTGCCCAATGTCACAGAAGCGCCAATCAGCGCACCCACCGACTCGCCGGTGACGAACACACCTGACGTGATAGAAGCTACCCCAACACCGCTTCCCGTTGAAACAAACACACCGCAGACCTCATCTCCGCATTTGACAGTTACTCCCACCGAAACGTATACCTGGCGTTCCGAATCCCCGGATGGAAGCTGGACGGCGCTGGGCTTTTTGCGCGGCCCGCTGATAATGGAAGGCCGGGATGACTATCAGTTGCTTTTCCAAATCCAGGATAACGATGGAGCGCTGGTCTGGACGGTATACGATGAATACATCCCTGCTGCACTAGGGTTTGGCCTGCCGGAAGTGTACCGCTGGGCAGAGGATGAAAACGCGGTGTACCTTACCCATCGTACCCAGGTCGATGGCTGCGGTATCTTGGTGGATGGCAGTGATTTGCTGCACTTCGATTTAGAAAATGGGCAATTGGAAACCCTGTTCCTCGGCGAGGCGCGCGCCATTGGGCTTTCGCCAGATGCCGGTACCTTAGCCTATATCCCCTGGGGCGCGGCCGCGCCTGAACTGGTTTTGTTGGATTTGACAAGTGGGGTAGAACGTCGCTCCACGCTTGAAGGCTTTACCGATGCACCTGTAGCTGGAGCAATCGTCTGGGCGCCAGACGGCCGCGTTCTGGCCTTGACGGTGGCTGAAAATGCATGCCTGGAAGAATGGCGGCATACCATCCTCAGCCTGGATGTGGAGACACTGACTTCCCGGATACTTTTGACTTCAGACAGGCGTACAGACCCGGCGTTGTTGTCCACAAGCGGGTGGCAGGATGTGGATCACTTGCTGTTGAAGGATAACGGCGATCAGGAATGGGTATACGATCTGGAAAATGAAATTTTGATGCCGGTGGAGTAGGGGCAACCGCGGATCATCAGAAAGATTACGTCGCGCCTACCAAAAGGGAATATTCGGTTAACAGGTACGCGCACAGAGCTACGCCTGTGCACGTATTTACATTAAACAGATAAATGGTTTAAGCGCTCTTCTTGCGAATGGCCTGGTTCAGTTCAGCGATGTAAGGCAGGGTACGGTACTGTTCTGCAAAATCCAGCCCGTAACCCACTACCCACACATCGGGAATCTGGAAGCCCAGGTAGCTAACCTGTGTCTCGACTTCGCTGCGGCCCTTATCGAGCAGCACGCAGGTGCGCAGCGAGGCCGGGCGGCGGCTGCCCAGGGTGCGGGTCAGGTAGTTGAGCGTGGCACCGGTATCGAGGATGTCTTCGACCACCAGCACGTGCTTATTGGCGATGTTCTCGCGCAGGTCCATGATGATGCGCACCGCGCCGGAATTGGCGCCGCGCATCCCGTAGCTGGAAAGAGCCATGAAGTCCACTGTATGTGGGGTGGTCAGCTTGCGGCACAGGTCGGACATGAAGATGAAGGCACCTTTCAAGATACCGACGATGTACAGGCTTTCGACATCGGCGTATTCCTCGTCGATCTTCTGGGCGAGGGCGGAGACGCGTTCAGCGATGGCTGATTGATCGACGATCACGCGCTCGATGTCTTTGGGTAGGTTGGTCATAAAATCACTCCATAAATATTTTTCACCCAGGTAGGCGAAATTTTGATCTTAAATTTTTCCTGAGGCTAACTGTGTTTCTCCAGGAAAGCGGCCACGCGGGCTTTGTGCTCCGCGGTCCGCCCGGCAATCTCTTGTAGTTGGGCCTCATATTCGAGGGTGGCTTCCAGGTCTGGCAGGACGGCCCTGTTGAAAGCGCGCTTGGTCAGGCCGTAGGCCTGGGTTGGGCCGGATGCCAGCGAGTTTGCCATTTGCAGGGTGGTGGCCTGCAATTCGTCGGCTGCAATCAGTTGGTTGACCAGCCCCCAATCCAGGGCA
>JAFGRA010000217.1 GCA_016935415.1 Anaerolineales bacterium
ATTCCAGCAAATAAGGCCATCTTAAGCTGCGATGGCCTCCTGGTTATAGACCGTCTTTATGTTAAACCGAAGAAGGCAGGGGTTATAGCTGCCCTCTACTGCGAATCAGGATTTTACCACAGAGTGCGAAAAGGTCAACCGGCTAGTCGCCGGGAGCTAACCCCAACAACCCCATGCCCAACTTCGGCAGTTGCATCCGGCGCTCATCCCGCCCAAAGCGCAATACTTCACCAGAATCAGTCACAGCTTCGACCGCCAGCGCCAAACTCTGCAATTCCTTTACCAACACCTTAAACGAAGCCGGAATTCCCGGCTCTTCTATCGGCGCCCCCTTGACAATGGCCTCATAAGCCTTCACACGGCCCTGAACATCATCCGACTTAATGGTCAGCATCTCTTGCAAGGTATACGCTGCGCCATACGCCTCCAAAGCCCAGACTTCCATCTCGCCGAAACGCTGGCCGCCAAATTGCGCTTTGCCACCCAACGGCTGCTGCGTAACGAGTGAGTAAGGGCCTGTCGAGCGAGTATGGACTTTATCTTCGACCAAGTGCGCCAACTTCAGCAGGTAAATAACGCCTACGGTCACCGGCTGATCAAACGGTTCCCCAGTTTTACCATTGTAAATCAACATCTTACCCAGTGTTGGCAAAGGGGCATGGTGTTGAAGGCTGTATTCCGTCGCCGCCAGCAGCACGGCCTCATCAGCAAGCTCTGACACGCTTTGTCCATGCGATTCCATCCACAAACGCAGACAGACCACTTGGGCGCGCTCATTCGCAACCTGCCGTTCAGTTATAGACTGAACATCTTCCTCAAAAGCAAGGAGGGGTTGGGGATCGTAATTATGCTCTTTGAGCCATTCCCGTAACACGGAACGCCGTGCATAAATCCGATCATCACGCAAGGTGTTGAGGTCATAGCCTTTGGGCGTCAACCACGATGCAATGTACAGCAAGCGGGCTTCCTCATCGTCTCGCAAGGTTTCCAGTGGATAGTCTTGCGCCTTGAGCCATACCCACGTGCGCTCCATGATCTCGTCCCAGGCACGATCGATAAGCCAAGCCCGCGCCAGTTCCGCCGCAATTTCCTGTTCATCAGCGCCATCAAACACCGGCGTGATCGTGCGGAATCCCAGGCGGTCGGACGCCCAGCCCAAATGGGTCTCCAGGATTTGCCCAATATTCATGCGGCCGGGCACACCCAGGGGATTCAAAATGATGTCAACCGGGACGCCATCGTTCAAAAAGGGCATATCTTCAATGGGCACGATCTTGGAAATCACGCCTTTATTGCCGTGACGACCGGCCATCTTGTCTCCTTCGGTGATCTTGCGCCGCTGCGCCACACTGACGCGCACCACTTTTTCGACGCCAGCCGGCAAATCGCGGTATTCCTCACGGTCAAAAACCTTGATTTCTACTACCTTCCCATGAGCGCCGTGGGGCATCCGCAGGCTGGTGTCCTTAACGTCGCGCAGCTTCTCGCCAAAGATCGCGCGCAGCAATTTCTCCTCAGGTGTCAGTTCCTTTTCCCCCTTAGGGGTGATTTTGCCAACCAGAATATCTAGCGGGCCAACCTCGGCCCCAATGCGCACGATACCATCCTCATCCAGATCGCGCAGAGCATCATCCGAAACATTGGGGATTTCGCGGGTGATCTCCTCAGGGCCTAACTTGGTATCCCGCGCTGATGATTCGAGTTTTTCGATGTGAACGGAAGTAAAGCGATCATCCCGCACCAATTGCTCGCTGAGCAGAATAGCATCCTCATAGTTGCCGCCCTCCCAGGACATGAAGGCCACCAGGACGTTTTGCCCCAAGGCCAATTGGCCACCTTCGGTGGAGGAACTGTCGGCCAGCACATCGCCGGTCTTGACACGCTGTCCCTTGAATATCACCGGGCGTTGATCCACACAAGTGCTCTGATTCGAGCGCGTGTATTTCTTCAAATGGTAAGTGACAACCTCACCGTCATCCTGACCGACCACAATGCGCTCCCCAGTGACGCTCAAAATTGCGCCGTCAGCCTTCGCCAGGATAACCGAGCCGGAGTTCAACGCCGCCGCTTCTTCCACTCCAGTGCCAACATAGGGAGCATCCGGCGCAATCAGGGGCACCGCCTGCCGCTGCATGTTGGAGCCCATCAACGCCCGGTTGGCGTCATCGTGTTCCAGAAAGGGAATCAAGGCGGCCGAGACCCCCACAATCTGGATCGGCGCGACATCAATGTAGTCAATGCGCACCGGCGGGGCAAAACCGGGACCATCAGCCTTACGCACAGCAACCCGCTCCCCGACGAAGTGCCCTTCCTCATCAATACGGGCGTTAGCCTGGGCAATCACGTAAGGTTCCTCGCGGTCCGCTGAGAGATAGGCGATTTCCTCCGTCACGCGCGGCACAATTCGCACAGGTTGTGTCAAGGGCAGCGCGGCGATCTTTTCGGCTAACTCCTGGGTGATTTTCACACCGGCAGGCACAATAACTTCCTCTGTCTGGGGGTCTTGCACATCCTCACGCAACACCTCCCCCACCAACTGCTCCACCGTATTGTGGACGGTGCGAATCACCCGGCGGTAAGGAGTCTCGATAAAGCCCAGATCGTTCACCCGGCCGTAGGTGGATAGGCGCCCAATCAAACCGATGTTGGGACCCTCAGGGGTTTCAATGGGGCAGATGCGGCCATAGTGGCTGTCGTGCACATCGCGCACATCAAAGCCGGCCCGCTCACGACGTAGACCGCCCGGCCCTAATGCCGAAAGAGTGCGTTTGTGTGTCAGGCTCGAAAGGGGGTTTGTTTGCTCCATAAATTGGGAGAGTTGGCTGGAACCAAAGAATTCCCGAATCGCGGCCACCACCGGCCGGATGTTGATCAAGTTTACCGGCGTCGGCGATTCCTCGCGGATGCTCATGCGTTCTTTGACAACGCGTTCCATGCGCACCAATCCGACCCGGATTTTGGCCTGAACCAACTCGCCCACCGTCTTGACGCGCCGGTTTCCCAAGTGATCCATATCATCAGGCCCGGCCACGCCATTGTTAATGTGAATCATCCGCCGCACTAAGGCGACAATATCCTGCTTGGTAATGGTGCGGACGGCCATCGGCACATCAATCTGGAGACGTTGGTTGAGTTTGTAGCGGCCCACCCGCTGAAGGTTATAACGCTGGGGATCGAAGAGTTGAGAAATCAGGTATTCCTGCGCATTTTCCAATGTGGGCGGGTCACCGGGGCGCATTCGTCGGAAGAATTCAATGAGCGCCTCCTGAGCGACAGTACGGTCGGCCTTAGTTTCCCAGTTAGGCTCTTGCCGGATCGTGTTCGCAATCCAGGGGTGATCGGGGTCATTGTCCGCCGCGCCAAAAATCCGCATCAGGTCTTCATCATCGCCCACGGACAACTCGGAACTGCGCAGTTCATCCTCGACCGCCGCTAAAGCGCGCAGGAAAATGGTCACGGGGATGGTGCGCTTGCGGTTGAAACGCAAGGTCAAATACCCGGATTTCCGGGTTTCAAATTCCATCCAGGCGCCACGATCGGGGATCAACTTGGCGCTGGCCAAACGATGACCACTGTCATCATCCACACCAAAATACACGCCAGGGGAGCGGATCAGCTGGCTCACGACCACCCGTTCTGTGCCGTTGATGATGAACGTAGCGTTCTCAGTCATCAAGGGCAGGTCGCCCAGGAAGATTTCCTGCTGGACGATCTCGCTCGTTTCACGATTCACCAGAGCTACATCTACATACAACGGAATAGCATAGGTCAGGTCACGGTCAAGACATTCCTCCTGACCGTGTTTGGGTTCACCAAAGCGATACCCTAATTCAAAGTTATTCTCTTGCGCTTTGGTACTGGGTAAAAACAAACTCAACAATCCATTGAAGCTATCAATGGGTGAAATCTCGTCAAAAAGCTGAAAAAGTCCTTCGGTGAGCAACCAGTCATAAGACTTGAGTTGCACCTCAACCAGGCCAGGCAACGGCAAAGCGCTCGAAATACGCGCGTACGATTTAATCCCAAGGTCGGTTACTGACATTCTAATCCAATTCCTCCCGGGAGTCCCCCTGAGAATCACAATGAAAAAACAATAACGGAAAAGCACAAAGGCGACATAACGAACGGATATTATACCATGCCTTAAGAAACCGTCAAAAGTTGATCAGAGAACGGTCTATGACCGGCAGGGCGCCAGACACAAAGTGGTTCAAATGTGGCGACGAAAAGTCGAAACGGGTAGTCCTTTTGTCCGAGAGTTAAGAGGGCCAGCGACGCGGGCCGCGTTCATCGGGGCCTTCCGCGGGGTGTGGTCGGGGGGGGCGCGGCATAAACAAATCCTCTTCTTCTACCCCCAGGATCAACTCGATTCGGGCCATGGCTGCGGCATCATAGCGCGTATACTTGCACGAATCACAACGCCATGCAGCAAAATCGGGGACCGTAATCAAGCGGGGGCCCCAACGCCGCACATATGTCAACCTAATGGGCTTCAAACTGCCAAACGAACAATTCGGACAGGAATAATTCATGCATGTACCTTTACTGACCAACTTTCCAATCTATTCACTTAGGGCTGAGCTTCTAATTCAGGAAATGTATAATGCGGGATCCAACCCCATTTCTCCGGCGGCCAATAGCGGAAAACCGACTTGCCAATAATATTCTGCCGTGGCAAAGCCCCCCACACATGGGAGTCGCTGGAATTGTTCCGATTGTCGCCCAAGACTAGATACTCGTTTTCTCCCAATACACGTTTCTGGTTGTAGGTCGGCGGGCCGCTGATATAGGGTTCATTCAAAGCCACGCCATCAATCCATACGCGCCCATCACGCACATCTACCGCTTCGCCGGGCAGTCCCACCACACGCTTGATATAGGGAATGGGGCTTTGTCCATTAGGCGGATCAAGCACCACCACATCCCCTCGCTCTGGTGGATGGAACCAATAGGTGATCTTGCTCACAATCAAATATTGCCCCTCGTGCAAGGTCGGCTCCATACTGATGGACTGCACCTCGTAACGGCCGGTAACTGTATTGATCACCAGGAAGATGATGAGCGCCAGGACCACGGTTTCTAACAAATCCCGCAACCACAATCCCAGTCCCGAAGATGCGGCCCGCACGGAAGCCCCAGGCAGCAGTTCGCCCGGTGACACAATGTCATCCGTGGTCAATACAGTTTCGCGGCTATCCGGTGTTCCGAAAATTTCTTCTTGCATCACAAAGCTAAGTAAATAACCAATTACTGGGCAACTGCCAGCTCAGGAAAAGTATAATGAGGAATAGCCCCCCAGTGCTCCGGCGGCCAATAACAAAAGACGGCCTTCCCCAGGATTTGCTCACGCGACAGCAGTCCCCAGGCATGGGAATCGCTGGAATTATTCCGATTGTCCCCTAATACCAAATATTGCTCCTCAGCAACAACCCAATTCCCAGAATAGTGCGGAGATTCGTTAATATAAGGCTCGTTCAAAGCGATCCCATTGACCCAGACACGCTGATCACGCACCTCTACCACATCACCGGGCAAACCGATCACTCGCTTAATGTAAGGAATTTCACTCTGCTGATTGGGCGGATCCAAAACAATAATGTCGCCACGCTCAGGGGGATGCAGCCAATAGGTAACTTTGCTGGCAATCAGGTATTGCCCATCATACAGACTGGGGGTCATACTTTGCCCGTGGACCTGGTAACGTCCGGTCAAGGTATTGATGACCAAAAAAAGAATGACCGCCAGGAGCAGGGTCTCCACGGCATCCTGCAACCAGGAACGAATACCAAAGGAACGCCCCAGAGAAGGTTCCCCATCCTCTGGTTCTGGGCTAACTTCAGCCGCTATTTCCTCAAGTTGCTCATCCAAATTACACACCTCCCACTTTAAACGCTCAAAATTATAACCTATATCTAAGAAGGAGCAACTGCAAACACAACTCCGCCCGATGCTAAGAGCCGGGCGGAGTTGTGTTTAGGGTGTGTCCCGTAGTCAGAAGGAGGAAAATGATCCTACTCACCCTTTATACAAATGACATTTGACAAGCGTATTGTCCACGAGCACATCTGCGGGCATTTCCAATTTGCACTTCTCCATCACATGAGGACATCTTCCTGCGAATTTGCAGCCGGTGCGCATGTACTCTTCGTGTTCTAACTCGGAAAGCGTGATTGCAGAGCTCCACCGCTTTTTAGGATCGGCTTCGGGGATGGATTCGCGCAGCAGTTGGGTATAGGGGTGCCTGGGCGACATCAACACTTGCTCGACCGATCCCATTTCGACGATGTTACCTCTGAACATAATGGCAATACGTTCACTGACATAGTAGGCGGTCGCCAGGTCATGGGTAATGTAGAGCAAGCCCAGGTCGGTCTCTTCCTTGAGCCGCTTGAACAAATTGACGATTGACATGCGCAACGAGGCATCCACCATCGAAACCGGTTCATCCGCAATGAGCAAGTTGGGCTTGGTCAGCAAGGCCCTGGCAATAGAGATACGTTGCAATTGTCCGCCGGAGAACTCGCTTGGGTATTTCCCGGCGAACTCGTCGTAGGTAAGTCCCACCAACTGCAGCGTCTCATCAATTAGATCGATGGCCTCGCGCTTGGTTTTCGCCATTTTGAAGTTCTGGAGGGTTTCGAAGAAATAGCGGTCTACAACGCGCAGCGGGTTGAAGGTGCCAAACGGGTCTTGAAAGATGGCCTGTATGCCTTCTTCTTGCCAGACTTTCTTGCCTTTGGTTTCTGCGCGATCTTTGCCGTTGTGGATGATCGCGCCTGAAGTCGGTTCTTCGAAACCCAGAATAATCTTGGCCGTCGTGGTTTTGCCGCAGCCACTTTCTCCTGCCAGGGTAAAAATCTCGCCCGGTTTGATAAAGAAGGATACATTATCGGTGGCCGTCAATCTGACTCTTGAGAGGATACTCCCCATGGTGAATACTTTGGTCAGGGTCTTGACTTCAAGAAGCTTTTCCATGCTCTCCTCCAACCAACCAACAGGCGACTTTATGATCGGTGTCTAGTGTGATGAGGTCTGGCGTCTTTTCCAGGCAGATTTGCATAGCGTGGGGGCAGCGTGGATGGAATGCGCAGCCGCTAGGAAGGTCAATAAGGGAAGGGGGACTTCCAGGCACGCTTTCGCGGGGCGACTTGTCGCCAAACTGTGGCAGTGAATTGATCAGAAATTGGGTATAGGGATGCTGTGGATCGCCGTAAATCTTTTCGGTCGTTGATTCCTCGACGATTTTTCCGGCGTACATGATGCCGACCCGATCGGCGATGTTGGCCTGAACGCCCATGTCGTGTGTGACCAGGATGATCGTATTTTTCAATTTCTGTTGAACCGCCTTGAGGAGTTGCACGACGCCGCGTTGCACAACCACATCGAGCGCCGTGGTCGGCTCGTCCGCGATGATGATGCTGGGCTTCAGCAGCGCCGCCAGAGCGATCGTCACCCGTTGGCGCATCCCGCCGGATAACTGGTGCGGATACGCGTCCAGAATCTTGGGCGGCAGGCCCAACTCGGCGATATGTTGCTCGGCGATGGCGAGGATTTCTGTTTTACTTTTTCCGCTCACGTGGCTTTCGATGAAATCCAGGTAGGTTTCTTTCAACTTGATCACAGGGTTGAGCGCGCTCATAGAGCCTTGCGGAACGTAGGCGATGTAATCCAACCGCAATTTGCGCTTGGCCTCCGGATTCAATGTAGCCACATCCACCGCCTCACCATCAACATAATAGAAGATATAGCCGTCAACCAATCGCAACGGCGGTTCAATCGCTGCGGCCAGCACTTTCAGCAGCGTCGTCTTGCCGCAGCCGCTTTCACCGGCAATGCCATAGACCTCATTCTCTCGAATGTCGAGAGTGATCTCATTGACCGCCTTTACAATCTTCTGAGTCCCGAAAACGTCGAGCATGTAGAAGGCTTTTAACCCTTCAGTTCTGAGTATGGTCTTGTTCATTGTCACCTCACTATGCTCCGACGCGCTGGATACGAGTTCTGGGATCCAGGTATTCGCTGATACTGACTGAGAGCCAGTAAAGCGCAATAAACAGGAAGAGCGACAAGGTCACTGGCGTTAAAATCCACCACCAGCGTCCCAACAAAATGGACTGGTAGAAGAGCGCCCAGTTCAACATTGTCCCCAGGGTGGGAATATTGAGATTGACCAACCCCAGGATAGCCAGCGTCATTTCCAGTCCAACCGCCCATGCGATGTTGTTGATCAACGTCGAGAAGATCAACGGCATGGCAAAGGGCATATATTCGTTCAAGACCAGTTTGACCGTTCCCGCGCCTGAAAGGATGGCCGTCTTGGTGAATTCGCGCTCCCGCAAGCTTAGGATTAATGAGCGGATCAAGCGCGCGTCCCATGCCCAACCGAAAAACGAGAGCATTAATCCCAGAAGCATCAGGTTCATGAATTGCCGCACCATCATCGCCAACATCACCATAATCAGAAAGAGCGGGATCACCAACAGACTGTCGCCGATAAACATCAATATCCGGTCAAAAGAGCCTCCCTTATAACCGGCAACCATGCCCACCAGGATGGCAATCACCCTGGAAATCAATGCAGCGATGAGGGAGATGATCAGGGAATTGCGCACCGCAAAGGTCGCCTGCCAAAAGATGTCCTGGCCGTTTGAATCGGTGCCGAGCCAGTGTTCAGCCGACGGCTTGGTATCGCGCGGGACAACATTCCACAACGTTGGATCATAAGGCGAGAAAAAAGACAAGAGGGCCATGATCACGATGATCACCAGCGCGCCAAAACTGAAGCAAAAGCGATAATCTCTGAATAAGTCTTTAAGGATTTTCATGGGATCGGCCTCCTTATGTGTATCTCACCCGAGGGTCAAACAAGGGATAGGCCAGATCAACGACCAGGATTGCCGTGGTGATACCGACGATAGAAAAGATCGTGATGCCCATGATCAGATTATAATCGCCATTGACGATAGCGCGATAAAGCAACATGCCCAGGCCGGGATACCCATACACGATCTCGGTAATCAGCGCCCCGCTGAAAATTTGTCCCAGCCCCAGCGCCAGGCCGGTGATTTGCGGCAGCAAAGCGTTGCGGATGACGTACTTGCCCACGATGCGGCTTTCTTTCACGCCGCCCAGCTTGGCATACTGGACAAAGTTTTCTGCATTGACGTTTTGCACAATCAACTTCATTGTTTGAAACGTGACTGCGCCCCCCAGAACCATGAGCGAAACCGCCGGCAAGGTCGAATGCCAGATAACACTTTTGATGTAGGGCCAGGTGAAGGTCGGAATAGCCCCCAACGGCGCTCCGCCGGTTATGGGAAACCAACGCACGACATAGGCAAAGAGGAGAAGCAACGTGAAGGCGAAGATGTAATAAGGCAGCGGGCGAACAAACATGGCGACAGTATCCAGAACCCGCGACCACCCCTTGCGCGAATAGTAGCCCGCTACCCCCCCCAAGATGTTCCCTATGGTCCACGTGATAGCGGTCGTGGTCAACAACAGCCCCAAAGTCCAGGGCATGGCAGTCGCAATGAGCTGGTTGACGCGAGTGGGGAATTGAAAGAAAGAAACGCCGAAATCCCCATGGAACAACCTGCCCCAAAAAGCCCAATATTGATCGAGCCACGAGCCTTCCAGACCATACATCTCGGTCAGGTCGCGGATAATGCCGTCCATCGAACCCGGTTCCAACGTAGAACCGCGCGCCCTCATCTGATCGATCATTCTCATAACCGGGTCATTCGGGGTGAGTCTGGGAATGAAAAAAACCACCGTGATGCCTAGCCAGATGACTAGAACATATTGAATCAGGCGAGGGATGAGATATCGTTTCACAAATGCCACGGTAATCACCTCACTTAGCTAAAGGAATCCTGGACGGGCAAGACGCCCGTCCAGGATTATTGCACCATTGGACAACCTACTTACCAGTAGGTTCCAGGAATGGGGTCATATACTTGAGATTGGGCCAATGTGTATAAGGCGCACAATAGGCATTTTCGCTACCGGGCCAGTTGGTCCAGTAGTACTCGTCCCAACCGACAAAGCCAATATACCCGTAGGTCGGGATACCGGACATATTCTTGACGGCTTCCTTGAGACCCTCGATGCCGACGGCGATCACTTTTTCGGTATCGAAGGGATCCGTCTCGCGCAGGTCCTTGATGATGGCGTCCATCTCCGGGCTTGACCAGCGACAGGAGTGGCCCTGGGTGCGTTCGCCGACCGGCCGGATGTAAGCCGAGTTCCAACGGTCGAGCACGCGATACAGGTCGGGGCCTGCACCCCAGGGTTCTTGCGCCGGCCAGTCGCCGCTCACATCAAACTCGCCGACGGCAATCAAATCGGCGCGCGCTTCCGAGGGGAACATTTCGGCGTCAATGCCGAACTTCTTCCACTGCTGTACGGCCGCCGCCGCATTGCGCGCCCCCATGCCGGAAAGCGTCGTCTCGCACAGGAAAGAGATCTTCCAGGGCTTACCATCGGGCAGCAACCACTTCCCGTCCGCATCCTTCGAGAAGCCATTCTTCACCAACAACTTTTCGGCGATCTCCGGGGCAAACTTGTACCACCCCATCCCGAAAGCCTGTTCGATGAATTCCGGCGTATCCGGGAAGACGTAACCACGGGTCCTGGCGTAGTCCGCGATGCGTTGCGGCGCAGTGGGGTCATACGGAGCGAAGGTTTCGCCGTCGCCAACCTCAATCGTGAAGGACTCCAACCAGTCTTGCAGCGGCTCGATGTAATCCCGTGGGTAAGCGCCCAGGTGCGGAACGTGCACCGGGCTTAAAGTGCCCGAGGAATCCACGGCGATGCTCGTGTACTCGACGATATCAATCGCCAACAACAATGCCCAGCGAACATCGAGGAGGTCAAACGGCGGCCGGGCGGTGTTGAAGTTGATGCCGGTGATGCAGGGGTCGTTGTTGACCACGAAGGGGAAAGTCGGCTGGTAGGCGCGGGAGGTCTCGGCCTGCGCCAACAGCGCCTTGAGACCATCGGCCGAGAGTTCCACCACATCCAGTTGATGCGTCAATTGCGCCAGGATTTGCGCGCCTTCGTCGGCAAAGAACTGGAAGATGACATACTTGGGCTTCGGCTGACCGTACATAATACCGGTCGGGGACTTGTCCCAATCTTCGCGCCGTTCCCAGGCCGTCCAGGCTCCCTGGGGATCGAAGCTGTGCAGCTTGTACGGCCCGCAGCCAACGAACGGATTGTGCGTAAACTGCACCGGGTCCTCTTGCTTCTCGAAGATGTGCTTCGGCATAATTCGCGTGGCGCCCCAGCGGTCAAGGAAAGTGGTGTGGAAGCGGGAGTTGGCCTGGTTCAGCACAAATTTAACCGTGTAATCATCCTCAGCAGTGACAGAAGCGACGTTATCCATCATAAAGTTGTGGGCGCCGAACTCTGTGTACGCTTTGAACGTCTCGACCGAGTAAACCACGTCGGCAGCCGAGAAAGGCTCGCCATCCGACCACGCGACGCCCTGGCGCAGCGTGATGGTACATTCCGTGAAGTCGGCGTTGTACACCGGGTCGCCATCCGCCAGGCCATTGATGATGTTGCCCGTGGCGAAATCCACCGCCCAGAGCGTCTCGTCAGCCAGGTTCTGAAGACCACGATCCGACGATTTCCAACCCACCCACCAGTTGAAGTTGTCGGGTGTACCGACGCGCCCGGTGAGAATTCTGGCGATCAGCGTCTCGCTTCTGGGGAAAGTGCCCAACACGGCGGGCGCTTTTTCCACGGGGGCTACCGATTCGGGTGTAGCCGTCACCACTTTTTCGATGACCTGCGTCTCGATGACTTTCTCCACGACTGGGGTGCCCTCGACGATTTTGGTCACTTCTTTCTCAACCTCGATCGTTTCCCTGATGATCTGAGGTGTGGGGGTGCTACAGGCCGTCGCCACCATCCCGGCTGTGACTACGGCCGCGCCGCGCAGGAATTCCCTGCGTGTAAGTTTCTTTCTGCTCTCCTTCATTTTTTCCTCCAGGTATTTTTGACTGAAACTGAATACATTGACTAAGCTTAGGGTAAAGCGAATGGTCTTGCTATAGGACTTATACGATTCCTCCTTACCATTGCTGCCGGTATCGTTACCGGACGTGACAAAAAAAACGATTTTCACAAACCGCTATTGAATTGAGCGGCATGACTCTCGGATAACCAACTGAATCGGGACCTGGTAAATCTGGTAATCCAGGGAACTACCGTGGATCAACTTGAACAACATATTGGTCGCCACATACCCCATCTCACTCACGGATTGATCGACCGTCGTCAAAGCCGGTATGGCCCGAGCCGCCTGGGGAATATTGTCAAACCCCACCACCGATACATCATCGGGAATGGATAGGCCAGCTTCGTGGACCGCATCTATCACCCCAAGCGCGGATTGATCGTTGGCGGCAAAAATCGCGGTAGGCGGATCGGGTAGTGTAAGCAAGGCTTGCGCACAGTGAAAGCCCGTCTCGCGGGTATAATCTCCTGATTGAATCAGCGCAGGCTCGATGGGCAAGCCCGCTCTTTGCAACGCTTCCTGATACCCCTGCTGGCGATGGGTTGTACTTAACAGCCCCGGGCGTCCGGCAATATACCCAATACGGCGGTGGCCCAGGCTGATCAAATAGTCCATCACGGCGCTGGCGCCTTCCCGGTTGGACGAAATCACAGCAGGAAAAATATTGTCATCATGGGGGTCAATGGCAACCAGCGGTGAAATCAAGGTGAGCTCATTTGTTGTTGGCGTCACGACGATCATGCCGTCGGTGATGCTGCCATCCAGTCGCGATAAATGCCGACGTTCCCACCCCAGTTCGGTATTGGAGGCAATCCGCCCACTACTGTAAACGATGAGATCGTATTCGGTGCCGCGAATGGCCCTGCCGATGCCCTTGAAAAGTTCCAGGCTGAACGGGTCGCCCATGTCTACCACCAAAATGCCGATGACATTGGTGCGCCGGCTGCGCATGCTGGTGGCGGCAAGGCTGGAGGTATACCCTAGTTCAGCAATCACGCCCTGAACTTTCTCATAAGTCTCTGTTGAGACGTCGTCCTTGTCGTTCAAAACCCGCGACACGGTGGAAACAGACACACCGGCAGCTTTAGCAACATCGCGAATGGTCAGGGTTGTTTTGGCTTGGGTCATTAATAATAGCATTGGGGTAAAAGAATTAGATTCCGGTAACAATACCGGCATCGTTACCGGAAACCATCTAAACTATAGCATACTTTCATGGTGGTGTCAATAGGTAATTGTGTAAATTTAGGAAATAGCGCGAAGGTTGCCGATCGCGGCAATAAAAACACCCCCAACGTGGTTGTTGGGGGCGTTACGAGGCGTCCAAGCTAGGCTTCTGGTTGAGGCGGTGTTTCCTCACTTTCCTCTTCGTCTTCCCAGCCAATAATCCAGACGGCCAGGCCGGCGACGGCAATCGTGGCAAGGATCAGGGCGACCCACTGCCCGGCCAACAACCCCACATCCCGCGCCGACCAGACTAAAATGATCACCATGCCCAACGCCAACACGATCCATGAAGTTAATTGAGGATGCGCACTCACAAATTGCTTGACTTTTTCCATAGGATTCTGTACTCCCTGTTCACTCTTATATTGAACGCTGCCTATCAGAAGGGCTTGCGGGCAACTTCGTCGCGCAGCTGCTTTACCACAGCCTCACTTTGCTGCGCGTTCCATTCCGCCGCCGCTTCACGCCAGGCGCGATGCAGCATATCCGCAGTAGAAAGTCTCTCATAGCCCAACATTCGCCAATATTCTATCAGATCGGAGCTGGGATCGGGGGGAAGGAAGAGAATGGCGGCCTCAGCCTGAAGCACACTCCCCGCTTCTTCCATAGCGGCGACTAACGCCTTACCGGTTGCCACGCGGTCTATGCCCGGCCCGATCAGAAAGTCTGTCACCCGGATCACCAGGTTTTCCACCTGGAACCCAACCAATCCCACCATCTGGCCGTCCGATTCGGCCAGCATAAACCCCACTTGGCTGAAGCGCTCCGCCACTTCCATGCGCGTCAGAGCTGCGGATGGATGGGCGCGATTGACAAAGGTTGCGATAACCTCAGCATCTTTGAGCCGCGCCTTACGCACCTGGATATTATCCGCCATGACCTCACCTCCTTTGGGAACGGTAAATAGGAATTGGAATAGGATCTTCTTTCATTATACCCCGGTTTAGAAGATGCACAAAACATCGGAGAAGTTGATTTTTGTCCTCTCGATGTTATCATACCCCGTGATGGCTCACAAAACATATACGCTCGTCCCGGCGTCCGCGTTAACGCCCGATGAATTGGCGGCCTTGATTAATCAGGCATACACCGGGTATTATACCCCGGTCCATGTTACCCCCCGGCAGTTAAGCGAAATGTGCCGGGAAGAGGCCATTGATTTGCCGCAATCTGTGGTCGCACTTTACGGACACACCCCGGTTGGCCTGGCGTTCCTCTCCATCCGCGAGAACCAGGGCTGGCTTAGTGGGGTTGGCGTCTGCCCGGAATGGCGGCGCCAGGGTATCGCCCGTCAAATCATACAACACCTCCAGAACACCGCGCGCGCTGGTGGGTTGCAATGCCTGTGGCTGGAAATGTTGATGCAAAACACAGCGGGAGCGGCGCTCTATAACGGGTTAGGCTTCGCGTGTGTGCGAGAGTTGCTGGTATTGATGGCCGAAGCGCAGCCGCTGGCGGCCAATGGCTATCCCAATCAGATTCATTACACTGCCGTGGACGCTCTGCTCGAATATTACCCCATCTTTCACGATGTCCGCCCACCCTGGCAGCGAGCGCTTCCTTCCTTAAGATATAGTCTGGACACGCTCCACGGCGTAGGCTACTGGGAGGGGCGCCAATTGGCCGGATATGTACTCTACCAGATGGGGGAAGGCGATTATCTTCTCTATGACCTGGCCGTCGCGCCGGCACATCCCCAGCGTGTCGCCGTGGCGCAGGCGTTGCTGCTGGCGGTCCACGCGGCACACCCCAGCTTGAGCAGCTATATCATCAACGTTCCTGTCGAAGATCCGCTAACGTCGGCCTTCCTCAATCTGAACTACCGCATCTGGCACCGCCAGCATGAGATGCGCTGGCAGGTAAAGTGAGGGACCTATGACCGAACATTCGCAAACTTCCCATGACGCG
>JAFGRA010000218.1 GCA_016935415.1 Anaerolineales bacterium
CACCAATATGCACCATAAACGACGATGTTCTTATCCGCATTCATATTTTCTCCTTCGGTTGTGGCAGTCTAAAATAGTGTAGCCATTTCTTTTCTGTGAAGACCGTTGGCCGGCTTATAATTTTATGCTGATCGATCTAAAAACTGGATTTTCAGCGTAATATATTATAGATAGAAGTTGTCAGAATTCAAATATTTCGGCTTGAGGAGTTTTCGATGAAGTGGGTGCGGACGATCAGTGAGCAGCAATTGAAGACCAGGTTACGTTATGTGGCGCGCATCGAGGGGATGATGATCCAGATCGTATATTATCAGGATGAGATTTTCGCCTTCGATAACAAATGCCCGCATTGGGGTTATCCGTTGACCAACGGCCGCATTGGCAAAGACCACAGCCTGACCTGCCCATTCCATCGCAGCGCCTTCGATTTCAGCACCGGCGACGTGACTGAATGGAGTCCCTGGCCGCCGGGTTTTGGCAATCTGCTGCGTACCATCCGGCGCAAGGATGTGCTGCCGATTTTCCAGACCAAGGTGGAGAATGGTTATATATACGTCGATATGGCGAGTTGACGCTGGCTTACCATCGTAAAGACCTCCTGGCAAACAGGAGGTCTTTTTCATTAGGGGATCAGATGTAGGGGCACCTGAATTGGTTCTATGGTGTCGTTGTATAACTGGATGATTTGGTTGTCTCTTGCGCTCTTCCGGTATTGCCAAACAGGTAACGCTGCGTGTTGCGGACGATCCACTTGACGTGCAGCAGTTGATGAACGCCGATCGTGAGCACGAACAGAATGCCCAGCGCCATGTGGAAGTGCCCTTCGCCGACGATCCCGGTGACGACGAGCGCGACCAGCAGGGTAAACAGGACGCGGTCGATGATGGCGTTGGCACGCGTGCGGCCTGATTTGGGCTTCCCCGGTTTAAAAAGCACGGCCTTTAGCCACTCCTTGTGGAAACCCAGGTGCGGGATGAGGGCGACCGTCATTACGGCCCCGAACACGATGTGCAGCGGGCTGTTACCGCCGTCGTGCACATGGATGATGATGCCGGTGACGGTCGTCGAGGCCAGCAGCGCTAATAAGACCAGATCTAGCCAGAAATTACGTTTGTTTTTATGCATGATTTTCTCCTTGTGTAATGTACAAATTTCCCCCACAGCATAAAGAAGAATGTTTTTGCAGCGTAGTGCGCGCAGTGAGCTTTCCGCATTCATCCCGCACCTTCCGATGTGACAGCTTGCACCTGCTTTTATGACAGGCGTCATGTGAAAATAGGTGCAAATTGTGCTAAGATGAAAGTATGGAGAGGACGCGCATCGAACCCGGTTTGCTGCCCATGTTCCGTTTTTTCATTGGCTTCCTGGGTACAACAGATTTGATCGTCGCCATCGGTTTGGTGGCGAAGAGGGGAATGCCCCATCATCCTGCCGTGGCGGTTTGGTTCACGTTGATTGCAAACATCTCCCTGTTGATCTATCTTTCCTTACCCTGGCTGCAGCGCGTTCTCGGACGTTTCTACTTGCCGATTGCGCTGTTTGGAGCTTCTTTTATCCCGCTCTTCGACCAATTTCTGATCTTCCATTCGATGCAAGCGGTCACCCCCGAGGTGTACAACGAATTTTCGTGGCAGGTGATCCTTTTCCTGTTCTTCCCGCTGGTGCTGGTAAGCTGGCAGTATAACTTCTGGAGCGTACTGGCGTTCAGCTTCGGCACATTTGGATTGGATGTCGTCTTTTTGCATATCCTGCACCTGGATCAGGTGATTGATAATACCAACTTCGGCCGGGCGATGTTCGGGCGTACGTTCACCTTCCTGATGGTTGGCTACGTGATCACGCGCTTGGTGAAACGCCAGCGCCAGCAGCACCGCGAACTGGTGCAGGCCAACGCCAAGCTCAGTCACTATGCCGCTACCTTGGAACAATTGACGATCAGCCGGGAGCGCAACCGCATGGCGCGCGAACTACATGACATCATGGCGCACACGCTTAGCGGGGTGGCGGTGCAGTTGGAAGCGGTCAAAGCGATCTGGGAGCGTGAGCCGGACAAGGCTCATGCTATGTTAGATCAATCGTTGGACGATACCCGTCACGGGTTGCAGGAAACGCGCAACGCCATCCAGGCCCTACGTGCTACACCGCTGGAGGATTTAGGATTGGCGCTGGCGATCCGAAACTTGGCCGAGGCAGTTGCCAACCGCGTCGGCTTTGACCTGACCTTGCATTTATCATCCCAGGTCAAAAACCTGCCGCCCGATCTGGAACAATGTTTTTACCGCGTCACACAGGAGGCGTTGGAAAACATTGCCAAGCACGCCGGAGCCGAACACGTAACCATCGAACTATGGCGTACAGACGGGCGCATCACACTGTCGGTCCAGGATGACGGCTGCGGCTTCGATCCCGACCTGGTCGATGCTGACCAGCATTTTGGTTTGCGCGGCATCCGCGAGCGGGTCGAGATGATGGGCGGCACATTCGAAGTAGTCAGCGATGTTGGTGAAGGCACGACCGTGCGCATTTCCGTGGAGCAGGTGACGGCATGACCAGGGTCTTGATTTGCGATGACCAGGACGTGGTGCGTGAAGGTTTGAATGCTATCCTGGGTACCGTAACGGAGATGGAAGTGGTGGGCATGGCGCGCGATGGTGCCGAAGCCTTGGAATTGATTCCCACCGTCGCCCCGGACCTGGTGCTGATGGATTTGAAGATGCCGGGCATGAACGGAATCCAGGCTACGCGCGCCATCATCAAGGAACACCCGGCCTTGAAAGTGTTGGTGCTGACCACCTATGATGCCGATGAGTGGGTCTATGATGCCATCCGCGCCGGGGCGCATGGCTACCTGCTAAAAGATACGCCGCGGGAAGGACTGATCGAGGCCATCAAGGGGACGCTGGAAGGCCAGACGCATGTCGACCCCAATGTGGCCGGGAAGCTGTTCAACCAGGTGGCGCGCGCCGGAGCACCTCCGACGACCACACTGGCGGATGAACTCAGTTCCCGCGAGCTGGACGTCTTGCGGCTGCTGGCGCGTGGTTTTAGCAATGCCGAGATCGCTGAGCGGCTGTACCTTTCCGAGGGCACGGTGCGTAATTACGTCAGCGCCATCCTCGCCAAGCTGGATGTGGCCGATCGCACCCAGGCGGCGGTGCTGGCGCTCCGGCATGGGCTGGTGGATATGAGTGGGGAGTAGGAGCAAGATTCGAGATTCGTGAGCCGTGTGGCGGGGGGATGTCGCAGGCGATTTCAGTCGCCGGGGGGGAACACGAATTCCACGAATATATAAAACTTCGCGTTTTTCGAAATCATTGGTGTCATTCGTGTTTATATCGATTTACGATAGGTAAAATGAGCCTTCGGTGTCAGTTATAATTCCTGTTGCAATCAATCAAATTCAATGTTCTTTGAGAGGAGATTCAGATGACGGACAAACCAACCATCGGCTACATTGGTTTGGGGATTATGGGTAAAGCGATGGCGCGCAATGTCATGAAAGCCGGGTACAAGGTTGTGGCGCACAATCGCAGCCGGGCAGCGGTAAAAGAATTGGTCGGGGAAGGCGCGGTGGAAGCCTTTTCGCCCAAAGCGGTCGCCGAGCAAGTCGACATCGTTTTCACCAACCTGCCGGATTCGCCGGATGTAGAACTGGTGGCTTTGGGAGCGGACGGCGTGATCGCGGGGGCGCATGAAGGATTGATCTTCGTCGACAACTCGACCATCAAACCGGCCAGTGCGCGTCTGATCGCTGAGAAATTGGGCGAAGTGGGTGTGCTGTGCCTGGACGCGCCGGTCAGTGGGGGGGATGTGGGCGCGCAGAACGGTACGTTGACCATCATGGTTGGTGGGCCGAAGCAAGCGTTGGACAAAGTTATGCCGATTTTCGAGGCGATGGGCAAATCGATCACGCATGTTGGCGAGGGTGGGGCAGGGCAGGTTACCAAGGCTTGCAACCAGATCATGGTGGCGGCACAGATGGTGGCGATGGGTGAGTTGTTGATCTTCGCCCGCAAGAGCGGTGTCGACCCGGAGAAAGTCGTGCAGGCCATCCGTGGTGGGGCGGCCGGATGCTGGACGCTGGACAACAAGCCGCCGCGCCTGTTCGCCGGCAACCGCCAGCCCGGTTTCAAGGCTTACATGCAGGCTAAAGATCTGGGCATCGTGATCGACACGGCGCGCGAGTACGGCATTCCGCTGCCAAGTGCAGGGGTGAACGCGCAATTGTTCAGCGCCATGCTGCAAATGGACATGGCCGAACTTGATAACTCGGCCGTGGTCGGGGTGATCGAGGCGCTGGCCGGACAGGAATTGTTGGAAGATTAGTTAAAAGGGATTCACCGCAGAGACACAGAGACGCAGAGGTTGAACCACGAAGACTCGAAACTATAAAGGAAAATTTCCGCTTTGTGTTTTCGGGTCTTTGTGGTAAATTAGCACGCATTTCGATTCACGATTTACGCCTCACGGCTTAGATAAGGACGAACAATGAAAGCTTTCTGGAAAAACGCGTTTGCAGTACGCGGCGCCAAATTCACGCTGCGCGCCGGACGCGATCTGCTTTTTATCCTGGTGGGAGCGGCTCTGCAGGCTGTCTCATTGAATACCTTCCTGGTGCCCGCCGAACTCGCCAGCGGCGGCGTCTCCGGTATCTCGCAGCTCATCCATTTCTACACTCACTGGCCGATTGGTCTGATGGTGCTGATCGGCAACTTACCGCTTTTCCTGCTGGGCTGGCGCTTCCTGGGTGGGCCGCGTTTTGCGCTGCGCACGGTTTTGGCCGTGGGGATCTTTTCGCTGCTGGTGGACGTGACGGCGCGCTACCTGCCGCCCGGCGGTTTGACTGATGACCTGATCCTCAATGCCCTCTTCGGCGGCGTGGTCAGCGGGATTGGCTTTGGGTTGGTGTACCGCGGCCAGGGCACCAGCGGCGGCTCGGATATCCTGGCACGCATCCTCAATCATTACCGCGGTGTACCGATTTCGCAAAGTTACCTTATCGTCGATTCGTTGGTAATCTTGAGCGCCGGGTTTGTATTCGGCTGGACGAATGCGCTGTATGCGATGGTGTATTTGTACGTCAGTGGGCAGGCCGCCGACGCGGTGGCGATCGGCTCACGTGTGGTGCGCACGGCGTTAATCATTACCGCCGAACCGGAGATCGTCAGCCAGCGCATTCTCAGTGAAATGGGCCGCGGCCTGACGCGTATGCGGGCGGAAGGCGCTTATACCGGGGATGAACGCCCGGTGCTGTATTGCGTGGTCACCCGTTCCGAGGTCGAGCGCTTGAAGGTAATTGTCAGTGAGATCGACCCCAAAGCGTTCATGGTGATCGGCGAGGCGCAGGAGGCCTTAGGAGAGGGGTTCCAGCCTTTGGAGGTGTAGGGGAAATACCAGATTCGAGAGCCGAATTCGTGAAGCAAGAATCGGTTATAGGTTTTTTAACCACAAAGACTCGAAGGCACAAAGAGAATAATCATTTCTCTTTGAGTCTTTGTGGTTTAAATCGCTAATTAATCTGCTGCGGAAGCTGCTGCCAACGGCTCGTCGCCGGTGTAACGTCCCAGGCTGGGCCAAATCTTGGCGATGGCACCGACTCCCAGGATACAGCCGATGCCGCCGCTGATGATGGCGAAGGGGATGCCGAAGAACTGGGCGGCCAGCCCAGCTTCCAACTCACCCAACTGCGGCCCACCCATGAAGAAGATCTGGTTGACGGAGGTCATGCGGCCGCGCAGGTAGTCGGGGGTAAGCAGTTGGCGGATGGTGTTGCGGATGATGGTGCTGACCGAATCGCCGGCCCCAACCAGGATGAGGGCGAACATCGCCAGCATAAAGCCGCTGGACATCCCGAACAACACGGTTGCCAGCCCGTATACGACCACCGAGCCGAGCAGGATGGGGCCTTGTGGGCGGATGTCGTCGATCTGGGAAATGATCCCAGCAGCAACTGCCGCTCCAATCGCCTGCCCGGCGGAGAGCCAGCCATATTCAACTTCACCGGCGTGTAAGATGTGTTGGGTGTAGAGCGGCAGCAGCGCTGTGGCCGAAGAGAAGAAGGTTGCCACAAAATCCAGCATCATACTGGAAAGGATAATCGGGCGTGAGATGATGAAGCGTACGCCTTCGGCAATCGCGCTCAGGTTGATACCACCACCGGTTCCAGCTTCATGTTCCTGGGGAATGTCACCCATGGCGATCAGCGCTAAGATGATTGCCAGGTAGCTGACGGCGTTAATCAGGTAGGCATAGGCCAGGCCCAAATTGGGGGTTGCCAGCACGATCCCGCTGAGTACCGGCCCGGCGATGGAGGCCACCGTGAAAGCGATCGATTGCAGGCTGAAGGCATTGGGCAGGTCTTTAGCAGGGACGAGGTTGGGGGTCAGTGACTGGCGGGCAGGCAGGTCGAAGGAAAAGGTCACTGCTTCCAGGGCGGTCAGGGCGTAGAGGTGCCAGAGTTCGACATTCCCGCTCAGGGTCAGCAAGCCCAGGACAGCCGCGGTCAGGGTTTGCACCGATTGGGTGATGAATAAGATCGTACGGCGGTTGACGACATCGGCCACTGCGCCGCCGATTAGGGAAAAGGCAATTACGGGGATGATGCGCGCCAGACCGACCAGGCCGAGCGCAATCGGTTCGCTGGACAATGTGCTCACGTGCCACAGCAGGGCGGTGAATTGCATGCGCGAGCCGGACACAGAAATGATCAGACCGATCCACAGCAGGCGGAAGCGGTGATGATAGAGGGCAGGGGGAATGTGGGGGAGGAATCTTTTCATGAGTTTGGGTTGTTATCCGTAATGGGTTTTGGAGGGTAGGTTCAAGCGGCTATTTTACCAGGACCGAGGGATGGCTGCCAGCGTTTAGTGTTTAGCCTTCAGCAATCAGCTTTCAGCGCTCGGCCATTGGACGAGATTCGAGAGACTTGAATTGAAAATTGTGAGCATTGTGTCCTGTTTTAGCATTCGTCTTCAAATTCTCCGCGCTCTTCTGCAATTTGTAATTTGCATCCTGCATCTTGTGCCTTTTCCCCCTTGCTCCCCCGCGCCCGTACTCCCTCTCCTCACGTCCCCCAATCGCGCAAATAAAGAAAGTCGTAGCCGATGGTGCGGTTGCTGAGTTTGGCAATCGGCGGCAAGACGCGTTTGTAGTGGTTGCGGCGCACACGCGCGACGACTTTGTTTACGAATTCACGCTCGAACCCGGCTTCGATGCATTCCTGCGGGCGATAGCGTTCGTCAACCAACAGGTAAAGTAATTGGTCAGCAGCATCGTAGGTGAAGCCTAGTTCACCCTCGTCAGTCTGGCCCTGCCATAGATCGGCAGAGGGCGGCTTGTCGACAATCACATTGGGCACCCCCAGGGCACGCGCCAGTTGGCGCAGTTGGCCCTTGTACAGGTCGCCGATGGGATTGATGGCTGCGGCGGCGTCGCCGAACTGGGTGCTGTAGCCGAGCAGGATTTCGGTCTTGTTGCTGGTGCCGATCACCAATCCGTTAAAATCCGCTGATTGGTCGTAGAGCACGATCATGCGGCAGCGCGCCATGATGTTGCCGGCACGCAGTTGGCTCATGTCCGGGAACTGGTCGATCAGGCCGTCTGCCATCGGCGTGATCGGGATGGTCTGGGATTGCACGCCGGTATCGTCGATCACCAGTTGGGCGTGGTCGAGGGAGTCCTGGGAGGACAGCTTGTAGGGCATGCGGATCGCCATCACGTTTTCAGGGCCGAGCGCTTCGGCAGCCAGGTAACAGCTTACCGCCGAGTCGATTCCGCCGGAAACGCCAATCACACCACGTGTGAACCCGGCACGCGTCAGCTCATTGCGGATGAAGCCAGTCAGGATCTTGCGGGCCAGATCGGTATCAATGGTCAGGTCAACTTTCATCGGTAGCTCTCCGCGTTGCCCAGGATGCGACCCAGTTCGCGCTGTACCAACCCGGTGCGCTCGTCGCGCAGTAGCGGTAGGCGGCCGCGTGTACGGTGCAGTTGGTTGAGGTCGATCTCGGCGATGGTCATGGCTTCTTCATGATAAGGCCCTTTGACCAGCAGTTCGCCGTTGGGATCGTGGATGGTGGTGCCACCCCAGAAGTTGAAACCGTCTTCGTAACCAACGCGATTGGCGTGGCATACGAAGCTGGTGAACAGGCTGGCGTAAGCGCGGTTGATGCGCTCTACCCAACGTGCCGATTCGAGTTCAGGGGCGGCGGTGAGGCCACGGCCGGGGGAGGCCGAAGCAAACAGCATCACATCTGCGCCGTCCAGCCAGAGCAGGTAGGGTGGCGAGGCGTGCCAGAAATCTTCGCAGATCAACATCCCGAAACGCCCGAAACGCGTGTTGAAAGCCTGGACGGTGTCACCCCAGGCGAAGAAACGACCCTCGTCGAACAGGCCGTAGGTCGGTAGATAGACTTTGTGATGGACGTGCACGACCTCACCGCCGGAGAGGTAGGCGGCGGCAATATAAAAGCGGTGGCGGCGGTCTTCATCCACGAAACCGACCATCAGATCGAGGTCTTTGCTGGCTTCTAGCAGCGGTTTGAAGACCGCATCGTCGCTTCTCGGGCGGTGGGAAACGGTAGGTACCAGGTCTTGCAGCACGTAGCCGGTCAGCGAGAGTTCGGGAAAGAGCAACAGGTCGGCTCCGGCTGCTTTGGCTTCTTTAGCGTAGGTGAGGTGTTTCTCCAGGTTGGCTTCTACAACCCCCAGGGTGGTGTTCATTTGCACGAGGGCAACGTTTACTTTCATAAGTTCGCCTTTGAGAACCGGTAAATTTGAATTGGTTTGTGTTTTGGTTATTCTACTTCATTATGGGGAGGTAGTAACGAGTAATCTGTGACCAGTAATCAGGCGTCTGAAAAGTTGAATAATTTATTAATCCCTGATTCGTGAGATGAGAACCGTGAGTTGTGTCCCGAAATTCGTGAAAGGTGATTCCAGAATCGGCGACGGAGAAATCTAAAAGGATTTATCTGAAGCCGCCTGCGACCTTGTCTTTCTCCCGTGCTTCCTGGCTCCCATGCCCCTTGCATCCTGCATCATGCCCGATTGCGCACCCAGAGTCCAAGCAGCCCTACCAACCCAAGCGTCGCCATTCCTATCCCCGCCCAGGCGTCCAGGCGCAGGCCGTTCCAGATCAGCATCGGGTCGACCCGCAAATAAGTCAGGGCGTAGTTGATGAGGCCTAATCCCAGCAAGGTAATGCTGGCCGCTTGCCCGGAATCGATCAGGCGCGGGATCAGGAATTGGAGCAGGCTGTACAAGCCAGTGGTGAGCAGGGCACCGAGCAATTGGGTGGGCACGCGCAGGTTGAGCATGCTCCATTCATCCCAGGCAGGCAGGGCATACCAGGCTGTCGATTGTGCTCCGTAAGCGGAGCCGTCTAGCCAGCAGGCCAACCAGCCACTAACCGAAAGTGCAATCACCAAGGGGATCAGGTTGTCGACCAGTGGGGCAAATTGGATATGGTTCACGGCGGCGAAGATTGCCACAGCCACCAGTCCGCCCAGCACCGCACCCGGCCAGAACAACCCACCTAGCCAGACCTGTGGGATTTCGATAAGGTTTGTTTGGAAATAAGGCCACTGGTAAATGACAAAAGCAGCGCGCCCGCCGAGCAAGGCACCGACCAATCCCCATAGTCCGGCATTGACCGAATCCAGGTGAGCGAAATCTGCGCTCTGCCGGGCGATCCAAAACAACCCCAGCGTGGCGCCGATCCCAAGCAACAGGGAAAAGCTGTAAACGGGTACATTTCCGGGTAGGGTAAAGGCAACGCTCACAAGCGAATCTTACCACGCGACGAGGGTGTGGGAGTATAATTCTAACTGTTAGTGAGTTGTTGCTGGTGTAGGCTTTATGACCCCAAATATAGGAGCTATATCGCACATTATTAGTAGTCTGCCCATATGTAGGGGGCATCTGGCTCGACAGCGAGGTTTATAAAATGGACATGCTTCTGAATCCTAACATTGCATATCTGGCGATCGTGGCCGCATTTATGCTGGGCATTTTTGCTGTGGTTACACCCGGCAGCGGATTGCTGGAAATTGGTGCGTTGGCTGCCTTCGTATTTGCCGGTTGGCAGATGCTCAACCTGGAAGTGAATTGGTGGGCGCTGGTTGTCTTGGTGTTGGGGGTGTTTCCCTTCTTATTGGCACTGCGCAAGACGCGCCGGATGCTTTTCCTGGGTATTTCAATCTTTGCGCTGATTGTCGGCTCGGCCTTCATGTTCCGCGGCGAGGTTTGGTACTTGCCTGCTGTAAACCCGGTGCTGGCGGTAATCACCTCGGCCTTGGCAGGTGGGTTCGTGTGGTTCATGACCGTCAAAATTCTGGAAGCTGAAGCTACCACCCCGACGCACGATCTGGGGGTGTTGATTGGAGCGGTAGGGGCGGCACGCACGGATGTGCATCATGAGGGAACCGTATACGTCAATGGCGAGGATTGGTCGGCGCGCAGCATTGAGCCAATCGCGCACGATTCATACGTGCGCGTGTTAGGACGCGAAGGCTTTGTTTTAGATGTAGAGGCAGTAGATGAAAAAGAAATTCCGCACTAGCCTCATTTGTGCATTGGATTGAGAAAAAACGATAAGGAGAAATAGCATGCAAGGAACGACATTCTTACTTTGTTTGGCAGGCTTTGTTGTGGTTGGCGGCTTTTTCCTGTTAGCCACCGCCATAAAGATCGTGCCCGAATACCAGCGCCTGGTTGTTTTCCGTTTTGGACGCTGCATTGGTGATAAAGGACCAGGGATTGTTTTCCTGATCCCTTTCATCGATACTGCTACCCGCGTCGACCTGCGTGAACAGGTGCGCGAGATCCCACACCAGACCTCGATCACTAAAGACAACGCCGCTATTTCGGTGGACTTCATCTGGTACTACAAGGTGTTAGATGCCACGTCGAGTGTTTTGCAAGTTGGTAATTTCGAAATGGCTGCCCAGGGTATGGCAACTACCACATTACGTGCTGTGATTGGTGGTATTTCACTGGACGACGTGCTCTCCGAACGTGAGACGATCAACAACCTGTTGCGCACCCGCCTGGACGAAGTTACCGAGCGTTGGGGCGTGAAAGTCACCAACGTCGAGATCCGCGAGATCATCCCGCCGCGCGAAATTTCGGATGCGATGAATCGCCAAATGACTGCCGAGCGTGTACGCCGTGCTCTGGTGACCGAATCCACCGGCCAGCGCGAGGCTGCCGTTAACGTGGCCGATGGTGAGAAACAGGCTGCCATCCTGCAAGCTGAAGGTGAACGCCAGTCTGCTATCCTGCGGGCACAAGGTGAGCGCGAGGCGCAATTGCTACGCGCCGAAGGCTATGCCAATGCGCTTTCCAAGATCTTCGAAAGTGCCCAGACCATCGACCAGAAGACGATGACCTTACAGTATTTCGAAACACTCAAGAATATGGGCGCGAGTCCGGCGACCAAGTTTATCTTCCCGATGGAATTCACCAGCCTGATCGGCAACTTCCTCAAAGGTCAGGATCAGGAATAGTTCTGCTGTATGACTGATATACCCAAAGCTGCGCCAGGTAGCCGAACGGAGATCGTTACAGCTACCTGGCGAGATTTGAATGCTGTACGCGAGATCGAGTCTCAGAGCTTCGACCTGGATGCCTGGCCGCTGATCGATATTATTGGTGTGCTCACCCTGCCAAACGTGATCCGGTTGAAGGCGGTCGCGGATGGTAAAATCATCGGTTTCATTGCTGTCGATATCCGCCGCTCGCAAGGTGTGGCCTGGATTGCCACGATTGCCGTGCATCCCGATCATCGCCGAAAAGGGATTGGGGGAAAATTACTGGAAGAAGCCGAGGCGCAGAGTGATTTAGCGCGCATGCGCCTGACCGTGCGCCGCTCTAATCGGCCGGCCATCAACTTATATCATAACTTTGGCTACCGCGAAGTGGATATCTGGCCGCGCTATTACAAGGGTGGGGAAGATGGGATCGTGATGGAGAAGAAGTTAGTCGGGTAGTCAATTTAATCGCGTAGTCTGGTAGTTCGATAGTAACGAGTTGGGGGAGAGAGATAGCGTGCAAATAAGATACGAGTTAGAGATTAAGAGGTCAGGGATAGGGAGGTTTGTAAACCTTCCCTTTGAAGTAGGTCGTTGACAGGCGGCTTTTTTTGTACTATGATGGGGGCAGGCAACGTGTCGTGCGACGACATATAGTGATGAATGGGAGCTAGATCACCGGCGCTCATTCAAATATGGTGGGCAGTATGAATTTCATCCTGGGTTTGTATGCATTGCTTACGACTTTATACCCCACTGCCTATCGGGCAAATTTCCGGGAGGAGATGCTCGATGTTTTCCAGGAAGCACTGGCGGAGGCAGTTAGTCGAGGTAGTACACAGGTCTGGTGCTTGTTGCTGCGGGAACTGCGTGACCTGCCAGGCGCTCTCATGCGTTCACATGTGGAGGTTATTATGACTGGGCAAAATGTCGAAAAGCCGACACCATGGCGTGGCGTTCTGGTTGGAGTGATCCCTTTTTTCATCGGGGGGTTGTATTTAATCTTAGGGGAAATTCCGCACGAATGGACGGCACTGGAAAATTCGAACCTCGCGCAGATCGTGGATACATGGCGTGCTTTGTCGTTGTGGGCATTACTTTTGGTGCCGCCTGTAGTGTTTGCAGTTGCCTGGATCAAATCGTTTCCACGCTGGTCGTATCCCTTTATCAGTCTCGGTACATTGATGGCATTGTACATCATGGTTGCTTCCACGCCTGGATTGACCTTTTTCGGCTATCCTACTTTTGGGCGGGAGATGTGGGGCTGGCGAGCATTGGTTCCGTTTGCGCTTGCAGCGCTGGCTGCTCTCCTGATCTTGCGCTCAGCCGCACCACTAATCACGTTCTTCAGACAGATGATCGAAGACTGGACGTTGGTCACTTACAGTATGTTTGGCATTCTCCCCTTATTCGTCAGTATCGCTTTCGACGAAATGGACCGCCTGTACTCGCTTTACTTCATGGTTTTCTTGACGCTGGTGATGCTGGTGTTTTGTGTGGCGTACCTGCGCAGTCGCAGCCAGCAATCGCGTGTGGTGGCGTTGGTGTTCGGCGTTGGCCTGGTTTTACTGATCACCAGTGTGGGGACAAAGCTCTATTGGTCAGAACGCAGTTGGATTGCCTTGCTCCCGACGATACCCGGCACCATGGTGTTAGTGCTGGTGTTCTTTTCTCCCGGCATTCTGCGCGCCATCATCCGACGGCTGGATCGGAAAGAGTCGCCGGTATCGTGAGCGAAAGCCCGTCTGATGCCGGTGTGCCGCCGGGAGGCAGATATCACACTCTGCTTTATCTTAATCCCTGATATTCAAACCAATTGAAATCGGCAAAGTTGTCGCTGTTCTGGTCGTTGCTGCTGGCTACAGTGATCTTGTACTTGCGCAGCAGGCTGGATTGCCGACGCGGAATCATTTTGTTCGTCGGTAGGAGAATCATGTTCGGTGCGGTATTGACAGCGCCAATCTTGTATTGGAATAAAAATGGCTGGGAGAACGTCAGCATGCAGTTTAGCCTCAGTATCGTCATCTTGCTGTTTTCTGTTCGCCGCTGATGCTGGACTTTTTGAAAGCCCTTGCGATCTGAATTTTTCTGCGAACATCGGTTGTAATCAGAGACGAGAGTCAATCTTGTGAGAGCGGGAGTGGGCGGTTGCCGTCGATATCATTGAAGTCATACTCCTGTGCCAGTTCGGCAACCACCAACGCGTCCCCGGATTTTTTGTGAACGCGCTCGTCCGCGGCGAGTGCAACTACGGCGCGCCCGGTAAATTCCGGGGATTCGCTGTTCGACAGGTCGAAGTATTCGGCATTCAGCAGTACTCCCTCGGTGCGTACGAGGCCTGGGTAAAGTGAAACGACGCTGACGTTGTGTGACTTCAAGCTGTGGGCGACCTCGACCGTCAGGCGGTCTGTGGCGGATTTGGCGATATTGTATGCCACATTCCCCGGAGTCAACGCCCCGAAAGAAATATTGACGATCAACCCGTGTTCTTGTGCCACCATCAGGGGCGCGGCCAGGGTGGTGGCAACGTAGCTCCAGCGCACGCCTGCCAAGTTCTCATCCCAAAATGTGACCGGGCGCTCCCAGAAGGGAAAGAGTGGGGGTGGGTAGCGGTTGGTGTGGTAACCTTCATAACCCTTCCAGGCGTTGTTGACCAAAATATCGAGCCTGCCCTGGTCGGCCTGGATGTGCTCGAACACCGCCTGTACCTGCTCATCAACGTTGTGGTCGCACTGGATGGCGATGCCTTCACCACCGCGCGTTGTAACCTCTTCGGTAGTCGTCGTAATGCTTCCGGTGAGCGGCACAGCGGCCTGGTTTTCTGCGGTGGTACGGCCGGTGATATAGACGGTCGCACCGGCTTCGCCCAGGCTCAAGGCGATGCCTTTACCGATCCCTCGGCTCGCGCCGGTTACCAGGGCGACCTTGCCGGTAAGTTTTGACATCGGCCAGCCTCCTGTTTCGTTGTCCTGATTTTAGCTCAAGCCTTGATATTCGAACCAATCGAAGTCGGCGTGGTTGTCACTTTCCTGGCTGTTGCTGCTGGCATACATGCCGATGTAAGCGCCGATGAAGCCGGTGGCGACCGGCGTGCTTAGGATGCGGCCATCCAGGTTCTCGGCCACGGGCAGCCAGGTCTCCGGCTCGGTAGCGACGAAGATGCTGTAAGCCTGCCCGTAGGCTTCGACCTTGAAGTAGAACTGCTGGCCGGAGAGCGGCTTTTCTGCCAGCACGCTTTCTTCCCCGCCCTCGCACTTGACCAGCCGCACAATTTGCTCCGCACCTTTAAGGGTGACCACACCGCGGTAGTGGAAATTGCTGTTTTGCAGCAGCACGATCCCGGCACACTCGTTTTCGGCCTGGGGGGCGAATTGCATGGATACGCGGGCTGCAAAATCGATGTGCTGCTGGCGGCGGCCGACGAAGCTCGGGTTGACCATTTCGGTGATTTGCTCCGGGCGCAGTTGCAGGCGCAGGAAACCGGGACGCGCGTTCAGGTTCCAGAAAGTCTCGCGCGGGGTGCGCAGGAAGTTCCACTGGTAGGCTAGTTCGGGAGCGTCGAAGTGGTCGCAGGCGGGCGGGGTGGGCCAGCGCTGTTCGGGCAGGTCAGGGACGGGATAGGAGAATTCGACCTTGCCGGTCCCCGGGCTGACCACCGGCCAGCCATCTTCCCAGCGTACGGGAGCCATGAAGGTTTCGCGCCCCAGGTTGTAGAAATATCCGTCGTAGGGGCGCATCGCCAGCATTACCATCCACCATTCGCCGTTCTGGGTTTCGACCAGGTCGGCGTGGCCGGTGCCCACAATCGGGTAATCCAGGCCGAGGTGGCGGTGCGTGAGGATCGGGTTGCGCGGGTTGGATTCGTATGGCCCGGTGATGGTCTTGCTGCGGGCAATGGTCACGGCGTGGTCGTGGTAGGTACCGCCTTCGGCAACCATCAGGTAATACCAGCCGTTGATCTTGTACAGGTGCGGCGCTTCGGGATGGAAAGCCTTTTTAAGCGCGCCTTGCCACAAGCCAAACTTTTCCCCGGTAAGCTGCATGCTTTCCAGGTCAAGTTCCTGCAGCCAGATTTCACGGTGTCCGTCGAATTCAACCTGGGCCGGTTCGCGGTTGCCGGTGTACCAGGCGCGCCCATCGTCGTCGAAGAGCAGCGAGGGGTCGATGCCGGGGGCATCCGCTAACCAATAGGGCTCCGACCACGGCCCGGCCGGGTCTGTGGCGGTGACGATGAAGTTGCCTTTTTCTTTCTTGCCGTCGACCAGCGTGTTGATCACGTAGTAGGTGCCGTCATGGTAGCGGATGGTGGGGGCATACAACCCACGGGAATAGCGCACGCCGTCCAGGGGGAGCTGTGAGGGGCGGTCGAGCACGTGGCCAATCTGCCGCCAGTGCACCAGGTCACAGCTGTGGAAAATGGGTAGGCCGGGGAAGAATTCGAAGGTCGAGGTGACCAGGTAATAATCTTCACCCACGCGGCAGATGGAGGGGTCGGGGTAGAAGCCGGGGATGATCGGGTTGCGGTAGGTGTTGGGCATGGGGGTCCTCCTTAGGTGGTATGGTTCTATTTTACCGCGAGACGACCGCAGATCATCATTCTGATGATGACGTCGCCCCCTTGTTTATACACCAATAAGTGGGGCTTTTACGTATTGAGGGACCTCGCTGTTTGTGTAAACTCATTTGTTCCCGCACCCTTCAGGTGAATGGGTGGGTTTGATTCCATTGACCCGCTGGCTGGCGGGTGAGGAAAAAAGAACGCACAATACTTTGGTAATGTTAATGCTCCATAAGTTCATTGTGGCTTGCGTACACTCGCATTGACTTGCTTTCGTGCTACAATTGAAGCCGAAACTGAATGAATGAGGTCTGTTTTGGGAAACAACCTGACACCACAATGGCTGTTATGGGCGCGGGAGATCCAGGCGCTGGCACAGACCAGCCGCTTCTACGCCCCCGATGAATTCCAACGCCAGCGTTACGCCCGCCTGACGGAAATCGCGGCCGAGATTGTCTCCACTTACGCAAATTTACCCCAGGAAGCAGTGCTGCAAGCTTACAAAGCGCAGGATGGCTACGCCACGCCCAAGGTTGGCGTGCGCGCCGCCATATTTCAGGATGGTAAATTACTGCTGGGGCGCGAACGCGATGATGGCGGCTGGACGCTGCCGGGCGGTTGGGCGGATGTGGAGGATACCCCCTCGGCGGCGGTGGAGCGTGAGGTCTGGGAAGAGACCGGCTTTACGGCCAAGGCTATTCGGATCATTGGTGTGTACGATAGTAATTGTTCGCCTTATCCGGCCGTCTTCCAACTTTACCGGGTGATGTTCCTATGCGAGATCAGCGGTGGTGAAGCGCGCCCCAGCGACGAGACCAGTGAAGTGTGTTTCTTTGAACAGACTGAAATCCCGGCCGAACTTTCGGCCAGCCGCATGGAAAAGCGTTACATCGATGCCGCTTTCGCGGCCTATGCCGATCCACAGCGACCGGCAGACTTCGATTGATAATTTGAATGTGATCATGACTGACTTACAGGATAAATGGCAGAACTGGGCGCGCGAAATTGCCGAAATCGCCCAAGAGCATTCCCCGGATGACGTTTTCCAGCACGAGCGTTCTGAGTATTTGTTGGAAATTGCAGATGCAATCCTGGATTCGGGAAGCCGAATTAAAGACTTCTTGTCCAACGGTACTCCATACATTGACGGCGCGCCGACCGTACGCCTCGACGTGCGTGGGGCCGTTTTCCGGGATGGCGAAATCCTGATGGTGCGGGAAGCGCGTGATGGCAACTGGACGCTGCCGGGTGGTTGGACGGATGTGGGTGATGCGCCTGCCGCCGCGGCCGAGCGCGAGGTCTGGGAAGAAGCCGGTTTTTACGTCCGGGCGGTAAAATTGATCGGCGTTTATGATACCAATCGCGGCAAATTCCTTGAACTTTCCCATGCTTATAAGTTAATATTCTTATGTGAGATCATCGCCGGGGCTGCCCGGCCCAGTTTTGAGACCAGCGCGGTGAAATTCTTCGCCCACGATATGATCCCGAGCAACTTTTCCGGCGAACGCACGCGCATGCGCCATATCCAGGATGCGTTCGCGGCCGCGGCCACCCCAAATTGGCGCACGGTTTTTGATTGATGGAGGCGTTTTGGTATGTTGATTACAAATGCAAAAGTGATTACCTGGGGGGACGAGAACAAAGTTTTAGAAGATTACGCCCTTTACATTAAAGATGGCCGCATCAGCGACCTGGGGCCGAGCGCGGCCATGCAGCAGCATTACCGCGCATCCCAGACGCTGGATGCCAGGGGACAATATATAATGCCGGGCAACATCTGCGCGCATACCCACTTCTATGGGGCGTACGCGCGCGGCATGGCAATTCCCGGACGGGCACCCAAGGATTTCCCTGAAATCCTGCAGAAGCTGTGGTGGCCGCTGGACAAGGCCCTGGATGCCGACAGCATCCAGGCTTCGGCACTGATCCATCTGGTGGATGCCATCAAGCATGGCACAACGACCCTGTTCGACCACCATGCTTCACCGAATGCGATTGATGGTTCGTTGGATATCATTGCGAACGCGGTCGATAAATCCGGGCTGCGGGCCGTGCTGTGCTACGAGGTCACCGACCGGGATGGGCGTGCCAAAGCCGACGCCGGGATTGCCGAGAATGTACGCTTTATTAAGAAGGCGGGGCGCGGTAAAGTGGCCGGGGGGCGCGTAGCGGCTACTTTTGGACTGCACGCCAGCCTGACCCTGTCTGCCAAATCGCTGGATGCCTGCCGTCAGGCTGTTCCTGATGGTTTCGGTTTCCACATTCACGTGGCCGAACATGAGGCCGACGAATACGACAGCCTGGAAAAGACCGGTATGCGCGTCGTCGAGCGTTTGCACGATCACGGCATTCTGGGCGAGAATACGATCATCGCCCACGGCGTGCACATTGACATTGCCGAGGCCGATCTGCTGGCCGAAACCGGCACCTGGGTGACGCACCAGCCGCGTTCGAATATGAACAACGGCGTAGGCGTAGCCGATGTGGAAAGCCTGATGCGCGCTGGGATCAGGGTGGCACTGGGTAACGACGGTTTCTCGCAGACCATGTGGAAGGAAATGGAGACGGCTTACCTGCTGCACAAAGTCTGGCACCGCGACCCACGCCGCATGAACGGCATAGACCTGGTGCAGATGGCGGTGAACAATAATGCTGCTCTGGCGCAGAGTTTCTTCCCGGATGTACCGCTGGGCGTGATCGCGGAAGGGGCGGTCGCCGACTTGATCTTCGTCGATTACCATCCTAATACCCCGCTGACCGCCGGAAACTTGCCCTGGCACATCGTGTTTGGCTTCGATGAGAGCATGGTCACTTCCACGATGGTGGCGGGACGCTTTTTGATGAAAGACCGCGAACTACTCACCCTGGACGAAGAGAAGATCGCTGCCAAGGCGCGCAAGCTGGCACCGGCGGTATGGGAACGCTACGAGAGTTTCGTAAAATAATGACAATTGTCCCTTCGGGCATGGAATTGCTTTTATATTCCTTCCAATAAGCGGGAAGGAATAAATCGATAACGAGGTATGTATAGATTATGAGTGAAGTGAAGACTATCGCCATTCTGGGCGGCACCGGTAAAGAAGGCCCCGGCCTGGCCATGCGCTGGGCCAATGCCGGTTACAAAATTATCATCGGCTCACGCCAGCAGGAAAAGGCCGAAGCTACCGCGGCCGAATTGAATGAAACCCTGGGCATCGACTCGATTATCGGCCTGGAAAATGAGGTCGCGGCGCAACAGGCCGATGTCAATGTGCTGACGGTAGTGCAGTCGGCACACCAACCGGCGCTGGAAGGATTGAAAGCAGAACTGCAAGGCAAGATTCTGGTGGATGCGACCGCGCGCGTCGATTTCCGTGATCCCAAGCCGCCGGAAGCGCCTTCCGCCGGACGCATCGCTCAGGATATCCTCGGCGAGGGCGTGCGCGTGGTGGCCGCTTTCCAAAACGTGCCCGCCAGCGCCTTGAAGAAAAATCTCGACCAGCCGGTGACCGGCACGGATGTGCTGGTATGCGCCGATGATGTCGAAGCCGCTGAGATGGTTGTGAAGCTGGCGGGAGACGCCGGGATGCGCGCCTTTTACGGCGGCGGGCTGGACAATGCCCTGGTCGTCGAAGGTTTAACCGCTTTGCTGATCAGCATGAACAAGCATTACGGTGGGCACTCGAGTATCAATGTGTCGGGGATCGAAAAATAAATCTATGCCCGAAGTACGAAGTACTTCGCCGTTGGTGCTAACTGCTCTGCAAGGCATCCCGCTGATCGAAGCCGGGGATGACTTAGGCGCGCTCATCTGGGGCGCGTTAGCCGAAAACGACATCCAACTCCAGGATGGCGACATCTTGGTGCTGGCACAGAAGATCGTTTCCAAGGCGGAGGGGCGGCTGGTAAATCTGGCCGAAGTTGCACCTTCAAAGGAAGCGCAAGACCTGGCAACGCAGACCAACAAGGACGCGCGTGTGGTCGAGTTGATCCTGGGTGAGAGCAAAAAGGTGGTGCGAACACGCCCCGGTTTGATCGTAGTGGAGCACAACCTGGGCTTCATCTGCGCCAATGCCGGGATCGACCATTCCAACGTGCGCGGCCCGCATGGGCAGGTGGGGGAGTGGGCGCTGCTGCTGCCTGCTAACCCAGATGCTTCGGCGCAAGCTCTGAGAGAGAAATTAGAAGCTGCCAGCGGCGCGAAACTGGGCGTCTCGATCATCGATTCGCACGGGCGCGCCTGGCGCTTGGGCACGGTGGGCATCACCATCGGCCTGGCGGGGCTGCCCGGCGTGGTCGATCTGCGCGGCCAACCGGATTTGTTCGATTATCACTTGCAGGTCACTGAGGTGGCCGCGGCCGATGAACTGGCAGCAGCCGCGTCGTTAATGATGGGGCAGGCCGCCGAGGGTATGCCGGTGGTGCACGCAGGTGGTTTCCCATACGCACTGCGTGAAGGGCAACTCGGAGAACTGCTGCGGCCCGAAGCCGAAGACCTGTTTCGTTAGGAGTAGATATGCACGGGTTGGTTTCGCTTTTAGACCAGGAGCACACCGCCACGGTTGAACATTTGTGGATGGAACTGGAACTGCAATGCGGCCTGACCGGCATCAAGGTCACGCCCTTTCCGCATTTTTCCTGGCTGATCGCCGAGGATTTCGATTGGGACGAACTGGCTGAAGTGATGGCCGAAATTGCCGCGGAAACCAAGCCGTTCACAGTGCGCACGACCGGCCTGGCGCTGTTCACCGGCGAGCAGCCTGTGGTCTACATTCCGGTGGTGTGCGATAGTGGCTTGAGCGCCTTGCACGAGCGCATCTGGGCGCAGGTTGCCTCCGTGGGTATGGAGATCAGTTCCTTATACAGTCCGCAGACCTGGATGCCGCACATTTCGCTGGCGTACGTAGATGTAACTCGGAAGAATATCGACTGTGTGATGCAGTACCTGGCTTTCCACAGTTATGATTGGCAGATCGAGATCAACAATATCACTGTAATCCATGAACCGGCTGGGACAATTGGTGTGCTGAGAGACCGGCATGACTTCACCGCGTAGAGCAGCTACCCTGAGTGGGGTTGTTTCCACTTTTGACGCGGCGGCGTACTTGAAAGTACGGGCGGTATGGCGCGAACTGCACGACCGTTTCGGGCTGGCAATCTTGCAGGAAGGCCTGGTGCCGCATTTTTCCTGGCACATCGCCGAGCAATACGACCTGGCCGGGTTGGATCAGAAGCTGACCGAGATCAGCGCGCAAATCGCCCCGTTCGATATTCATACCAATGGGTTGGGCGTTTTCACCGGCGAGAACCCGGTCTTGTACCTGACCATCGTCAAGGACGCTGCGTTGATGGCCCTGCACCACACCATCTGGCAGGCCTGTGAAGCTTTCGCCCAGGGCAGCAGCCCTTTTTACACCGAGCAGTCCTGGATCCCGCACGTTACGCTGGCTTCGGCCGACTTGCAGCAGGAGAATCTGCCGGAAGTGCTGCGCTCCTTGGTCGAGCGCGATTTTTCCTGGACGATGCACGTGGAAACGATTTGCGTGGGCAAGCACACGCTCGGCCAGGTCGGTGAATTAGATTGTAAATTTGACCTTGAAGGAGAATTCAATGAAAACCATTCCTGAAGAATTTCAAGTTTTGTTGAAAGATGAAACCAAAGCGTTCGCTTTTCTGGCGACGACGATGGACAACGGCACGCCGCAAGTTACGCCGGTGTGGTTCGATGCTGAAGACGGATACATTTTAATCAACTCGGCCAAAGGCCGCGTGAAAGACCACAATATGCGCGCCCGCCCCCAGGTGGCGGTCATGCTGATGGACTTGAGCAAACCTTACAGCTACTTGCAGGTGCGCGGCACGGTGGTCGAGATCAGCGAGGAAGGTGCCGCAGCGCACATCAACCGCCTGTCGCACAAGTACCGCGGTCAAGACTATGATTTCATCCCGGGGCAGGTACGCGTGATCTACAAGATCAGGCCGGATAATTTCGACGCCAAGGATTAGAAAAATCTTTTTAGGTGTTGGGAAGTGGCATAACTAACGAAACCGTTTGTGTTGCCGCTTCATTAAACGGGTATGATGGTATTTGGGGTTGATCGTTTACTGGTTGGATCGTTGTTGTATTTTGAAAATATATAATTCGCGGTTTTCGGATCACGAATCCCGATTTGCGATTGGGCGATCACGAGATCGTTTTTAGGAACAAGGGAGTAACATCAAGATGACATTGTGGGCGATTGTCCCGGTGAAACCTTTACGCAGGGCGAAGTCACGCCTGGCGAATGTACTGAATGAAGAAGAATTAGAAGCTCTGAATAGAAGTTTATTACAGCGAACGGTGGAGACGCTAACGCGCGTGCCAGAGATCGAGCGCGTGATGGTGATCAGCCGTGACCCCGCCGCGCTGTCGCTGGCGCGCGTTTGTGGGGCACGAACCATGCAAGAGGATGGCACCCCGGGTTTGAATGTGTCGCTGCAACGCGCGACCGCGGTTGCCAAAGGTATGGGGGCACGCGGGGTATTGGTACTGCCGGCCGACCTGCCGTTGATCACCAAGGATGATATTGGCGCTCTGCTGGGGGTGGCAGGCGATCCGCCGGTTGTGGTGGTGGCCCCCGATTACCGCCGCCAGGGCACCAATGCGCTGCTCATCAATCCGCCCGATCTGCTTGAGTACAGCTTTGGGCAGGGATCGTTCGAGCGGCACTGTTCCGCGGCACTAGATGCGGGTGCACAATTGATCACCTGTCACTTGCCTTCGTTGCGTTACGATGTCGATATCCCCGAAGACCTGGCTTTCATGGACGCTGAAGCCAAGTTATGGGTGCAGGAGCAAGCCCCGGAAGGCGACTGCTTTCAGATCGAAACCAAAGGGGAAGATAATCTGGCACGCGGCGCGCAGGCGGTTTGAAACACAGTAACGAGTTACCAGTAATCA
The DNA here is from genome assembly GCA_016935415.1 of Anaerolineales bacterium. Lineage (GTDB taxonomy): Bacteria > Chloroflexota > Anaerolineae > Anaerolineales > UBA11579 > JAFGRA01. Next base: position 23,009 of record JAFGRA010000218.1, read on the forward strand.
GGTGACGAGGGGCCCTATCCGCCTGTATAGGGTTCCTTGTATTCCCGGATATCATTTACGCATTGTAGAAACAGCGCTATTCCTATTTCCTAGTGTAAGAATAACCACCCCCGACAAAATGAGCATACCACCGAAGATTTGGGTAGCGGTCAGGCGTTCGCCGAGTAAGAAATAAGCCACCAGGGTGGTGAAAATCGGTTCCATGGTGACGATCAGGTTGGCGACGCTGGACGGGATCAGGCTCAGGCTGACGTTGTACAGCCCGAAACCGGCTACGGTCGGCCCGGCGGCCAGCAGGAAGAGCATCAACCAGCCAAACCAGGCATCTCCCAGCCAGACAAAATCCGCCGGGCGCGCAGCGGTACCCGGCACGATCCCTGCCGGAAACAGATTGAAAAGCAGCAAGAATAAGGTGGCGAAGGAGAAGGTGTGGAACAGGCTCGTCCACGGGTTCAGGCCGCGCTGAGAGGCGGCGCGCCCCATCAGGCTGTAGACTGCGTAGCCCAACCCAGAGAGTAAGCCAGTGAGGATGCCCATTAGATTGGTGTTCCAGGCTTCCGGATGCAAAGCCCCGGAGATCAGCGCACAGCCGCTCAAGCTGAGCACAACCGCCATCACTTTGGGCCAGGTCAGCGCTTCCTTGAGCCATATTCGGCCAAGCAGCACGGTGAAGGCGGTGGAAACGTAAGCCAACACAGTGGCGACTGCCGCCCCGTTTAGTGAGACTGACAACGTCCAGGTGGTGTTGAAGAGCGCCAGGGTCAGGCCGTAGCCGATCAGGAAAAGGCGCTGCCGTTTTCCGGCGCGCAGCAGTTCGGGCTTGGTGAAGGCCAGCACAGGCAGCAAGGTGAGCACTACGAACCCCGCCCGCCAGACGGCCAGCACCAGGGCAGGCAGGTGATAAGTCTGGGTGAGGTAGCGGATGAAGATCGCTGTGGTCGACAAGACCGCCGCGGCGGCCATGGCGACGAAATAGCCGCGGTTGAGCGGTACGGTTTCAGTGGGGGTGAGGGATGCGGATTCGTTCATGTTGGTTAGGAAAGAGTAACACTTTTTCCAGGCTCCTTGTGTGCTGCGCCGATTGTATCCTGGTTGGGGGCGTTCTTGGAAGGGGGATGTTTGTTTGGAATAAAATTTTGTCCCCTAAATTGGTGGAAATAACATTCGATTATCGATATTTGTAATATGTCCGACTTGAAATTTGGATGGAAATCTGACTAATAAAACGTTCTAACCGTTCTAGATGTTGAATAATATCTCCATTAGGGCCTTTATAACCATAGGAAATTGTTTGCTCAATCCAATCATTCATAGAAGCTAAGCTATACCAGCTAATGTGACTCTCTTTAGCTAATTTTTCTCCATTTGCCGACAATCCTGGTGTGCAAAATAGGTAACCTTTGCGAATATTTTGGAGACGCATATTTTCTACCATTCGCTTTACATAAGTTACATTTGTAGCCATTCCCATCCGATGTCTAAATCGAACTAGGATGTAGCTTTCACCATCAAAGAATTTCATGAATCTGTATTGTCTATCAAAGTTAATAGGAATGTAACCCATGATGAAAAAAGCACACGCTATTCTCCTGACAACTTGCTCCTCACTTTGATCAAATGTAGAGTTTCTTTGGACTAATTCTTCTACACGCCTTAGAATATTCTCTTTCTGTTCAAGTTCTTTAATTTCTGCTCGAATCTTTGAATCAATTTTTTGTTTTGCAAAATTGACGATCTTTGCTTTCCAGCTTTTATCTTTGTAGCTAATTTTGTAGCCTTCAAAATCGTAAAACCCTCCAAAGGCAAATGCTATCATCCATGATAAAAAAAGAATTGAGACTGAAATCCAACTTTGCCAGATAAGGGGCAATAGTAATAATGCAATGGCAATGTAATAGGCTTTTTGTCTGGCGTTTTTTGTGTTCTTGAAACGTTCGATAAGTCGACTAGCGAGTTCCTCAATCTGAACCTTTCTTTGGCTTTTTAACGCCTCGGCTTTTTCTCTTATTTCTAATCTTATTCTTTCATATATAACATCAAAAGAGTCTTTTTTAGGCCAACTGTACTTTTCTTGATCCCTGGCGGTACTTTTAGAATCTGATTTAGTATGAGTATATGATTTCTGAAACCCTCGCGTATGAGATTTTTGTTTTTGACTATTCAAAATTCTGTCGTGGGCGGTTCTTTTTATTGGGTCACTTAATGTTTCATAGGCATAATTTACCAGAATCATCTTTTCGTTAGATCCTCCCTTTACATCTGGATGCCATATTTTGGATTGTTCCCGGTAGCCGCGTCTAATTTCATCAATTGAAGATGATTCGGGAATTTCTAATACTGCATAGCAGTTGATTTTGTTGAAGGACTTATTAGTCAATATCTCCCTCTTTCAAGATGTCGCTGTAAAAGTTAAGTCAAATGAATACAAGAGATTTTTGTATCCTTACATTGCTTATAATACAAAAAAATTGTTGTGATATCAAGGTACATTTATCATAGGCAATATAGTGAATTCAACTTGGATACTTTCTTTCAAATAAAATGATGTTATCATTAGACTCCCCAATAATTCTGACGGAGGTAACCCATGGAGCGTGTAGCACTATATTTGCAGGATGCCCACGACCTGCGCGATGGACTGGAGTACGTACAGTATGCCGAGCAACGCGGTTTCGAGGCGGTGTGGCAGGCGGAGTCGCGGCTGGTGCGTGATGCCATCGTGCCGATGGCGGCCTATGCCGCGGTGACGGACAAGATCAAGATCGGTTCAGGGGTGATCAACAACTGGACGCGTAATATCGGTTTGCTGGCGGCTACATTCCTCACCCTGGATGATCTGGCCCCCGGCCGCATGATTTGTGGGCTGGGGGCGTGGTGGGACCCGCTGGCGAAGAACGTCGGCATCGACCGC
>JAFGRA010000219.1 GCA_016935415.1 Anaerolineales bacterium
AGTTTGTGCGCACGATCACCTATCACGATCTAGCCTATGCCTCACGCGTAATCCCGGAGATCGCTGACTTGCCCAAGGCCATTGACGATGCCATGCGCTGGGGTTTTGCCCACAAAGCCGGACCGTTCGAATTGTGGGACGGACTGGGCGTGGCCGAAACCGCCGAGCAAATGAAGCAGGCCGGATTTGCACCTGCTGCCTGGGTGGATGAAATGCTGGCTGCCGGGCATGAAACTTTCTACCAATATCAGAACAGCACGAAGGTCGGCATTTATAACCCGGTTGACAAGAAATATGTGCCGATTGAAATTTCTCCCAAGATCATCAATTTGAAAGCCAAAACAGAAGCTGGCAAAGTCATTACCCGCAACCCTGGCGCAACGCTGATCGACATTGGCGATGGTGTGGCCTTGGTTACTTTCGATACCAAGATGGGCGCGCTGGATGATGACATCAGTAAGATGGTAAACGAGGCGCTCGACCGGGCTGAAAGCGATTTCGAGGGTGTGGTTCTAAGCCACGATGGCGACAATTTCAGCGCCGGGGCTAACCTGGCGATGGTGTTGATGGCGGCTAAGAGTGGCATGTGGCCGCTGTTAGAGCAGGCTATTGACGGTTTGCAGGGCGTCAACATGCGCATGCGCTACTTCCCCAAACCGGTGGTGGTGGCACCGTTTGGCTACACCTTTGGCGGCGGCTGCGAAGTGACCATGCACGCCCCGCGCGTGGTGGCCGCGGCGGAACTGTATATCGGCCTGGTAGAAGTCGGCGTGGGCGTGATCCCGGCCGGGGGCGGCACCAAGGAAATCATGCGGCGCTTTGTCAACCCGCACATGCGCATCTCGGACTCCGATTACTTGCCGCCGCTGCAAAAAGCATTCGAGCAGATCGGCATGGCAAAGGTCGTCACCAGCGCCTTGGAAGCGCAATCGATGGGCATTCTGGGATCATGTGACCGGGTGGTGATGAACCGCGATTACCTGATCGCCGAGGCCAAGCGCGAGGTGCTGCACATGGCCGAGAGCGGCTACGCCCCGCCGGTGCCGGAGAAAATTTACGCCGCCGGACGTGATGCCCTGGCTGCGCTGCGCGTCGGCTTGCACATGTTCAAAGAAGGTGGTTACATCAGCGAGTACGACGCCGTGATCGGCGAAAAACTGATCACTATTCTGGCGGGTGGCGAACTGAGCAAGCCCGCCTGGGTGAGCGAGCAGTATATCCTCGACCTGGAGAAAGAAGCTTTCTTGTCTTTGTGCGGCGAGGAAAAGACCCAGGAACGCATTTACCACATGCTGGAAACCGGCAAGCCGCTCAGGAATTAGATAGGTAATGGAAAACGCGCAGCGTTTTCAGTAAGGAGTATTGTTGATGAATGATAAAAATAACGCAGCTCGAGACCCGGTGATCGTTGCTGCCCGACGGACGGCGGTGGGCAAGGCCAAGAAGGGCGCGCTGGCGACCGTACGCCCGGACGAGTTGGCCGCAGCCGTGATCCAGGATATTTTGCAGCGCACGCCTCAACTCGATCCTGCCGATGTCGAAGACGTGATTCTGGGATGTGCTTTCCCGGAAGGCGAACAGGGCTTGAATATGGCGCGTACCGTGATCCTCCGCTCCGACCTGCCGGTCAGCGTACCGGGGCAAACTGTGAATCGCTTCTGTTCTTCCGGCGTGCAAACCATCGCGCAAGGCGCAATGGCGATCCTCTCCGGTTTCCAGGACATTGTGATCGCCGGAGGTGTCGAGTCGATGAGCATGGTGCCGATGACGGGCAATAAGTACGCGCCGAACCCCAAGTCGGTGCATGACAACCCCGAAGAGAACGTCAGCATGGGCATCACGGCTGAGAACGTGGCCGATGAATATCACGTCAGCCGGGAAGATCAGGATGAATTTGCCTATCGCAGTCACATGAAGGCCTCCAAAGCACTGGAAAAGGGTGTCTTCGATAAAGAAATCGTTCCTATCGAAGTCGAGGTGGTCGAGGTTGGAGCAGATGGCAAGGTGCATAAGCATACTTACGTTCATAAAGTCGATGAGGGTGTGCGCGCTGACACCAGCGCGGAAGCGTTGGGGAAACTGCGCCCGGCCTTCAAGCAGACCGGCACAGTAACGGCAGGGAATTCCTCGCAGATGAACGACGGGGCCGCGGCGGTGTTGTTGATGTCGCGTGCTAAAGCGGCAGAATTGGGTTTGAAACCACTGGCGCGTTTTGTGGCTTATGCGGTAGGCGGCGTGCGCCCCGAAGTGATGGGCATTGGCCCAACCGCTGCAGTGCCCAAGGCGTTGGAAAAAGCCGGATTGACGCTGGACGACATTGATCTGATTGAATTGAATGAAGCTTTTGCTTCCCAATCGCTGGCGGTAATCCGCGAATTGGGGCTGGATGAGGAAAAGGTCAACGTCAACGGTGGAGCGATTGCGCTGGGGCATCCATTGGGTGCGACCGGTGCAAAACTGACTGTACAACTGCTGCACGAACTCAAGCGGCGCGGTGGAAAATATGGTATGGTAACCATGTGCATCGGCGGTGGGATGGGGGCAGCCGCGATCTTCGAAAATTTACAATAACATGAGGATTCAAGGAGAAATCAAATGCCACTGACAATCAACGATTTGATGGAAAAAATGCCGGGCGCATTCCTGCCGGAGAAAGCCCAGGGCGTGGAAGCGGTCTTACAGTTCAATTTCACGGGTGCCCAGGAAGGCAATTGGATCATTACGATCGAGGACGGTACCTGCACCGCCAAACAGGGCGTGGCCGAAAATCCCAGCATGACCTTGACTGCGGATGGGCAGGATTACATCGACATTGTGACCGGTAAACTGGATGCGATGAAGGCTTTCATGGGCGGCAAGCTCAAACTGGCCGGAGACCTCAACTTCGCGATGAAGCTGACCAGTTTCTGGAAGCTGGGGTAGCTAGGAATTAACCACAAAGTTGTCAAGATGCGAAGAAAAACTTGGTGGCTTTGTGTCTTGGTGGTAAAAAATAAAAACCGAGGTTATTGAAAACCTCGGTTTTTTGCTTTCATAAGGTTTTTTATCTAGAACAGACCCCAGTCGCCGCCGGCGCCTTCTTCCATGTAGGTCGGGTCCCAGAGTTCGGCGCCCATCTCGATGGTGGTAATGTAGCCGATGGCCTCTTCGACCTTGCGGCGGGAGGCTTCCAGTAGAGCCGGGGCATACGGGCAGAATGGCGTGGTCATAATCATCATCACGTGACCGGTCTTGGCATCGTCGTCGACGATCACATTGCGGATCAGGCCCAATTCGATCACGTTCAGGCCAATTTCGGGATCGATGACTTCCTTCAACTTTTCGTCGATCTCAGCAACTTTGTCTGGGTGGGTGCTTTCCACTTCCCAGACAGCCTGGCGGGCAGGATGTTCAGCTTTTGCAGGACTCATAAATAAACTCCAAATAAATTCTATTCAACGTCTGCGAAGGCGATCACCGGGACTTCGTATGCGCAAATGCTGTCCCCATCCAACATGCAGGTGATCTTCTCTACTGGGGTATTCAAAACGGTCGAGATCAGAGTCTTATCGACGATGCAGACCTCGGGATGTTCCTGGCCGACGTGATAGTAAGGGCAACTAGTTTCCTTGATGACGAACTTCTCATCCACACGTTCGACCTCGATCACAAAGCCTTCCTCACGCAAGATCTTCTGGAGGAGTTCGAGCCGGGCTTCTGTGCCTAGGTCTTGGATGTTCATTTTTGCAACGTGATCCTGCGCCATATCCGAAGCCAATTGCGTGAAGATCTTATTGAGCGTTTCTTCCGATATACTGCCCTTCAACTGCTCCAGTAGACGCGTAGTCAGCGCCAAGTAGCGGCTGGGGAATTTTTCCATGCCCGCATCTGTGAGATAATACACCCGGCGCGGACGTCCAACCCCGTGGCGCTCTTCCTCAGAGTTCACCAGCCCATCTGCCTCAAGTTTGGCGATGTGGTGGCGCACCGATATCGGGTTGATTTGCACTGCTTCGGCCAAATCGTTGATCGTACAGCGCTGGCGGTTGAGGAGGTTTTTTAGAACCAGTTCACGTGTGCTACTCATATACTTGGTCACCTGAAATGTTACAATACCGATAAGTACATTTATAAATCATGCTAGAGAGTATAACAGTGGGGTGGGGATTTGTCAATATTTAAGATATTTTCCATAAATATTGACAGTATTTGTTTTCCCTGCTATAATCCCTGCCGTGTGCTAATTGTGTTTTTGCGCACTTTTGTATAAAAATATATGTTGATGAATGCATGGAAAAATACAGATTAGTGAAACATCTGTGTTTTTCAGAACAACGTTGGATAAGGAGTTTTTCTAAAAATGTCTGGTCTTGTTATTCGTAATTTACATGTACGTTTAGAAGAAGATCCCGAAGTCGAGATTCTAAAAGGTGTTGACCTGACCATCCAAAAAGGGGAAGTGCACGCTTTGATGGGACCGAACGGTAGTGGCAAATCGACTTTATCTTATGCCCTGATGGGGCACCCCAAATATGAAGTAACTGATGGTACGGTGGAGTTTGACGGTACGGATATCCTCGAACTGGCACCGAACGAGCGCGCCCAGCTGGGTATGTTCCTGGCTTTCCAGTACCCGGTATCGATTCCCGGCGTTTCGATGGCGAATTTCCTGCGCCTGTCCATCAATGCCCGCCGCAAAGCTGAGGACCCTGAAGATAAAGGTATTTCTATCCCCGATTTCCGGCGCTTGCTGAAAGCCAAGATGGATGCGCTGGGTATGGATCACTCCTTTGCCGGGCGCTACCTGAACGAAGGTTTCTCCGGTGGCGAGAAGAAGAAAGCCGAAGTGCTGCAAATGGCGGTCATGGAACCGCACATCGCCATCATGGACGAAACTGACTCCGGCCTGGATATCGACGCATTGCGCACGGTGGCCGAGGGCGTGGATAAACTGCGCGGCCCGGAAATGGGTATTTTGGTGATCACGCACTACCAACGCATGTTGAACTACATCAAACCCGACTACGTGCATATCATGTTCGAGGGGCGGGTGGTGCAGTCCGGTGGACCTGAACTGGCCATGGAGTTGGAAGAAAAAGGCTACGAAGAGATTCGCAAGAAGTACGCAAAACAGGTCGCTTAGCTCGATTGCTTATTGGTATCGAAAAGGAGAGTTATTATGGCGCCTACTGACGAACAACTATTAGTTGACATTGAACAAAATCGCTGGGACTTCACCGACGAAGTCAAATCAGTTTTCAAGACCCGCAAAGGTTTGGGCCGCGAAGTCGTCAAACAGATTTCGCAAATGAAAGAAGAACCGGAATGGATGCTCGAGTTCCGCTTGAAGGCTTACGAGCACTTTGCATCGCGCCCGATGCCCGAATGGGGCGCAGACCTGTCGGGCCTAGATTTTGACGAAATTTACTTTTACAATAAACCCACGGACAAAGAAGGCCGCAGTTGGGATGAAGTCCCCGACAACATCAAGCAGACCTTTGAACGTCTGGGCATCCCCGAAGCCGAGCAGAAATTCCTGGCCGGGGTGGGGGCACAGTACGAATCGGAGATGGTATACCATAACATCCAGAAGGCACTTGAAGAAAAGGGTGTGATCTTCAAGAGCATCGAGCATGGTTTGCGCGACCATCCCGATCTTTTCCGTGAATATTTTGGGACGATCATCCCGATTGAAGATAATAAATTTGCCGCCCTGAACAGTGCGGTTTGGTCTGGTGGATCGTTTGTATACATCCCGCCGGGTGTCAAAGTTGAACTGCCGATGCAGGCCTATTTCCGCATCAATGAGGCCAACGCCGGGCAATTCGAGCGCACGCTGATCATTGTTGATGAAGGCGCAGAAGCGCACTATGTCGAAGGCTGTACGGCCCCGCAGTTCACGACCGACTCCTTCCACAGCGGTGTGATCGAGATTATCATCAAGAAGAACGCCCGCTTCCGCTATACCACCATCCAGAACTGGTCGACCAATATGTATAACTTGGTGACCCAACGTGCCATCGTGGAAGAGAATGGGCACATGGAGTGGGTGGACGCCAACCTGGGTTCCAAGATCACGATGAAGTACCCGTCTTGCTACTTGGTCGGTGAAGGGGCGCGCGGTGACATCCTCTCGATGGGTTTCGCCTCCAAAGGCCAGTACCAGGATACCGGCGGCAAGATGCTGCACCTGGCACCCAACACCAGCAGCCAGATCACATCCAAGTCGATCAGCCAGAAGGGTGGCCGGGCCGCTTATCGTGGACTGGTCAAGGTGATCGAGGGAGCCGAGAACGTCAAGTCGAACGTAGTTTGCGACGCGCTCTTGCTCGACGAAAACTCGCGCTCGGACACGTACCCGTATATCGAGATCGAGGCCAAAGATGTGAATATGGGACATGAGGCTTCGGTGACCAAGATCGGCGAAGAGCAGCTTTTCTACCTGAACAGCCGCGGTCTGAGCGAAGAAGAGGCCATCGGTCTGGTAGTCTCCGGCTTTATTGAGCCATTGGTGAAAGAGCTGCCGATGGAATATGCAATTGAGATGAACCGTTTGATCCAACTGCAAATGGAAGGGTCGATCGGATAGGTTTGGTATAAGTGATGACAGATAAACAACAACGACGAGTAGTATCGCGCGGCCAAAGCCGCCGGACGACATCAGCCGGGCAGTTTTCCTTTACCAAGGAAATGATCCCGGATATGTCCAACGGCGTTAAAGAGCCGGACTTTTTGACAAAATACCGCCAACAGGCCTGGGACGCCTTCCAGCGCATTCCTTTCCCCACCACTCGGGAAGAAGCCTGGCGGCGCACAGATTTGCGTAACCTGCAAACCGAAACTTTCCAGATTCCGACCAAAGAACAGTCGGGTGAATTACCGGTAGTACCGAGTGACTTGCTCAAGCCATTGGCCGATGATAATTATGGTGGGCAAATTTTGCTCTCCCCGAACGATATCCAGGTTAGCTTACAGCCGGAGATCGCCGCTAAAGGCGTGATCTTCACCGATCTAGCGACGGCGGCCCAGAAGTATCCCGAAATCCTCGAAAAGGTACTCGGTCAGATCGTGCAGGCGGACGAAGGCAAGTTCGCGGCGATGACGGCCGCTTTTGCCGAAGCCGGGGTGCTGTTGTACGTGCCCAAAGGTGTGACGGTCGAAGAACCGCTGCACAGTGTGGCTTGGGGGCCGGGTGCTGGACTGGTGCATTTCAGTCATCTATTAGTCTGGATTGAGGACGGCGCTTCGGCGACGTATGTGCACGAAGCGGCCTCTCCAGATGAAGACGGCCAGACCATGCACTCCGGGATCGTTGAGATTCACGTCGGTGACGCGGCCAACTTCCGCTTTGTCGAACTGCAATCCTGGGGCAACAACGTGTGGAACTTCACGCACGAACGTGCCCGCATTGGACGTGATGCTAACCTGGATTGGGTCTTTGGCGGGGTGGGCAGCCACCTGACCAAAAACTTCACGGAACTCGACCTGGCCGGTTCGGGTTCGACCGGGCGTATGTCTGGCTTCGTGTTCACCGACCGCGACCAGCACCTGGATCACGATACCCAGCAGAACCACCTGGCGGCGCACACCACCAGCGACCTGCTCTTCAAAGCGGCGTTGGAGGAAGAAAGCCGTTCGGTCTGGCAGGGCATGATCTACGTGGCCCCCGGCGCGCAGCAAACCGATGGCTATCAGGCCAACAATAACCTGATGCTCAGCGATGATGCCCGCGCCGATTCGATCCCCGGTTTGGAGATCATGGCCGACGACGTGCGCTGCACGCATGGTTCGACGATTGGTAACATCCAAGAGGAAGAAATCTTTTACTTGCTGACGCGCGGTATCGAGCGTATCACGGCGGAACAGTTGATGGTGGAAGGCTTTTTCGATCCCATCATGCAGCGCATCCCCTTTGATGGTGTACGCTCACGTTTTCAGCAGGCGATAAAGGACAAGTTGAAGTAAAATATAGGGTACGGTTGTTGTGGATCGAGCGTAAGTGGCACTTGATTTGCACTCCGGATTGCATTATAAATTAAACAAACCCTGTCGACATCACAGGCTCAGGTGAATGCGTATTCGATATCGCTTTTAGCTTGAATGATTGGCGGTTGATTGCTCGGAAGTCAGAGGCGAATCAACCGCCAATTAGCGTGCTTGCGACTGGTGTGGACTTGTTTGTGGATTTTAGGAGATGACATTGGCAGGATTACGTTTTTCCAGTGCCCCGGAAACTGAAGATTCATATCGCGTTGGTGACCGGGTAGAAGTTTTTTGCGACCACGATAATGAGGAAGAGGACCGCGTGCGGGGGTGGTTAGAAGGTGTTGTGGTGCAGGTCGATCCCAAGATCGTGGCGGTGCAGTTCAAAGAGAATGTCTATCTGACCGATGGCTGGATGGTGCCTGACCACGTATTGTGGTGCCCGCATGATTCAAAGAATATGCGCAAGGCGCGCCAGCGCAAACGCCGCCCGCGTTCGAGTGATTGATCTGATGACTGAAACATCTAAGCAAGACCCGTCCACACCTCAATTGGATACCGCCAAAGTGCGGGCCGATTTCCCCGTCTTGCAGCGGGAAGTGCGTTCCGGTGTGCCGCTGGTCTATCTGGATTCGGCCGCAACAAGCCAGAAACCGGTGCAGGTCATCCAGGCCATGGATGACTACTACCGCAAGCACAACGCCAACATCCATCGCGGCATCCATACCCTGGCCGAGGAAGCTACCGCCTCTTACGAAGGCGCGCGCCAGAAAGTGGCCGATTTCATCGGTGGCGTGAAGGCGCGTGAGGTGGTCTTTACGCGTAATACGACCGAATCGATCAATCTGGTGGCATATTCCTGGGGGCGTAAGAACCTGAAGGCTGGTGATGTGGTGATCTTGACCGAGATGGAACACCATTCCAACCTGGTGCCCTGGCAAATGCTGGCCGCGGAAATCGGTTTGCAGTTGGAATTCATTCCGGTTACCAAAGAGGGGCTGTTGGACCTGGATGCTTACCGCCAATTGTTGGAATTGAACCCCAAATTGATTGCATTCATGCATATGTCTAATGTGCTGGGCACGATCAATCCGGCCAAAGAGATCATCAGCCTGGCGCATGCTGCCGGGGCATTGGTGCTGGTGGATGGGGCACAATCCGTGCCGCATTTCCCGGTCGACGTGAAAGATTTGGACGCCGATTTCCTGGCTTTTTCCAGCCATAAGATGTGCGGCCCGACCGGTCTGGGTGTGCTCTACGCTAAAGAAGCCTTGCTGGAAGCGATGCCGCCGTTCCTGGGCGGCGGGGATATGATCAAGCGCGTGCAACTGCGCTCGTTCGCGGCCAATGACCTGCCGCACAAATTCGAGGCGGGAACGCCTTCGATCGCGGAAGGTGTTGGGATGGGGGCGGCCATCGACTATTTGAACTCCGTGGGGATGGAAGCTGTCTACGCCCACGAAAAGCAGATCATTGCTTATGCCCTGGAACGCCTGGAGGAGGTGCCGGGTGTGTGGGTATTTGGCCCCGAGTTGGAACATAAAGGTGGCGTGGCCTCATTCACCTTCGAAGGTGTACACCCGCACGACGTTGCGCAGATTGTAGACGAGTTGGGGGTGGCCGTACGCGCCGGGCATCACTGCGCCATGCCGCTGCACGAAAAATTCGATATTCCGGCGACGGCGCGCGCCAGTTTCTACCTGTACAACACTGAAGCCGACGTAGACCAGCTAATTGAAGGTCTATATCGTGTCAAAGAAATATTTGGATAAGATCGGGAAATCTTTATGGAAGACCTGTATCGTGAAGTTATCATCGACCGTTATAAAAATCCGCAGTTTCGCGGTGAACTCGACCCGTACGACATTATGTACGAGGACGACAACCCGCTGTGCGGCGACCATATCCGCATCGAACTGCGAGTGGACGAGAACAATATCGTCACCGAGGCGGCATTCAGTGGGCGGGGCTGCTCGATCTCGCAGGCGGCGGCGGATTTACTGCTGGAAGAAGCTGTGGGTAAATCATTGGACGAGATCAAACAACTGGATAAAGATGATGTGCTCGAACTGCTGGGCATCGAGCTTGGCCCGGTACGCTTGAAATGTGCCTTGCTCTCGCTCAAGGTGCTCAAGGCGGGAGCTTATGGCCTCGGCGCGGGCGAGGCCGGGGACGATCTGGTTAACCTGGAATAATCAACCATGCCCAATTACAAAGAACTTGCGCCTGATAAACTGGAATACGTAGCGGTTGCCGAACCGAGTGAAATCTCGGACGGTGAACGCCTGTTTTTCGAAATCGACGATTTTGACATCGTCTTGCTGCAAATTGCGGGGGAGTATTACGCCGTGGGCGATGTATGTACCCACGATGATGGTCCGTTGGGTGACGGCGAAGTAGAAGCGTGCGCCATCGTTTGCCCGCGGCATGGGGCGCGCTTCGATATCCGCACCGGCAAGGTGCTGTCCTTACCGGCTTATGAGGATATCCCTGTCTACCCGGTGCGTGTGCAGGACGGGCAGATCGAGATTGGATTGCCGTTAGAAGCGTAGTTTACAAGTAAGTGGGGGTTAGGAAGACCTGTTCCAGATATTTATTAGAGCGTCATAGAGGCTTTACCGGCCTCGTGTACAGCTTTGAAATAATCCAGCAGTAGCTCGCGGGCGGTTGGATGGTTGACCAGTACCTTGTACGGCATCAGTGAACCTTCCCAGCTTTCCGTATACCAGCGCGCTTCTTTAGGAAGCGAGGAATGAGTGACTTCGCGTTCAAAAGGCCAGGGGTTGGCATAGAAATAAGGCTCCAAGATCTGGCTGTCTCCCGGGGAGAAGCCGAAGCCGATCTGGGCCTGGGATTCGAGATTCTTGCCGTTTTCTTCGTAGAAGACTTTCTTGGTGCCAAACCATTCCAGGGAAAGATCGAACTGGTTGGGCCAAAGCTGCACCGGGCTGGTATCTTCCCCTAATTGTTTTTTCCACATCTTGAAGATGCGGTTGGTCGAAGAGAGCGCGGCTTGATAGGCTTCGGCGTGTTCGGGAATATAGCCGCGTTCGGTGTCGTCTTCCAGCAGTTCGGGGTCGGGTGAAATTTGGATATTGAAGCCGACCAGTGTGTTGAGTACCTGCGCGGCAAATGCGGCTGTGGATAAACCTTTGGCCAGGCCGATCTCGCGATAGCCGCCGGTGGTGGTGGAGAGCACGAGCTTATGGCTTTTTAGGTTCATGCTGAGGGCGAACTTCTCGGCCGCGGTGGTGGGGAAGGGAATATCGGGAGCAGAGAACCCGTTCTCGGTCACGGTTAGGCTGAGGTGCCAGTGCTTGGGGTGGGGTTTCACCAAATTCCGGCGGACGGCGCTCAATACTTTGCTATAGGCGTGCAGGGTATCACGGGTGATGTCCCAACCGGTTAATTCCGGAAATACATCCCTGGTGAACATAGCTTCTCCTTGTGCAGTGCTGTTCGGTTTTGCGCTTCCTCATAAACGTCCCTATGTTGTTGGTGGAGCGCAAAATACCTGCTACCATTGTACTCGTTCGTGTAAAATTAGGGAAGAAGTGGCAAGGTAACGTGGAAAAAATATTGGAATTGGTAGGATGTTCAGGCTGCAAGATAGAAGATGCAAGGGTGTGCTCATCGGTGGCGCGGAATCCTAAGCTTGAAGCGGTGGTTTCAACGATCAAGATCGAGAATTTCCCCGATTGCCTTCGCTGCAAGTTGTATATTTTTGTCTTATGTTTTTATGTTTACATCCTGTATTTTTGCATCTTGTATCTCTCTTACCAACTTCTGCGGTAAAATCTATAAGTCATCATATTTTTAGATAATTGGAGTTTCTTATGTCTTCTACAGAGTTACAAACCAAAGCAATCAACACAATCCGTTTCCTGGCCGCTGATGGCGTCCAGAAAGCGAATTCCGGCCACCCTGGCTTACCCTTGGGGGCGGCAGCGATGGCGTTCACGTTGTGGACGCGCCACCTGAATCACAACCCCAAGAACCCTGATTGGCCCAACCGTGATCGCTTCATCTTGTCTGGCGGGCACGGTTCTATGCTGCTGTATTCCTTGTTATACCTGACCGGCTATGCCGTTTCGATGGAAGATCTCAAGAGCTTCCGCCAGTGGGAGAGCATCACCCCCGGCCACCCGGAATACGGCCTGACCCCCGGGGTGGAAGTGACTACCGGCCCGTTGGGGCAGGGCTTCGCCACCGGTGTAGGCATGGCTGTGGCCGAGGCGCACCTGGGGGCGCGCTTCAATCGCCCAGGTCACGATATCTTCGATCATTATATTTATGCCATCGTCACCGATGGTGATTTGATGGAAGGGGTTGCTTCGGAAGCAGCTTCGTTGGCCGGGCACCTCAAGCTGGGTAAACTGGTTTATCTTTACGACGATAACCACATCTCGATTGACGGCAGCACCGACCTGGCTTTCACCGAAGACAGCGGTAAGCGCTTTGAGGCGTATGGCTGGCACGTGCAGCACGTGGCCGATGGCAACGACGTCGAAGCCATCGACGTGGCTATCCAGGCCGCCAAAAAAGATGAACGCCCCTCGATCATCATGGTGCGTACGATCATTGGTTATGGTTTACCGCATAAGGCCGGCACCTCCGGCATTCATGGTTCCCCGGCCGGTGAGGAAGAACTGGCCGAGGCCAAGACCAATATTGGCTGGCCGGTCGAATCCTTCTACGTCCCTGATGACGTGCTGCCCATCTTCCGGGCGGCAGTAGAAAAAGGTGCTGAATTGGAGAAAGTCTGGCGCGAGCAGGTTGCTGCTTACTGCCAGGCTGAACCCGAAGCCGGGGCGGAACTCGACCGCATCCTCAAGGGCGAACTGCCCGCAGATTGGGCGGCCGACATCCCGGTCTTCCCCACCGATGAGAAAGGCATTGCGACGCGCTCTTCCTCTGGCAAAGTCATTAATGCGATTGCTCCCAAGCTGCCCGACCTGCTTGGCGGCTCGGCCGACTTGCACCCTTCGACCAAGACCTGGATCGACGGCAGCACCGACTTTCAATCCACCACACCCGGCGACCGCAACATCCATTATGGTGTGCGTGAACACGCCATGGGTTCGATGGTCAACGGTATGTCCTTGTACAAGGGCGTGATCCCGTTTGGGGCGACTTTCTTCGTATTCTCCGATTACATGCGTCCGGCGGTACGCCTCTCGGCGCTTTCACATTATCCTTCGATCTGGGTGTACACGCACGACAGCATCGGCGTGGGCGAAGACGGCCCCACCCATCAGCCGGTCGAACATCTGGCGGCGATGCGTTCTATCTCGAACCTGCACGTGATCCGCCCGGCAGATGCCAATGAGGTGGCCGAAGCCTGGAAGGCGGCCATCCTGCGCCGCGACGGGCCGACCGCGCTGGTGTTCACCCGCCAGAACGTGCCCACGCTCGACCGCGAAACTTACGCCCCCGCAGCAGGCTTGCATAAAGGCGCGTACGTGCTGGCCGACCTGGGCGATGGCGCTCCGGAAATCATCTTGATGGCGACCGGCTCGGAAGTACAGTTGATCTTAGAGGCCGGACAGCAGCTTACCGAGCAAGGCAAGAACGTGCGCCTGGTCTCCTTCCCAAGCTGGGAATTGTTCAAGGCACAAGATAAAGATTATCAGGAAGAGGTCTTGCCGCCGACCGTTACCGCCCGCCTCGCTGTTGAGGCCGGGGTGACCCAAGGCTGGTATCGCTGGGTGGGCACGAAAGGTGATGTAGTTGGCCTGGATCGTTATGGCGCTTCGGCACCGTATGAGACTGCTATGACCGAGCTAGGCTTTAGCGCGGCGAACGTGGTCGCTAAAGCTCTGGCGTTGTTGGAGTAAGCCGGAAGTTCGCTGAATGGATATGGACTTTACCATCCGCGTGGTCTTCGGGGATAACCTGTCGCTTTTGCAACAGCTACCCGAAGGCTGCGTGGATTCAAAATCTAAAGATAATCTCCAATACTTACATCATGGGTAGTTTCGGCTCTAATGTAATCCCCTGAAGTAGGATCTTCGATTACTTTATAAGGTACAGTTAGTTTCCCTTGCATGAAATCTTTCCCTCTTTGGGTGAGTTTTCTGGTGCGAGAATTTGGGATCGTTTCTACAAGTTTCCACGGAGACAAACTTAGTTTATTATGATTGCCATAAGAACTGCGATTATTTGTGAATTCTAATATCTCATCAGGGTCTAATTCTCTCTCGTTACCATTATTCCACAGTACTCTTAATACATTTACTAAGATATTAGTTAGCGAGTACGATCTCAATGAAAATTGTGTGTTTATTACAAAAGGAAAGTTGGGAAGAGTGGGACCCATGAAAAGCCGAGGTCTTTCTTCGTATGCTTCTCCAAGAATTTTTCGGTTTAAACGTGAGAATATTGCTTGGAGACTTAAGAGTGGATTGTTCCATTCCTCTCTTGGCAGGCCGTCTAGAGCTATCGTGAATAAATGCTGACTAAAAACTCCACCATAAGGTGTATCTTTGGTAAACTGTTCGTCTGAGCAAGCGCAAAGGAGTGCAAAATCACTGGCGAAACGACTATGTAATCGATCACGCATGGTTGTAATAGCGTCAATTGGTTTAATGAAATGAGGGCCTGCAGCGATACCGCTATAGCAAGCATCAATCATTACGATTGGGATTATGTTAGCTAATTCTATGCTCCTAAGCAATTCACTATATTTGACCGTGCTAAGTGGTAGTGGACCACGATTTGGAAAAACTTTTGTATCTTTTGTACAAAAGCCAAAGTCATTTCTACCTATTGGAACACCATGTCCTGAAAAATAGAAAACGAGAATGTCTTTGTCTGCTGATCTTCCTAAAACGTAATCATTTATTTCTTTTCTAAGCTGGTTTGCAGTCAGATTAGGAAGATAAATAAATTGATTTTCTTGGTATAGAGCTGTTTTTTCATTCTCAACTAACAAACTGTGTAAATTGTCTATATCATTTAGTGGGCCGTGTAGGTTCCGAAAAGCAGGATCTTCATATTGGTCTACACCTACTGCCATAATAGTCACTCTAGGAATTAATTCGTACATAGTTTTTCCTCCTGAACAAAAAAAGTATAGCATAAATTAAGTATTATTTTGAAACTCATGCTTAAAAAATTATGTGTTTACAATTCAAATGCGATACAATGTATTAGAATAAATGTTCCGCATTTAGGGGTAAGTAATACAATATAAGGAGTGAAAAATGAGGCATAAAGTCATTATAGATGATAATCTTTCCTATTTAGAAACAATGCCTGATTGTAGTATCGATTTAATATACATAGATCCTCCATTTAATACAGGAAAAGCTCAACAGCGTACACAGATAAAAACAATTAGATCTGAAAATGGTGATCGAAAAGGTTTTCAAGATCAAACTTACGAAACGGTCGAATTAGGTACGAAGGTTTATAATGATAAGTTTGATGATCCAATTGATGATTATCTTATGAGTTTTTTAAAACCAAGACTTATTGAAGCTCGAAGAATATTAAAAGATGATGGTTCTTTGTATTTCCATATTGACTTTAGAGAAGTCCATTCATGCAGAATATTATTGGATCAAATATTTGGAGAAGAATGCTTTCTAAATGAAATAATATGGGCGTATGATTATGGTGGGAGATCAAGAAATAAATGGCCAGCTAAACATGATAACATTTTAGTGTATGCTAAGAATCCCTTAGAAGTACATTTTAACAAAAAGGAAATGCAAAATATCAAATTTAAAGCCCCTAATAAAGGTAAAAAAGTGAACATAAAACCAAGTGATGGTTGGTGGCATACTATCGTACCTACGAATAGTAGACGTAGGACAGGATACCCTACTCAGAAGCCAGTCGGAATTCTAAATCGTATAATTCTTGCGTCTTCGGATTTAGAAGATACGATATTGGATTTCTTTGCTGGTAGTGGTTCTACTGGAGAGAGTTGTCATGAGCTAGGGAGAAAGTTCATTTTAATTGATAATAATCCTCAAGCATACGAGGTTATGAAAAAAAGATTTAACTTTATTGAACATGAAATTGAATGGATTGTACCGAATTTGTAATTCTTGATTTAATTCTAGAGGAAAACTTAACTGATGAAAAACTGCATTCATTATGGTGATGCATTACAAATTATTCGCGAATTACCATCAAATTCTTTTGACCTTGTATACCTATCTCTTCCAAAAAGTGTACCTCTTTATAAAGATTATTTTGAAAATTACCATTCAGAGAAGTATATAGGGTTTGCTGAGGGGGAGTATCAAGGAGAATTGCGAGAATATTTAATTGGTCTTGTACCAATAATTATTGAAGCTAAAGACAAATTAAACGAATCGGGTATTATTTATGTGCATGGGGACTATAGAAGAAACCACTATGTAAAGGGGTTGCTCCTTGATAAAGTTTTCAGTAGAAAAATGTTCCTAAATGAAATTGTCTGGATAGCTGAAGATGAATTTTCTAATGAAGGAATTTGGCCTAGTAAGCATGAAACAATTCTGATGTATGGAAAGAGCTTAGACTATAAATTTTATACTGATAATGTCGATAGAATAGATTATATGGCCCCAAGTTTAGTTTCTAAAACAAAAAGAGAGAAAAAGAAATTTCCTACAGATACGTGGTGGTATACTCAAATATCAGATTATGAGATGTATAAAAGGTTAGTATTTTCTGTTACAAATACGAAAGACACAATTTTAGATATATTTCCTAAAAACGAATTATTAGCTAAAGTGTGTTCAAATGAGCAGAGGAAATTTACTTTAATCGAGAAATCTAAGATTAGAGCCAAGGTATTGTGGGATGTATTTGGTACGGAAAATGACGTAGAATGGATTGGAAAGAATCCAACTCAATAACTAGGAAGGGTAGATTATATAATGGATTCGGACTTTGATCTATTAACATCCATTGGAAATCATATTCGTCAGGAACTTGAGTCACAAGATGAGGCGTGGAAAGGAAGCCCATTTATCTGGGTCAAAAGTTTGGCTCCTGCAGCTAAAGGAAAATTAGGAGCAAGACTGGTGTCTGCTTGGTGTGCAGCTAAAGGGTTGAGAATTGACTCGAGTCCTGATTCTGAGGCAGATCTTGTAATAAATGGCCACCGTGCTGAAATAAAGTTTTCAACTCTATGGAGATCGGGTGTTTATAAATTTCAACAAATACGTGACCAAAATTATGAATATTTGGTCGCGTTAGGCATATCTCCTTTTGAAGCGCATTGTTGGGTAATTAGTAAAAAGATATTGGAAAATTATGTAATTGGGCATAAACCACAACATAAGGGTGCTAGTGGAACTGATACATTTTGGTTTGAAGTTGATCCGAACTCTCCTCCTGGATGGCTTTCAGGATTGGGTGGTTCTTTGGATGAGGCTTTTGTTGTGTTAAAAGGGCTAAGTCGCAAAAGACGCAAAATGACACGTGAATAATTATAGGAGAACCTAGATGACCAACAATTCAAAAAAACTTTACGATCTGGGGCAGTCGATCTGGTATGACAACATTCAGCGCAAGTTGCTAAAGAATGGTGAATTAGCGGCGATGATCGCCGCCGGCAAGATCTACGGCGTGACCTCCAACCCCAGCATTTTCAATAACGCCATTTCGAAGTCGGATGATTATGACGACGATTTGGGAACGCTGGCGAAAGCCGGGAAATCTGCCGAGGAGATTTACGAAGCGCTGGCAATTGCCGACATCCAGGCCGCGGCGGACCTGTTCCGGCCAATCTACGATTCCACGGATGGCGGCGATGGTTACGTCAGCCTGGAAGTCAACCCCGATCTGGCGCACGACACTAAAGCAACCGCCTCGGAAGCCAAGCGGTTGTGGCAGGCCGTCGACCGGCCC
>JAFGRA010000220.1 GCA_016935415.1 Anaerolineales bacterium
CGCCGAGCTGGGCGCGGTTTCCGCCGACCACCTGGTGACCACTTCCGCGGAAGACATCGCCGACCTTGCTAAAAGCGACACCGTCGCCGTGGCCCTGCCCTGCACGCCCTTCGGCCTGGCCGAAGAAGATTACACGCCCGCCAAACAAATCCTGGAGGCTGGTGGCATCCTGGCACTGGCAACCGATCTCAACCCAGGCACGGCCTGGTGCGAGAGTATGCAGTTCGCCATCGCTCTGGCCTGCCGCTACATGGGCCTCACCCCCGCCCAGGCAATTGCCGCCGCCACAATCAATGCCGCCGCCGCCATCCAGCGCGCTGACCAAATCGGCTCGATCGAAGTCGACAAGCAGGCCGACCTGCTGATCCTCGATGTGCCCGACTATCGCCACCTCGGCTACCGCTTTGGCACCAATCTTGTACACACCGTTATCAAAGCCGGTGCAATCTACAAGATCGCCGAGTGAATTTTATTTACTGTCGCTTGGCGACTATGGAAATTGCAAAGCAATTTCTTAAGAGAAACCGAAGCAATCTTCGGTTTCTCCAAAGTCGCAGCGAGAATATCCTGTTGCAGGCGGCTTCAGCCGCCATATCAATAGAAACAATAAAAAATTATGGGCTTTATCGAAACCTTACCATGGAACACAATCATCTGGGCAAGTGGGCTAGTGCTGGCCGTAGGCGTAATCTGGACGCTGGTACGCGTGGCCTTCAAGGTCACCATGCGCCTGTTTTGGACCGGCTGCCTGCTGATCGTCATCCTGGGCACGCTGGGTATGCTGGCGTTCAGCATTTCCGGTGGTTGATCCTATGCAGTCTATCACCATCGAAGCAGCACGCCCCTGGTACACAAGCGAGGACGCCGTCCACAACTTCGAGCATGTGCTGCGCGTCTACGAACTGGCCGAACGCATTGCCGTTGCTGAAGATGCTGACCTGGAGATCGTGTGCGCCGCCGTGCTTTTACACGACGCCGAAGGCGCCGCCGATGCCGAAGGCAGCGCCGCCCACACCGACAGCCGCCGCGACCACCACGAAATTTCGGCCGAGTTTGCCCGCCAGGTACTGACCGCCAAAGGCTGGCCGCAGAATAAAGTGGATGCTGTCGTGCACTGCATCCGTGCCCACCGTTTCCGGCGCGGCGAAACGCCCCAGTCGCTGGAGGCCCAGGTGGTCTTCGACGCCGACAAGCTGGACGCCATTGGCGCCATCGGCGTGGCGCGTGCCCTGGCCTACGCCGTGCAGGCCGGGCAGCCCTTTTACGCCGAACCCTCGCCGCAGTTCGTGAAAAGCGGCGAACGCCAGCCCGCCGAACCGCACTCCGCCTACCACGAGTTCATCTTCAAGCTGCGCAACATCAAAACGCGCATATTCACCCCCACCGGCAAGGCCATCGCTGCCCAGCGCCACGCCGCCATGTCCGCCTATTTCGAGCAGTTGCAAGCTGAGATGCAGGGCGAGCGTTGATTCCTACAATTTAATAGCTACTCCCTCATGCCCTGAGTAAATGCGCAAATGAATTCAGAAAACAATATTGTTCACAATCGCATTTACTTGAGGAACTGACCGTTCATAACCTTTGAGCATATTCTAAAAACATACGGGCAGATCCCTAATCACGTGTATAATCATTATACGTAAGGAATGTCCTTGATCGCCTCTTGCCAATTTGTTGAGGATCGTCATGCGAATTGATGAAATAAAGAAAGTAAAAAATCAACTCTATCAAATTGCTGCCAAGCATGGCATTGACAAAGTCTATGTGTTTGGCTCTGTTGCGCGTGGAGAGAGCATGGATAGCAGCGACGTTGATTTTTTGATTGAGATGAACGCCAGTGCCTCAGCCTTGGGGGTGGGCGGATTTCAATACGAAGCTCAACAGCTCTTGGGCATCGATATCGACGTCGTGCCTACCTTCGCACTGGCAAAGATAGAGGACCAAATTTTCGTTCAAGCGATACAAGCCGAGGCGATTGCCATATGAAGGATGAAAGAAAACTTCGCGACATCCTCAATGCAATTGAAGCCATTGAAACTTATGCAGTATCGGATTACGATGAATTTGTGTCCGATACAAAAACACAAGCTGCGATTCTTTACAACCTGATTATCATCGGCGAAGCTGCAAATCAGATTTCAGATACTTTCCAGGAACAACATAACAATATCCCCTGGTCATCGATGATCGGAACCAGAAATATCATTGTTCATGGTTACGATCAGGTCAACATTCAAATTGTTTGGGGAATTCTCCAACAAGATCTCGAAAATTTGAAAGCTAAAGTCTTAAAAGCCCTCTCCTAAAGATAAAATTCCAATAAGCCAAAACAAATTATCACGCACTACACCTGAAAATCGTAATCTCCGAGGAGGAAACCCGGCATGGAAAATTTTGACCCCCAGGCCGCCGCTCAAATGTTGGAAAGCCAGCTCAAACCCTGGCACATGGCCGTCGCCAACCCCACCGCCGCGCAGGAAGAAGTCCTGCACCGCCTGATTGCCGATTATGCCAAGACCGGCTACGGCCGGCAGCACGGCGCCGAAAACATCGCCACCCTGGCCGATTACCGCGCAGCCTTCCCCGTCATGGCCTACCCCGACTACAAACCGCTGATCGATCGCGTGCTCAAGGGCGAGGAAGAACTGCTGCTCTGGGAACCCACCATCGGCTGGGCGATCACGCGCGGCACCACCAAGGGCGAATCCAAGTTCATCCCGATGACGCCCACCGATCTCAAAATGCGCGTTTCCGCCGGGCGGGCGGTGATGAACTACGTCGCCGAAACCAAGCAATTCGGGGTTTTTGCCGGGGTCAACCTCAACCTCAACTTCCCCTCGGTGGTGGGCACGGTGCAGGCCGGAGACCGCGAGATCGAGTACGGCTACAGTTCCGGCATCTACACCAAGCACGTCTCCAAGAGCACACCCGTGCATTCCGTCCCCGCCCAGGAAGACATCGACGCGCTGGGTGGCGGCAAGACGCTCAAAGATTGGGAGCACCGTTTCGACCTGGCCTACGCGCAGTGTAAGGATCAGAACGTCACTCTGGTGGGCGGCGTATGCCCCACCGCGGTCGAGTTCGGGCGCTACATGAAGCAGAAACATCACCAATACCCCAAGGACGTCTGGCAAACGCAGGTGATGACGTTGGGCAGCACGCCCGGCATCAACACGCGCTATGCCCCGGCGCTCGAGGCGCTCTACGGCCCGGCCGCCATCCGCGAAATCTACGGCGCGACCGAAGGCATGTTCGGCCAGCAAAAGGACGACAAGCGCGCCTGGGTGCCCAACTAC
Source organism: Anaerolineales bacterium (assembly GCA_016935415.1). Classification (GTDB taxonomy): domain Bacteria; phylum Chloroflexota; class Anaerolineae; order Anaerolineales; family UBA11579; genus JAFGRA01. Next base: position 3,297 of record JAFGRA010000220.1, read on the forward strand.
GACCTGTTCTTCTTCGAGGTGCAGATCGGTGAGCGCATCAAGATGCTGCACGAAATGCGCCCCGGCGAGTCGGGTTCGCTGGTGGTCTCCACCCCGATCCTGCCACGCTACCGCATCGGCGACCTGATCCTGGCCTTTGAAGCGCCCTACTTCCGCTGCATCGGCCGCGAACAATGGTGGACGCCGCTCAAGTATTGGTGGGATGAGCTGATGAATTTCAATTTGGGACGACTTTAGTCGGGTGGTCGAATAGTCAAATAGTCGGATAGTCGAGTTAGTTTGGTAGTTACATAGTTTTGTCGTTGGATAGTTTAGGTAGTCAGATGGTTGTTATTCATCGAGAAGCATAATATTTAGAACGGCAGTAAAATGGAAACCGATTCAGCACACAAACGCAATTGGGAAATTGGGGAAGTTGTTTTTGGGGTCCCCTTTCTAATCGGCATTGCCGTACATTTCATCTTCCCATTTTCAATCCCGCAAGGAACTTTGAGACTGGCGCTTATTCCGATAGGAATAGTGCTGATCATCACGGGCATTTACTTGATCGTTTTGGCGCGGCGTGAGTTTGCCCGTTACGGCCAACCCACCGACCCCGGTCAGCCAACCGGCAAGACAATCACATCCGGGGTGTTTTCAATCTCACGCAATCCGCTCTACATGGGGGCTGTCTTGATCTTCTTGGGGATTGCCCTGGCGATCAATATCTTGTGGACCCTGGTTACATTGCTGATTTCAAGCATCATTTGTTATTACGTCCTGATCGTTCCCGAAGAGAAATATCTCACTGCAAAGTTTGGCAAAGCGTATCAAGAATACATCGCGATTGTGCATAGGTGGCTGGGGCATAAGTAACCGGCTCTAATTTTGGAAAGCTGTAGGAGCGTTAGTTGAGTAGTTTTATGGTTGGGTAGTTTAGGTAGTCTGGTAGTCGTTAGTCGGATGGTCTTTTAGTTCAATAGCTGAAGTGTGCGTTGTTGGGTCTGTTTCGATTTGGTCAAATCGGGGAAATATGCTATTCTATATGTATCGTTATTGTTATTTTCAGGATTCTATTTGTAATAGAAATGGGAAATCTACAAATTGATCCTCTTATGATACTTAGA
>JAFGRA010000221.1 GCA_016935415.1 Anaerolineales bacterium
CCCTGGACAGCGTTTCAGCGTCCAGGCCTTCTTCCAGGATGAAACTGGCCGTCAGATAGAGCGGCACGGCACCCATCACGGCCACATCATTGACCGTGCCGCACACCGCCAGACGGCCAATGTCGCCGCCGGGAAAGAACAGCGGGGCAACCACGTGCGCATCGGTGCTGATCGCCAGGCGGCCAAAATCGCCCGGATCGACCACCCCGGCATCATTGCCAGCGCGCAAGGCAGGGTTATCGAAAGGCGGCAGGAAAGCATTCTTGATCAAGTCCTGGGTCATCTTGCCCCCGCTGCCATGCCCCATCATAATGGTTTCGGTGTGCTGTAATGGAATCGGGCAAACCGCCCCTTCCATGGTGACTTGTTCTTCTGCCATGTTATTCTCTCACTAATTGGACGTTGCTGTAGCGGTAATAGGCCGCGCAGGCCCCTTCGGACGAAACCATGGTTGCGCCCAGGGGATGTCCGGGGGTGCATTCTTTGCCGAAAGCCGGGCAATCGGGCGGTTTCTGCAAACCTTGTAAGATCAGTCCAGAAATACACAGCGGCGATTCTTCCGATTGGATGTCGGACACATCAAAGCGCAGTTCGGCGTTGAAACGCTCCAGTTCGGGCCGCAGGCACCAACCGCTCATCGGGATCGTGCCGATGCCGCGCCACTTGCGGTCACATTCCATGAACACACGGTTGATCACATCCTGAGCCGCTTTGTTGCCTTCGAAGGTCACGGCGCGGGCGTAAGCGTTCTCGACCGCGTAGCGGCCTTCTTCCAACTGGCGCACAGTCATCAGGATGCCCTGCAAGATGTCGAGCGGCTCAAAGCCGGTTACTACAATCGGGGTCTGGTATTGCTCAGCGATGGGTGGGTATTCCCAATAGCCCATCACGGCGCAGACATGCCCGGCCGCCAAAAAGCCCTGCACGCGCGTGTCGGGCGAACCAAGGATGGCATGCATGGCCGGGGGCACACGTACCTGCGAGACCAGCACGCTGAAATTTTCAACGTCTGCGGCCTGGGCCTGCACTACGGCCATGGCGTTGGCCGGGGCGGTAGTCTCGAAGCCAATTGCGAAAAAGACGACTTCTTTATCGGGGTTATCCTGGGCGATTTTGACTGCGTCGAGTGGGGAATAGACCACGCGCACGTCGCCACCAGCAGCGCGCACCGCGAATAAATCTTTGCTGGAGCCGGGCACGCGCAACATATCGCCATAGGAAGTGAAGATCACATCCGGGCGGGAAGCAATTGCCAGACCCTTATCGATCTGTTCCAGCGGGGTAACGCACACCGGGCAGCCCGGGCCATGCACCAACTCGATTTCATCAGGTAGCAGTTGGTCGATGCCATAGCGCATGATGGCGTGGGTCTGGCCGCCGCAGATTTCCATGATCGCCCACGGGCGCGTGGTGATACGTTTGATCTCTTCGATGGTTTTCTTGGCGAGTTCGGGGTCGCGGAATTCGTCGATGTACTTCACGCCGACCCCGCCTCGCCCTCCAACCCAAGCTCCTCATTGAGGTCGGAGATTTCCTGCAAGAGTTGGAGCGTTTCCATCGCTTCGGCTTCGCTCAACTTGCTGATCGCAAATCCAACGTGGATAATACAATATTCGCCGACCTCAACATCGGGGATGTAAGCCAGGCAGGCCTCGCGGGTAACACCACCAAAATCGATCTTGCCCATCTTGAGGCCGTTGGCTTCGTAAATTTCCGTTATCTTTCCGGGAACACCGAGACACATGACGCACTCCTATAATGTGTAAAACGGTAAACGTGATTCGAAAACCGTGAACCGTGAGTCGTAATCCGTTTGCTTCTTATAATTCGTAATTTGCAATCTGCATTCGCGATACGTAGTACCGCCTGCATCACGCATCCTGCAGCTTCCGCACCGCCACCGCCGCCTGGCCTAACGCCAGCCCACCGTCATTGGCCGGAACCTTACGATGCAGGTAAATCTGAAAGCGGTCGGCTTTCAGCAATTTTACCGTATTTGCCAGCAAAAGCATATTCTGCCATACGCCGCCGCTCAAGGCGATCTCGTCCAGGCCATACTCATGGCGTAGTTTTTGGCAAGCTTGCAAAGTCATTTGGGCAACACCGTTGTGGAAACGCGCTGACATTATAGGGAGTGGAATCCCTGCGCGCACATCGGCCGCCAGCGCCTGGAACATAAGGGCGGGGTCGACCTCGCCGTCCTGGATGGCAAATTCGTACGCGCCGCGCTCCTGTGGATCGGCTATGGCCTCGAATTCGATGGCGGCTTGCGCCTCGTAATTGACAGTCTGGCGTACACCGGCCAACGCCGCGGCGGCGTCGAACAGACGGCCCATGCTGGAGGTCGGCGGGGCATTCACGCCATTTTCCAACTGGTGGCGCAACACATCCAACTGCTGTTCGGAATTGTCGAGGTACGCTTGCGCATAAGCCAGCGGGGGTAAGTCGGCCTCCCAACCCAACCCGGTCTGGTGCAGCCAGGCCAACGCCAAACGCCAGGGCTGCTTGACGGCCAAATCGCCACCGGGCAATGGAGCGTAGGCCAGGTGCAGCGGGCGTTCGTAGCCAGTGTAGGTAGCGAGCAAGAACTCTCCCCCCCAGATAGCGCCGTCATCGCCGTAGCCGGTGCCGTCGAAGGCCACACCGATCACCTGGCTGTCTTCCGACAGACCGTGCTCGGCCATGCAAGCCGCGATGTGGGCGTGATGGTGCTGTACACCGATGGCCGGGATACCCTCACGCTCGGCGCGTGCCAGGGCATAACGCGTCGCCATGTAATCGGGGTGCAGATCGTAGACCAGCGCCTGCGGCGTTACGCGGAAGAGGCGTTCGAAATGCGCCACCCCTTGTTCGAAAGAGCGCAGCGTTTCGTAATTTTCCAGATCACCGATGTGGTGGCTGAGGAAGGCATAATGGTCTTTAGTCAGGCAGAAGGTATTCTTCAGTTCTGCCCCGGCAGCCAGCACCGGCGGCATGTCCCAGGGCAGGCGTACCGGGAAGGGAGCATAGCCGCGCGAACGCCGCAGCGGATAAATGGTTTCGTCCGAGTTGGCCGAACCACCATCCTCGGAGAAAACGCGCACGACCGAATCGTCACAGCGGATGTAAATATCGCGGTCGTGCAGCAGGAAAGCATCCACCAGGGGAGCCAAACGCTGGCGGGCATCTTCATTCTGGGAGGCAATCGGTTCTTCGCTCAGGTTGCCGCTGGTCATCACCAATGCGTCAGGGAAATCGGGAGCGGCTTCCAATAACAAATAATGCAGCGGCGTATAGGGCAGCATCACGCCCAGTGTGGTTTGGCCGGGAGCGACGGATTCGGCAATCTCCGCATCCGGGCGCTTTTCCAGCACCACGATCGGGCGTTCGCGCGCTTCCAGCAAGGCGCGTTCGGCCGCGTTCACCAGACAGTATTTCTCAATAGTTTCCACGTCGAGCATCATCAGTGCGAAGGGCTTATCGACGCGCAGTTTGCGGCGGCGCAGTTCGGCCACTGCGGTTTCATTGGTGGCGTCGCAGGCCAGGTGGAAGCCGCCCAGGCCCTTCACTGCCAGGATATTGCCTTCTGCCAGCAAATTGCGCGCGGCGGCCATCGCATCCTCCCGAACGCCGCCGCGCTGGGCGTACTGGATATCCTCTCCATCCGGCACCGTATGCTCGAACCAGACCTGCGGCCCGCACACCGGGCAGGCCACCGGCTGGGCGTGGAAACGCCGGTCGAGCGGGTCCTGATATTCGGCGGCGCAGTCCGGGCACATCTCGAAAGACGCCATCGTAGTCAATGGGCGGTCGTAGGGGATATCTTTGATGATCGTGAAGCGCGGCCCGCAGTTGGTGCAGTTGATGAACGGGTAGCGATAGCGCCGGTCGTCCGGGGATAACAACTCGCGCAAACAATCTTCACAAATACTGACGTCGGGAGAAATCGGTTGGAAGGCATCCGGGATGCCCTGGGAATGTACGATCTTGAATTCGGTAAAACCATCCGGCTGGCGCGGGCTGACGCTGACATCGTCGATGCGCGCCAGCGGCGGGGCTTCAGTTTGTAAGGCCGCTACAAAGGCGTCCAGGTTGGCGGGCAGGCCGTCCAGCTCAATGTCCACCCCGGCGGAGGTATTGCGCACCCAGCCGGTCAGGTTCAAGCGCGTCGCCAGGCCGTACACAAACGGCCGGAAGCCGACCCCCTGCACCACCCCATTGACGTGAACGGCAATCCCGGCCAACGCTTTCATTTACCGGTCTGCTTGAAGCCCTCCACGTTGCCCATCACCCAGGCCACCCATTCGTCCAGGCCTTCTGCGGTCACGCAAGAGACCGGGAAAGTTTCCAGGTTGGGGTTGAGCAGTTCGACGCCCTGGCGGAAATAGTCCATATTGAATTTGATATAAGGCAGCAGATCGACCTTGTTGATCACCAATGTATCGACACCTTTATACATGGTTGGATATTTATAAGGTTTGTCATCGCCTTCTGGTACCGAGGCGATCAGCACGCTCTTGTGCGTGCCCAATTGGAAGCTGGCCGGGCAGATCAGGTTGCCGACGTTCTCCACGATCAGCAGGTCGAGTTGGTCCAATTCAAGTTGGTCAAGCGCCTGGCGCAGCATAACCGCGTCCAGGTGGCAGTCGCCACCGGTGTTGATCTGCACGGCAGTGGCTCCGGCCGCAGCAGCGCGGTCGGCGTCGATGCTGGTGGCAATATCACCATCTACAGCCGCCACGCGCAAACTACCGGCCAGTTTTTCAAGCGTTTTCTCGATCAAAGAGGTCTTGCCCGCCCCGGGCGAAGCCATCAGATTGATGGCAAAGACGCCTGCCGCGTCCAGGTCGGCGCGGTTCTGGGCCGCTAAACGGTCGTTGGCCCCCATGATATCTTCTACGATGCGAATACGTTCACTCATGTTTCCTCTTTCGACTCCTGTGGGTCGCGTGCTCCGGCTTTTTCCACCTGGATCGATTCCAGGTAAAATTCATTGCCCGTCAAAACCTTGATCCTGGCGCTGCCGCAGTTCGGGCAGGGCATCATCATGCCCTCCGGCGTGTACTTCTGGCCGCATTCCTGGCATTCCAATTCTGGCTCGATGCGCTTGAAATGCAGCGTAGCCCCTTCGGCAAGCGTGTCCTTACTGACAATGTCCCAGTAGAATTGGATCGAATCGTCAATAATGGAAGACAAGCGGCCGATCACGATGTAAATGTCGTTGATACGCGCCGCATCCGCCTGCTCGGCGTGCCGCAGGGCAATTTCCAGGATGTTTTCGGTAACGGGAAGTTCGTGCATGCGTTTGTAATACTGCCAATAAAAGTTTTTCAGAAGTATAACAGCTTTCAATACGATTCGGGCATGAGAGCCAGGTGAGGGGGCATTGCCAAATTACAGATTACAGGATGCAAGTTACAGGATGCAAATGGCAGAATTAGATACCACTCGTGGATGTTGAAAGAATGGGCTATTTTCCCCTGATCGTGTGCCCTATCTCGCGATAAAATAGGCGTAGGATGAATGGTATGAAGCAAAACTTGGTATTTGGAGGGCTGCTGGTATTATTGGTGCTGCTGTTTCTGGCTGCCTGCCAGGCCGCGCCCACTGCGGCGCCATCCCCCACGGCGGCACCAGCCACGGATACACCTCTGCCACCTACGGCAACCCCAACCGTGCCGCCGCCTACAGCCACTGAAGCCCCGGCCGAACCCACCGCCACCCAGATTCCCCAGCCGGTGCTGTGCTCGCCTTTGAAAGATCACGACATCTATAGACTGCGCACTTACGTCTCCAATGCCTATGCCACCCCGGCCACCAGCAACAAGGAAGAAGGCCACCACGGGGTCGACTTTGCCTATTATTACAAAGACGGCGACGGCGCGCCGATCCTGGGAATAGATATCCAGGCCATCGCGCCGGGCAGGATCGCAGCGATGATGGTCGACAAACTGCCTTATGGCAATATGGTGATGATCGAAACGCCCTACGAAATGCTGGCCCCCGAACTGATTGCCTATTTCGGCATCGGCCCGGAAACGTCTTTCTATCACCTGTATGCCCATATGCTCAACCCGCCGGAATGGAACGTGGGTGATCTGGTGAATTGCGGGCAGACGCTTGGACAGGTCGGCAACACCGGTTTTTCCGGCAACGAGCACCTGCACCTGGAAACCCGCACCGGCCCGGCCAACTACGACTTCTCCGGTGGGCTGGCTTATTACAGTACTGCCGCCAGCGACGTGGAACGCGGTAACTATGAACTGTGGCGGTCGAGCGGCACTTTTGTGCACTTCGACCCAATCCCCTTCTTCGAGGTATTTTTCCCGCCCGGGGAGTAACTGATCTGGTTTATCTTCGAATAGCCACAAAGAAACGAGGGAAATCATGAAACGAATATTTCTGGTCTTTCTAATCCTGTCTACCGTGCAGGCAAGTATTTCCTTATCGTGTACCAGCGTCACGCAAATCTTTGCCACGGAAACCCCTACACCAACGAACACCCCAACCAGAACGCCAACACCCACAAGTACGGTGACGCCAACGGTTACCCAAACGCCCACTCAAACAAATACGCCTACCCCATCCCCGACTTCTACCCCGGAACCTGAATTTACAGCCGTAGAAAATGCTAACGGTACTACAGAATATGTGGATTATAAATATGGCTTCAAGATTACTTTCCCTGAAAATTGGTACGCGCTTCCCTTGTTTGGTGACGAATCATTAGAATGGCTTGATATAGCTCAAGATAAGTTTAGGGGAAGCGGCATCAGTATGCAAGCTGTCTATGAATCCGGCAATGAGTACGACCGAGTTATCGTTCTGGAATATAACCCAGATCATTTTGAAGATGGATTTACACCCAATGTGTACGTTGCCGTAATTGAAGAGTCCGAAATTCCGCCTCTTGACACCCTGTTAGATGGGTATGAAGATGTGCTCAAGGAATCAGACCCGGCAATCAAAATCAATCGCAGGGATGTTTTGGTAAATTCCGAGGGCAATTTGTATGCCCGTATACAATATGAGCTATCTGGAGAAAACAAGGGGCTATTCGAAGATCAGATCTTTTTCGCCTTGGACGATGGGATCAATTACTTCTCCTTCTATGGACAAATTGCCTATATTAATGAAATTGAATCGGCAATCGATGAAATTATCAACTCATATACCTATTTAGAATAGCTTGTTCTAGTGGCAATTTTATAAAAGAACGTATGTGGAAACGAGGGAGATCATGAAAAGAATATTTCTAGTTTTGCTGGGACTGGCTGCTTTACAGGCAAGTATCTCTTTGTCTTGTACCAGCGTTACGCAAATCTTTGCCACGGAAACCCCAACACCAACGAATACCCCAACCAGAACGCCAACACCCACCAGCACGGCGACGGCCACGATCACACTGACACCCACGCCAACCAAAACCCCCACCCCAACCGCCACGGCCACGCCTGAGTCGGAGATCACCATTGAAGAAAATACCGACGGCTCCACAAGATACATAGATCATAAATACAGCTTCACATTGACCTTTCCTGAAGATTGGGTCGTCATTCCCCTATCGGGAGAAGATACGGAAGCACTAATTGAATTGGGCAAAGGGGCATACGCGGAAAGTGGTGTAGACATTCAGGAGGCAATCGAGGCGGTCGACCCGAACGCTTTTCGTTTATTGGCGATGGATTTTAACCCAGAACACATTGACGGGGAATTCACCCCCAACGCCAACCTGGGAATAGACGATCAACAAGCGATCTCCATCGACCTGTTCGTAAGTCTTTATTCAAAAATGCTTCCTGATTTAATTCCTGGTATAAGCATCGAAAACAGCGAAGTTTTAGAGAATGCCAAAGGAATCAGTTATGGGTACATCGTGTATAGCTTGCCTGCTGATTTTGGCGATTATTTTCAGGTTCAAATCGTCTTCGAACTGGACAACGGCCTAATAGTGCTTACTTTTTCCGCCCAAGATACGATCAAGGAGGACATATTGGAAGTGATTCAAGGAATCGTCGACACGTTTGAATATTTGGAGTAATTCCTGGAAAAGCATCTCGACCGCAATCAGCGCGGTATTATAATGAATGGAGCGGGGCAATCCGACCATTGAACTCTATTGAATAGGAGGTACGTGTATGTCCACAGCACGGACAGTACGTGCGCCGCGCGGTACGCAATTGACCTGTAAATCCTGGCTGACCGAAGCGCCTTACCGCATGATCCAGAACAACCTCGACCCGGAAGTAGCCGAACGCCCCGAAGACCTGGTGGTCTACGGCGGACGCGGGCAGGCGGCGCGCAGTTGGGCAGCTTTTGATGCCATCCTGGATACTCTGAAAACGCTCGAAGACGACGAAACCATGCTGGTGCAGTCCGGCAAGCCGGTAGCGGTTTTCAAGACGCACCGCGATGCGCCGCGCGTGTTGATCGCCAATTCCAACCTGGTGCCGCATTGGGCCACGCAGGAGCACTTCGACGAGTTGGCCGCCCAAGGGCTAATCATGTACGGCCAGATGACGGCCGGTTCATGGATCTACATTGGCACACAGGGTATTCTGCAGGGCACCTATGAAACGCTTGGTTCACTGGCGCAGCAGCGCGGCTGGCCTTCGCATAAAGGAAAGTTCACGCTCACTGCCGGGCTGGGCGGGATGGGCGGTGCGCAGCCATTGGCGATCACCATGAACGAAGGCGTTGGCCTGGTCGTTGAGGTCGATCCGGCGCGCGCCCAACGCCGTCTGGAAATCGGCTACGTGGATGTGGTCGTCGACGAGTTAGAAGAAGCCATGACGCTGGTCGAGGAAGCGGTCGAAAGCGGGGAACCGAAGTCGATCGGCCTGATCGGCAACGCCGCCGAAATCTACCCCGAACTGGTGGTGCGCGGCGTGGTGCCCGACGTGGTCACCGACCAGACCCCGGCCCACGACTTGCTCTCCTACGTCCCGGCGGGATTGAGTGTGGAAGAAGCCGAACGAATGCGTAACGCCGCCCCGGCCGAGTACGCCAAACGCTCCCTGGATTCGATGACCAAACACGTGCAGGCTATGCTCGACCTGCAAAAAATGGGCAGTGAAGTCTTCGACTACGGCAATAACATCCGCCAGCGCGCCTACGAGAACGGTTTACAGCACGCTTTCGATTTCCCCGGTTTTGTCCCGGCTTACATCCGTCCGCTGTTCTGTGAAGGCAAAGGCCCCTTCCGCTGGGTGGCGCTGTCCGGTGATCCGGAAGATATTTATGCTACCGACGCCGTCATCAAGGAATTGTTCCCTGAAGACGAACATCTGCATCGCTGGCTGAAGATGGCGCGCGAGCGCATCCCCTTCCAGGGATTACCCTCGCGCATTTGCTGGCTGGGCTATGGCGAACGCGCCAAGGCCGGGTTGGCTTTCAATGAGTTGGTCGCCAGTGGCAAGGTCAAGGCCCCCATTGTGATCGGGCGTGACCACCTCGACTCCGGTTCAGTGGCTTCGCCGAACCGCGAGACCGAAGGCATGCTGGACGGCACCGACGCGGTCAGCGACTGGCCGATCCTCAACGCCATGCTCAACGCTGTGGGTGGTGCGACCTGGGTTTCCTTCCATCACGGCGGCGGGGTCGGCATCGGCTACAGCCAGCACGCCGGGCAGGTGATCGTCGCCGACGGCACGCCCGAAGCCGCTGCCCGCCTGGAACGCGTGCTGACCACCGACCCGGGCATGGGCATCGTGCGCCACGCCGATGCCGGTTACGAGCAAGCGATCGATGCCGCCAAACGGCACGGCATCAAGATGCCGATGTTGAAGCAGTAGGCAGTATATATCAAACAGCTGACAGCAAGGGCGCGTGGGTTGCCGCTTAGTAACCCATGCGCTCTTCATTATCAATAATGAGGGCTGAGCCTTATGCCGGTTGACCGCCGCCGTTTTATGCTGAAATCCGCCGTGCACCTATTCTTAATACAAAACAAAGAAGTATTGCTCTTGCGGCGCTACAACACCGGCTACGAGGATGGCAATTACAGCGTGGTGGCCGGGCATCTGGACGGCGGCGAGCCGGTCAAAGTTGCCATGCAGCGTGAGGCGCGCGAAGAAGTCGGCATCGAGATCGCCCTGGAAGACCTGGATGTGGTCGGGGTGATGCACCGCATGTCGGATGAGGAACGCATCGACTTCTTCCTGGCTGCCCGGAAGTGGATGGGGGAAGTCCGTAACCTGGAACCGCAAAGCTGTGATGAATTGTGCTGGGCGCACCCAGACGCTCTGCCCGAAAACACGATCCCCTATGTGCGCCAGGCCTTGCAAAACTACCTGAACGGGGCATGGTTTGCCAGCTTCGGCTGGGATGAAGCCGAAGCTTGAAACGCTGACTTTCTTTTTGCAGACGTGAGTGCCCCTTTGCTGGTAAAATTGGGTTGAATACGCCGGATTGGAGAGAGGCTATGTTCCACGATATTCCCAAAGCAGTTCAAGACCGGATGCTGTACCTGGAAGAGATCGACACCCGCGACCGGCAAGACGGCACCACGCGCATCAAGCGCCTGCGCCAGATCCCGCCGCTGACCGGGCAGTTTATAGCACTGCTGGCGGCCAGCGCCCCCCAAGGGATGATGCTGGAATTGGGTACCAGCGCCGGTTATTCGGCGCTGTGGCTCTCGCTGGCCTGCAAGGCGCGCGGCGGCAAGCTGGTCACCTTCGAATTGCTGCCGGAGAAAGTGGAGATCGCCCGCGAGACTTTCAAGAAAGCCAAGGTCGAAAGCCTGGTCGAATTGATCCACGGCGATGCGCGCGGCCACATTAACGATTACGAGGACATTGCCTTCTGCTTCCTGGACGCCGAAAAGGAAATGTACCTCGAGTTCTTCGATCTGGTGGTGCCCAACCTGGCGAGCGGCGGCCTGTTCGTGGCCGACAACACGATCAGTGCCCGCGATGATTTAGGGGAATTCCTGGAAAAAGCACACAGCGACGAACGCGTCGACACAGTCGATGTGCCGATTGGCAAAGGTGTGTTGGTTTGTCGCAAGCTTTGAACCCATTACAATCCTGAACGGAGGTTAATTTGGCTAACGATTCATTGAAGATCGTCATCCCCATGGCAGGGTACGGCACGCGCCTGCGCCCGCAAACCTGGAGCAAACCCAAGCCATTGGTGACGGCAGCAGGAAAGACGATTCTGGGACATGTATTCGACATCCTGCAAACTGCCGGTGACCCCGATAAACAAGAATTCATCTTCATCACCGGCTACCTGGGCGACCAGGTCGAAGCTTTCATGCAGGAACATTATCCCCGTATGAAGGCGGATTACATCTTGCAGGCCGAACGACACGGCCAGTCGCACGCTATCGCCATGGCGCGCGACCTGATCGAAGGTCCCACGCTGATCGTTTTCGTCGACACCCTGATCGATACCAATCTAAGCTTCCTGCAGACGGAAGAAGCAGACGTTGTTTTATGGGTCAAGCAAGTCGAGGACCCGCGCCGCTTTGGGGTTGCCAAACTGGACAAAGCCGGGAAAGTGGTCGACCTGATCGAGAAGCCCGATGATATGAGGCTGAACAACGCCATCGTTGGTTTCTATTATTTCAAGCGGGGTGAAGATCTGATCGCTGCCATCGACGAACAGATGGAGCGCAACATCCGTACCAAAGGCGAATATTTCCTGGCAGATGCGATGAAGCTCTTGCTGGACAAGGGCGTGAATATGCGTGTGCAGCAGGTCGATGTATGGCTGGACGCCGGGTTGCCGGAAACCGTGCTGGAAACCAACCGCTATCTATTGGAGCACGGCCGCGACAACACCGCCATCGCCTCCCGCCGCGACCGCGTAACCATCAACCCACCAGTCTATATTCACCCGTCAGCGCACGTCGTCAAATCGACGATTGGCCCGCACGTCTCGATTGGAGAGGGCTGCCGCATATACGGCAGCACGATCGAGGATTCGGTGCTGGAGCGCGATGTAGAGATCAACGACTCGCGCATCATCGGCTCGCTGATCGGATCGCGTGCCAAGATCAACGGCCTGCGCGGCTGTGTGAACATCGGCAACGACGCTTCGATAGATAACTGTATGTTCTAAATAGCACCAGAGGCGCTCGGGCAGCTCAAAATCCCGGGCGTTTTTTTATGCTTATGCAAGTAAACGTGGAATGCCACTCCGAATACACCTATGCCGAACGGCCAACCGCCGTTTACCTGGATGGCGAACGCCAGGAGATTAACCATGTACTGGCAAGTTGGCAAACGCCCGAAGGGCGTTACTTCCGCGTGCTACTGGAGAACGACGGTGTGCTCACGTTGGTGTACAAGACCACTGAGGATCACTGGGAGCTGCATCCCTAGCGGGGAGAAAATGTGTCAAAGCAGGTGACCAATCTTATTGCAGGGGAGATTTTGGTAGATTTATCACCCAAAAGCCATGATTAAGGCCAAAATTGGCTCTTGACAAATCTAGATCGTTTGTTCTATAATACTCGAAACGAACATATGTTCTAGGTTTTTTGGGGATGTTCCCCTATTCCTGAGAACATGGAGGTCTATTATGGCTCGCTCAACTACTTTTCCCAATATTTTTAAAGGCGCCCGAGTTAATCGTGGGTTGGTATGGGGCAGTCTCATCATTGTCGCCTTACTGGCATTTGAGGTGTTCAACTACAGCACCACCGATTTTGCCATGTCCGACCTCCTGGGCGACCTGCGCTTTGCCGGTATCCGCTGGGCAACCATCCTGGCGATTGCCTTCTGCGGCATCGACTTTGCCGGAATTGCGCGACTCTTTACCCCAGAAACCGGCTCCGACGAACCGGCCGAAGTTTGGTACCTGTTCGGGGCCTGGTTGCTGGCCGCGACGATGAACGCCATGCTCACCTGGTGGGGCGTTTCCATCGCCATCCTCAGCCACGATTCGTTGGGCAATGCGGTGATCTCCCGCGAACAGCTTTTGAAGATCGTCCCCGTCTTCGTGGCTGTTATGGTCTGGCTGATCCGTGTGCTGATCATCGGCACCTTCTCTGTCGCCGGGGAACGCCTCTTCAGCCAGGCAGATGCTCGCCCACGACGCAGCACGAGCACATCCCACTCCTACTCGA
>JAFGRA010000028.1 GCA_016935415.1 Anaerolineales bacterium
CAGTTCGAGCAGCACGGCCACGCCCGAAGCGTTATCGTTGGCCCCGGCCCACACCGCCCCATCCGGCGACTGGCCGTACTGGTCGTAGTTGGCCGCCACAATGATGACCTCATCGGCCAAAGCCGGGTCACGGCCGGGAAGCACGCCCAGCACGTTACGTGCTTCGCAGCCTTCAACCGGGCATTCTTCATCAGATGTAGAAGCCTGCACGGAAAAAGTAACGCGTGTTTGCAAATCGAATGGCAGATAGGTGATCGAGAGGTCGGGCACGTTCTTGCCACTGCCGGTCAATAGGTCACTGACCAGCGCTGGGTAGACACGCAGCACCGGAATAGAAACCGGCACCCAGGTGTCGGCATAAGCCATCCCAGTATCCGCCGGGCGCTCGTCCGGGTTGGTCAGCAGCAGCAAGCCCTGCGCGCCATATTCCATGGCGTGCCGTCCGGCCGCCAGCGGGTCGATGTCGTTGCACAGCGCGATCTTGCCCGCCGCGTTGGCAGTATTGAAATCCTCGGATAGGCAGTCGTTCACCCACACCACTGCGCCGCTCGCCGTTCCCGACCCGGCATAGCCTTTGACGTAAGGCGCAAAATCCTGGTGTGGTTGATAGCTATTGAATAATTCGCCACCCGGCGCGGTCACGCTGATGGTCGGCTCTGCTTCCAGGCTGGCGTAAGAAACCGGGAAACTCTGGAAGAACGTACCTTCATCCCCGGCGGGCTGCAAACCATAAGCCTCGAAGCGGGAAGCAATATAACTCCCGGCGCGGAATCCTTCCAGCGAACCTGCGGCGCGTCCCAGGTAGGGCGCGTTGGTCAGCGTTCCAACCGTCGCCAGGGCGCGCTCGGCGTCAAACGTTGCAGCCAATTGCCCCAAATCCCCGGAAGCCACCACCGGCCCCGGATTGTAGGCGACCGGGATAACCTGCGGCGTGGCAATCGCCACCACTTCAACAGTATCACCATCGCCAGAAACCGGCTCGCTTTCGGCCGCTTCGGGCTGTTCTTCTAACAACTCGAAGGAAGCCGCTTCTTCACGCTGTGACAGGTGCGTATTCCAATAGAACAAGCCTACCCCCCAGCCCAACAACAACACCCAGACCAGCCCCAATTTCAGCACTACCGGGAGTGCGGCGGTCCAGCCGCGCAGGCGCTGCATCCAGCGCGGGGCTTGCAGGTCGGCGTAAGTCACGCCAATCCGTAGAGGTTGGCGGCGGCCGTAAGTCAGCGTGCGCCACACATACTCCACCGGGCCAAACTGGTAACGCAGCAGCCACCACTCGCTCAGGAAAAGCTGCGTCATGTAGAGTGCGGCCGAGAAAGCCAGGCCAACCGCCGGGCCAAGCTCACCGTATAAGCCCAGCCCATAGCCGTAGAAGATCAACGTGCAGACCACCGATTGGGACAGGTAATTGGTCAGCGCCATACGCCCCACAAAGCGCAAGGAGAACAAACGGTTGCGCCAGGCAAATTTATCGGCGAAGACCAGCGTGAAGAACAACAAAATAACCAATACATCGAAAACGATCACCAAGGCCAAAGCACCATGAACCAATCCGGGGCGCGAAGCGCCCGTACTCGCCTTGAAACGCGTATACGCGTAAGTGAGTGCCCCGGCTAACGGCACCCACACCCACAACAAGCGCTGGAAAAAGGGTTTACGGGTGCGTACGAAATTGGCAAATTTTCCGTATCCGGATTCGGGATGCAGCAGCAGCGTGAGGCCCGATACGTAGAACAGCATCATGAAAGGCGCGCCAATCGTGTACGAAGCGGTGTAGGCAAACAGCCTGAACTCGCTGCCAAAGAAAGTCGGATCCAACTGCGCCATTGTAAAACCAGCATTGAAAACCACGCCAACCGCCAGGCCGATCCACATCACCTTGCGCAGCAGGCCAAAATATTGGGAAACGTTCTCGAAGATGCGGCGCTTGCCGACATACAGCCCGAACAGGAACATGGCGAATATGTTACCGATGGCGTAACCCAGCAGCGACTGCCGCCCCACGAATTCTTCGAAGCGCAGGCGGGTGACTTCCCAATACGTGCCCGTTTTCAGCACGTCCTGAGCGGTATCGCCGAAATGCAAGAAAGCGGTGATATGCTGGTACCACTCATTGAATGCCTCTGCCGGCGGAATGGGCAGGCTGCGCAGGAGCGGATAAGCCAGGAAAACCAGCATCGAGATCAAAATGAATCTTTCGGAGCGTTTGCGGAAGGCCAGCAGCAAGAAACCATAAATGGCATACATCGCCAGGATGTCGCCCGTCCAGATGAAAATCCCATGCAGCGTACCAAAGGCCAGTAGGATCAACAAACGGCGGATGAAGACCGGCACGAACTTGGCACCGCGCGCCTCTGCTCGCCGCCACTGCATCGACATGCCCCAGCCGAACAGGAAGGAGAACATGTGATAGAACTTGGTCTGCACCAGGAACTGGATCAGCACGCGCACGCTCAGGTCCAGCACGCCGGGATAGGCGCGGATGCCACCGGTTTGCCCCATAAAACTGGGGATATTGGCAACCAGTACCCCAATCAGCGCGAAACCGCGCAGCACATCAACGAAGTCCAGGCGCTCTTTCCCCAAGACGGGAGCCGTCCGGGCAGGTTTTCCTTTAGCAGCAATTTGAGCCTCGGTCATGCGCTGCACTCCAGTAATCCCATGGCACATTGCAATGTGAGTTGTATGTCCATCATTGGGTCTCTACCACAACATAGCGCGCCAGCACCCAACCCTGGCCCGCTTCCGTTTGAACCTGGTACCAGAGCACGTCATCCTCACGCTGCGAGTCGGTCACCGTCAGCGCGGCTTGCGCCTCTAAAATGGTGATCACGGTCGCCGTCCGACTGGGTTCGGCGTGCAGCAGCACAACCGCGCCGGTGGAGTCGGTCACCTGTCCGGGGATACCTGTTTCGGCCAGTGCACCGGTCTGGATGACTATGGTGATGGTCAGTGCCAATAGACCCAAGGCAACGATTCCCGTCAGTGTCCATAATATTGAAAGCGCTTTTTTCGACATGCTCAATTACCTTTGCAACATCAATCTAAAACTCACTCAACCTGACGAGCTTGGTCAACAACAAAGTCACGGTCTCGCCGTAATTCTGCAATTTATCGGCGCTGATGCGGGCAAACACATCCTGGTCAGGCGTAGGCACTTCGGCATCCGACCACTGCAAGTAAATGCCGGGGATCTGGTCGGCAACCAACTCCCCATCGACGCCGGCATCGGTCACGAACTCGACCGGCACCTGCACCTCGGCCGCCGTCTCCACCAATGTTTCGGTCACGCGCCCCTGCGAATTCGAATCTACGAGCAGGGTGTCGCCGCCGGTCCCGGCATAATCCAACTGCAAGATCATCCAGGGCGTGACGCGCCCGTTCATGGTCGGCGTGATCAGGAAGCGGAAATTACTGGCATCCTCAATGAAATCAGTTGCCAGTTCCTGATCCAGCGCCACCCCGCCCCAGGCCACCAGCAGCACCGAACGGCGGGCATCCAGTTCTTCCTGCTGCCACAGGCGCGCCAGTTCCAGCAACGTGCCCACGCCAGAAGCGTTGTGGTTGGCG
>JAFGRA010000222.1 GCA_016935415.1 Anaerolineales bacterium
GGAGCTTCCCGAAGAAAATTTTGTGCTCGAACCGCTGCCGCGCGGTACTGCTTCGGCTATTGGCCTGACTGCGGTCGTTTTGCAGAAACGCGACCCGCAGGCGGTGATGAGCGTGTTGACCGCCGATCATTTTATTGCAGACCCGGAACTTTTCCGGCGCATCCTGGTGGCCGCCCACGACGTGGCACAGGACGATTATCTGGTGACGCTGGGCATTCATCCCACTTACCCGGCCACCGGTTATGGTTACATCCAGCAAGGCGAACAGATTGACACTTATGACGGGCTTGAGGTCTTCAAGGCGCTGCGCTTCCGGGAGAAACCGGACCGCGAGACCGCCGAGCAGATGCTGGCGAGTGCCGACCACGCCTGGAATTCAGGCATGTTCATGTGGCGGGTAGACCGAGTGATGACCGAATTCGAGCGCCAGATGCCGGAATTGTTTGCCGCCCTGACCGAGATCGCCGCCGCCTGGGGTACTTCCGAACAGGAAGCCACCGTTGGGCGCATCTGGCCGCAGATCAAACCGGAGACAATCGATTATGGCATTATGGAAAATGCGCAGCAAGTGGCTGTGATCCCTGCTGAGGGCCTCGGCTGGAATGATGTGGGTAGTTGGGATTCCTTTTTCGATATGCTGCCCACCAATGAAGATGGTAATATTCTCCACTGCGAACAGCATATCAACCTGGACACGCGTGATTCGATGGTTTACGCTGACTGCGATGACCGCCTGATTGTGACGATTGGTGTGAAAGACCTGGTAATCGTCGATACCGGTGATGTTTTGATGGTATGTTCCAAAGAACATGCCCAGGATGTGCGCGAAGCGATCAAACAGCTGAAAGAAAAAGATCAGACAGAGTATCTATAGTTAGTGAAAGGATAGCCGAATCCCAAACCGGTGATGACTGTGTTGTTGGGCTGAAGCGTTTATTGTTATGCAAGCATATTGTGTGAAATGTAAAGAAAAACGAGAAATGAAAGACCCCAAGGCCGAATTCACGGCCACGGGTTCTCCCGGCACGCGCGGCACCTGCCCGGTGTGCGGTACCGGTATGTTCCGCATGGGGCGCACCGAAGCCCATGAAGGCTTGACGCCGCCGGAGAATACCACCCGCAAACACAAGAAAGTGACCAAGCGCAAGGGCAAGCTGGTGATCGTCGAATCACCGGCCAAGGCGCGCACCGTCGGTCGCTTTTTGGGTAAAGACTATAAAGTCGAAGCCTCGGTTGGGCACGTGCGCGACCTGCTGCGTTCGCAGTTGTCGGTCGACGTCGATAATGACTTCGAACCCAAGTACCGGGTGCCCAACGAAAAGCGCCCGGTGGTAAAGGAACTCAAGAAGTTGGCCGAAAAAGCGGAAGAAATCTACCTGGCAACTGACCCCGACCGCGAGGGTGAGGCCATCGCCTGGCACCTGATGGAAGCCGCCGACATCGACCCCGAACTGACCCGCCGCGTGGTCTTCCACGAGATTACCAAACCGGCCATCGCCGAGTCTTTCTCGCACCCGCGCAACATCAACATGGACCTGGTGGATGCCCAGCAAGCCCGGCGCGTGCTGGATCGCCTGGTAGGCTATAAGCTCAGCCCGATCCTGTGGCGCAAGGTGCGCAACCGGCTTTCGGCCGGGCGCGTGCAGTCTGTGGCACTGCGTTTGGTCGTCGAGCGCGAGCAAGAGATCGATGCTTTCGTGCCCGAAGAGTATTGGTCGATTGAAGCCGAATTGCAGCCCGATGGGATCGAGGAAACCTTCATCGCCAAGCTGAGCAAGATCGACGCCGAAGACCCGGTGTTGGGCAGCGAGGCAGAAGTCCAACCTATATTGGAAGACATGGAAACTTCGACCTATACGGTTACCAAGATCAAGCGCGGCAAACGCCGCCGCAACCCACCGGCACCCTACACCACCAGCACCATGCAGCAGGAAGCCTCCCGTAAGTTGAATTTCACCGCCAAACGCACGATGGCGATTGCCCAGCAGTTGTATGAGGGGATCGAATTGGACGGCAGCGAGCCGACGGGCCTGATCACCTATATGCGTACCGACTCGACCAATGTATCCGAACTGGCCCAGAAAGAGGCGCGTGAATATGTGATCGAGCGCCACGGCCAGAAGTTCGTGCCCGAAGAAATGCCGACCTATACCACCAAGTCGAAGGGTGCCCAGGAAGCCCACGAAGCTGTGCGACCTACTTCGGTGCTGCGCACACCGTCTGCCATCAAGGAGCACCTCACCCGCGACCAGTACCGCCTGTACAAATTGATCTGGCGGCGTTTCGTGGCCTCGCAGATGAGCGCCGCAATCTACAATACGCTTTCGGTCGAGATTATCGCCAAGTCTGACGCGCACGAATATTTGCTGCGCGCTTCCGGTTCCAGCCTGGCATTTGCCGGTTATCTGGTAGTCTATGAAGAGGCCAAATCGCGCGATGATGCTTCCGACGAGAACGGCGGGATCGAGAGCATCCCTGCCGACCTAGCAGAAGGCCAGAACCAGAAGTTGATCCAACTGCTTCCGGAGCAGCACTTCACCCAGCCGCCGCCGCGTTACAGCGAAGCCACGCTGGTGCGCACTCTGGAAGAATACGGCATCGGGCGGCCTTCCACCTACGCGCCCATCCTGGGAACCTTGCAGCAGCGCGGCTACGTATTCCGCGAAGACCGCCGCCTGGTGCCCACGGAGACCGGCGTGCTGGTCAACGAACTGCTCACCGAGCACTTTCCCAATATCGTCGACGTGCAGTTCACCGCCAAGATGGAAGATGACCTGGATGAGATCGCTTCCGGCGAACAGGAATGGAAGTCCATCATCCGCGACTTTTACGGCCCCTTTGCCGCCCAGATCGAACACGCCGACGAGGTCATGCCGGAAGTCAAAACCGAGCCGGAACTGGTCGGGCGTGATTGCCCGGATTGCGGCAAACCCTTGATTATCCGCTGGGGACGTTTCGGCAAGTTCATCGGGTGCAGTAATTTCCCCGAATGCCGCTATACTGAACCCTGGCTGGAAAAGATCGGCGTGACCTGCCCCGATGACGGCGGTGATGTGGTCGAGCGCCGCACCCGCAAAGGGCGCGTTTTCTACGGCTGCGCAAACTATCCTGACTGCGACTTTACGTCTTGGAAGCGTCCGCTGCCCACGCCCTGCCCGAATTGCGGCGGCACGTTGGTGATCGCCAACAAGCAATCGGCGCAGTGCCTGAAGTGTGAAGAGCAATTCCTGTTGGAGTCGGTTGCTGCCGACGAAGAGGAAGAAGAAGCCGAAACGGTACAATCGTGAAGGAAGTGATACCGGGTAGTCCACAACGGACTGCCCGGAGTTTTTTAGGCATGATCGCTAAGATAATTTATTCCCAACAGCTGAATCGGCATAATCCTTGCACCCAGGGGGTATATAGCTGTTGAGCGTTCAGCTTCAAGCTTTCGGCGATCAGCACAAACTTGTGAGATGATCCCACGAACATCGGGAGCCGCCTCCTCCCTGTAATTTACCCTCTCCTAGGCGAACCTGGTGGCTAAAAGCGGAGAGCTGAACGCTTACAACTATCATGGAGCAAATCAGTTGCGCGTTTTAACACACTAGTCTACAATAAATCCTGCGCACTTATAATTTAATCTGCTCACACGAATGGAGCAAAGTGATGGAATATCAAGAAGATTATTACGAAGATCCAGGTTACGATGACGGGCCGTCTGAGAGCATCGTCGATCGAGTGATGGACTGGGTCAAATCTCCAATCGGAATCGGCGGGATCGCCTTTTTCGTTGGCCTCTTATTTGGTCTGGTTGTGTTGGGCTGGTGGTTGTGGCCGGTGAAGTTCGAAGGGGCTGCTCCCGAACATCTGCGACCGGATGTACAGGAAGTCTGGGCGCGCATGGCGATTGACTCGTACAGCCGCACTAGAGATGAAGCAACAGCCATCCAGCGCCTGCAAGCTCTGGGTGACAGCGCGCCGGAGATTATGATCCAACTGGCGGCCAATCCGGGCGCTCAGAGCCTGGAAGATATTGTCTACCTGCAAGTTGCAGTGAGTAGTGGTGTGATTGATACATCTGTGGGGACACCGGTTGCCGGTGAAACCCCTGCAGCGACTCCGGCGGAAGGGGAAGAAGGTGGCGGCATCTTCGGTAGATGGGGCGCAGCTTTGATCCTGGCCTGTGCCGTCACGCTGATCCTGGCAGTGGCTATTGTAGCCTTCTTGTTCCTACGGGGGCGCGGTGGTGACCGTGAACCCTCCGCGGCCATGGTGGCGCAAGAGTTCTCCCGTCAGGCCGAGCACACCGATTACGAAGCCTTGGGCGAATCGCCGCCTGTGGCCCAATGGATGACCACTTATCTGGTTGGTGACGATCTGTTCGACGACTCGTTCAGCATCGACTCGCCCACCGGCGAGTTCATGGGTGAATGCGGCGTCGGCATTGCTGAGACGATTGGCGTGGGCGACCCCAAGCGGGTCAGCGCCTTTGAAGTCTGGCTGTTCGATAAGAACGATATCCAGACCGTGACCAAGGTGTTGATGAGCAACCACGCCTTCAACGATGGCACCATCCGCGACCGCCTGTCCGCCAAAGGCGAACCGGTTGCGGCCTTGCCGGGTAAAGAGATCATCCTGGAAACGGCCACGCTGAACATGGTCGCCCGGGTGGTCGATATGGCCTACGGCGAAGGTGCTTTGCCAGACCAGAGCTTCTTCGACCGCATCACGATCGAATTGGCTGTGTGGCCCAAGGCCTAGCGCCAGATACGCAACGAAAAAATAAAGCGGCGGGATTTCCCGCCGCTTTTTGCTTAATCGATTGAGGATTACGTGATTTTCAGAATCTTCAACTTGATCTGGCCCCCGGGCGTTTTCACTTCGACGACATCGCCTTTTTTGCGGCCCATCAGGGCCACGCCAATCGGCGATTCGTGCGAGATACGGCCTTCACGCGGGTTGGCCTCGGTCGGGCCAACCAGATGATATTCTTCGGGGGGATAATCGGCTTCCTGGATGGTAATGTGTGAGCCGATATTCACCGTGCCATCGGACTTGCCCTCTTCGATGATGACAGCGTTGCCCAGGATAGCCTCGACTTCCTGGATGCGGCCTTCGAGAAAGCCCTGGTCTTCCTTGGCTTTACTGTAGTCGGCGTTTTCGGAGAGGTCACCCTGTTCGATGGCTTCTTTCAGGCGGCGGGAGAGTTCCTCCCGTTTGGGACCTTTCAATTCTTTGAGTTCGACGCGCAGTTTTTCAGCGCCTTCGGGGGTCAGATAGTATTCTTCGCTCATAATTCCTACGTCTTGATTAATGGGTTGAATAGTTTTTCGTGTTCCTGGATGGCAAAACGATCTGTCATCCCGGCGATGTAGTCGCAGACCGTGCGTTCCAGGCCGATCTCAGCGATGTTGCGCTGGATGTGTTCGGGGAGCATTTCCGGTTCGGTCACATAGGCGTTGAAAATGTCGGAAATCACCTTTTCGGCCTTGGTCTGCATGCGTACCACGCGGTGGTGGCGGTAGAGGTTGTTGAAGAGGAAATCTTTTAGCTCGCGGTTGCGGCGGTGCATGTCTTCGGTATAACCGATCACGTTATGATCGAGTTGTTGCAAGTCCAGTACCGAACGCGCCCCACTTTCTTTGATGCGCTGGGCAGTAGCCTCGACCAAATCGGTGACCAGCAATCCTACCAGGCGGCGGATCATACGATGGCGGTCGAGTTCATTCAGGGTGGCGCCTTCCCAGCTGGTGCTGGTGGCGATGATCTCCCACAGGGCGATGCCGCCCAGCATTTCCGGCGTAATCATGCCGGAGGTCAGGCCGTCATCCAGGTCGTGGGTGGTGTAGGCCAGTTCGTCGGCGGCGTTGGCGATCTGCGCTTCCAGGTTGCCGCGCAGTTCGGGGTCGTAATCGCTGGCGTCGGAGATGTCGTATTCAGTCTCGTGCTTGACGATGCCCTCGTGCACTTCCCAGCTCAAGTTCAGGCCGGGCCATTCGGGGTAGCGTTTTTCCAGCTTAGTGACGATGCGTAGGCTCTGGCGATTGTGATCGAAGCCGCCGTGATCTTTCATCAGGCGATTGAGAATGTGCTCACCGGAATGGCCGAAGGCAGCGTGCCCGATGTCGTGCACCAGGCAGATTGCTTCGGTCAGGTCTTCGTTGGCCCCCAGGGCGCGCGCCACCGTGCGGCCGACCTGGGCGACTTCCAGTGTATGGGTCAGGCGCGTGCGGAAGTAATCGCCCTCGAAGTTGATGAACACCTGGGTCTTGTATTCCAGCCGCCGGAAAGCGGTGGTGTGCAGGATGCGGTCGCGGTCGCGTTGGAAAGCTGTGCGGTAGAGCGGTTCCTTGTCTTTATAGGCCCGGCCCTTGCTGTCCTTGCTGCGCATCCCGTAGGGGGCCAGGGTCTGGACCTCGTATTTTTCTAGCTGTTCACGTGTGTAATACACGATTTTCTCTTTTCTGCTGAGTGGTTGGAAAAATGCAATTACAGGCCATGCGGCCTGCTTGAAAAAGTGTAATGCAGGAAATGCCGGATGTCAACATAGGAATTGTGAAATTAGGATGTAGTTGACAGTATAGGGTAGGCAGAAGGGGAATGTAGGGGCGAGCATCCGCTCGCCCCTGATGTGTTTTGATTGGCCTGCCTAACGAGAACGGACGGTGAGCGTGTCCGGCGTAAGCTGCACCTGAGCGTTGGTGATCCTGATCGTGTGGGCCGCACCCGCTTCCAGATCGAAATAATTATCACTGTAAATGGTGCCCTCTTCCGGGATGAAGAGGTTGACGAAATACGCGTATTTGTTGGCTTTCAACTCCACTTCCAGGGTGTGCTCGTCCACCTGCTTGATTGTGCGCTCGATGGTAGCAGCCGGGTGTTCCAGGTCTTTGATGGCGGCGAAGAAATGGCGGTTGAAGGTGAACAGGTTATCCGGGGAGTACACGGCCAGGTAGTGATCGGGGCCGGCTTCCAACTCTGCCGCCGACCAACTTACCACCATTTGGCTGGCATTGGCGGGCACTTCGATGGTCAGGCCGGTCTCGCGCACGGTCTCGCCGTTGAATTTGCGGTTAGCGACGATCACCTGGCCTTCTACTGGAGCGAGGGTGTCATTGGTGACCCATAGTTCCACGCCGCCGTTTTCCAGTTCCTTGAAAGAAGCCAGCACCGGTTCGTAGGCGCGTTTAGCGTAGTAGTAGCCGGCCTTGCCGAAGCCATAGTAATCGACTACTGCCCAACTGAGCACCGGCCAGCAGTCGTCGAACTGCCAGAACAGCGTCCCCGAGCAGTGTGGTTTGCGCCGCCGGAAGTGTTCCAGCCCGAACTTGAGGCCCTCGGCCTGGGCGATCATGCTGAAGTCGATGTACTCTTCGATGTTCTCCGGCAGGCCGGTGACGGGCAGCATCAGGTTGTCGCCCTTGTTCTTGGGGTTGTCTTTATTGTGGTGATCCATCGAGGAGCTGTGATGGTAGCGTTGGTCTTCGGGGATCACGCGCCACAGTGTCTCGGCCACCGGTGAGGCGTGCATGCCAAACTCGCTGATGAAGCGCCCCATGTCCTCGGCATAGCGCCGGTAGGAAACGCCTTCAGGGGTCAAGGTGTTGTGCGGTTCTTCACCGAAGCGGCGCACGGAATTGCCGTGCCACACTTCCCAGTTGTGGCGGTTGCCGTCTTCCATCCCGGCGTGGTCGCTGCCGCCGAACGGGCTGCCCGGCCAGTACGGTATCTGCCCATCCAATTCGGCCACGACCTGCGGCAGGATCTCATGGTAGTACAGCGTGCCGGGCACGCGGTTGTCGGGGTCATCCCAGTTGAAGCGGTCGTGGATCCATTGGTTCTCGTTGTTGCCGTTCCACAGCGCCATGCACGGGCGACTGCGCAGGCGGTTCACTTGATAGAGTGCTTCGGCTTCGACCTCGGCCACAAATGTGGAATCGTATTCCGGGTAGGGGGCGCAGGCGAACATGAAGTCCTGCCAGACCAGAATGCCGAGTTGGTCGCACAGGTCGTAGAAGATGTCGTGCTCGTACAACCCGCCGCCCCAGATGCGCAACATGTTCATGTTGGCTTGCTGGGCGGAGGTCAATAGCATGCGATATTGTTCATCCGGGATGGCACCGACGAAGGAATCGCACGGAATCCAGTCGGCGCCCTTGGCGAAGATGGGCACGCCGTTGAGCACAAAGCGGAAGAAGCGCGTGCCGCGTTCTTCGTAGTCGGGGGATTGGTCGAGAGCGATGGTGCGGATGCCGACCTGCTGGGTGGTTTCGGTGAATACGTCACCCTCCTGCATCAAGGCGGCTTCCAGGGTGTGCAAGACCGGTTCGCCCAGGTCGTGCGTCCACCATAGCTGCGGATCGGTGATCTTGAAGATGGCCGTGGCCGACTCCTCCCCGGCGGGGATGAAGATGTCCTGGTGGAAATCGGTGCCGTTGTGATAGAGGTGGTAATAGACCTGCAATTCGCTGTCGTTGGCAAAACGCTCGATCTCGGCGCGCGCCGCCACCAGGGCGTAGTTCTCTTTCTCGTTGATCTCCAGCGTATAGAAATGCACGCCGCGGAAGGCGGCCTGGCGCTGGCGCAGGAGTTCCACCGGCCGCCAGATGCCGATGGTAGGCAGGCGCGGGCCCCAGTCCCAGCCGTAGCCAAACTGGGCCTTGCGCATGTAGATGCGTTCCTGGTTGCGGCCCCACAGCAAAGATTTGAATTCCTCGGGCGGGTCGGGGTCGACGTAGTCGAGTGGACGGTCGAAGCACAGCGCCAATGTGTTGGGCTGGCCGAGCTTTAATTTATCGCTGACATCGAAGACCGCCGGGCGGAACATGTTCTGGTGTTTGCCGAGTTCTGCGCCGTTCAGGTAAACGGTTACAAAGGTGTCCAGCCCGTGGAAGACCAGTTGCAGGCGTTCATCTTCGGCCAGCGCTTCGGCGGCGGTGTCGAAGGTCAGCCGGTACCACCATTCTTTTTCTTCCATCCAGGCGACCTGGTCTTCGTTGCGGTCGTAGTAGGGATCGGGGATGCGTCCGGCCGCCATCAGGGCGCGGTGGACATCGCCGGGGGCAGGGATGTCGATCCAGTCACCATCGTCGAATCCGGGCTGGTGCGCTCCGGCTGCCAATCCCGTACCGGGATCGTAATCCTTCAGTTTCCAGAGGTCGAACATGTATTACTCCTATGTGCGATGATTTTGGCCTTGCTCAGGCTGCGCTGATGCGCGTGCCCATTTTACCCCCAAGCAAGGTGTCTTTTATGGCTCCCGGTTCCTGCCCGGAAAAGATGCTCACTTCCAGGCCCGCGATCTGTGCGACCAGTGCCAGCATTTCGGCCACTTTGCTTGCCATGCCGCCGGTTACATCGGTGGCTGCCGAGCCGCCCAGTACAGTTGAGAGTTGCGCGGCGGAGCCCGGGGTGATGGTTTCGATCAATTGCGTGCATTCGGGAAAGTCGGCCCACACCCCGGCTTCGATGCCTGCCAGCAGGATGCGCCCCGGTTCGAGCTGCAACGCCAGATGTTGGAAGATGTCCTCGGTGGAGAGGATCGTGCCGCCCAGTTCGGTATCGACGACCACATCGCCATATACGACTGGCAGTAGACTTTGCTCCAGCGCGGTCTTGAGTGGGGTAAGGTTCCAGGTGGTCACCTTGCCGTTGGTGGTGACTGCGGCGGCAGAGATCGGAAAGGCAATGGCCGGGAGACCCGCGGCTTGCAGGGCTTCGACCACCAGCCGATTGAGAGCGCTAGCCTGGAACCAGACTTCGGCGTAGCCGCGCCAACCTTCAGGCGTATGCACGCCCTGGCGGGTGCCGTATTTTTTGGCCGCTTTGTGCCCAAAAGACCCGGAGCCGTGACCGAGCACGAGCTTCATGTCCGGGTTGGCAGTGAAGGTCGCCGCGATTTCCCCGGCGAGGCGCGCCAGGACGTCCGGCCGCACGGTGCTGGTCTTGTTTTTATCGGTGATTAGCGAGCCGCCCAGCTTTAGGAAAGTCAGGGAGCCGGGGTGCTGGGGTGTTGGGGTGCTGGGGTATTGAAAATTAACGGACATCGTCGTGAACGGTGGTCTCCTTTTTGAGAATCCAGGGTTTTGGATTGCGAATCATGTTGACCAGTTTGCCGGTAATGTGATCGTAGGCCTAGGAGAGTTCTTTGTCTGAATCTCCCGGAAGGTAGTTACATTTTACTGCGAAATCCAGCCAGGTTTGGGTTTCAGCGGCTTCTGCTTCGGCGATATTCAGGCAGTTGATGAAAGCGGCTTCATAGCACCTGCGCCGCCAGGCTTCGGCAATGTTTCCACATACTGATCGGGATGAACGCCTGATTTGATCTGTCAGGGCGTAAGTTTCTTCTTTGGGAAAAGATTTGCTAATCTCAAAAACCTGCATGGCGCTCTCAAACGCCAGCTTATAAACATCTAATTCTTTATGATTGGTAATTCGTTGTCTCGCCATTCGTACTCCCTTTCTCCCACGCTCTCTTATTCCTCGGCTCCCCAGCCCCCATGCTCTTTATCTCCCTAGCTCCCCACCGCCGTCGTGATCGTGCCAGTTGCCCCGGCATCTATCAACGCCTGGACAATGGCTTGCGCGTTGGCCGCATCTGCCAGGGCGATCATGTTGCCGCCGCGGCCGCCGCCAGAGAGTTTAGCGCCGAGTGCCCCGGCCTGCCGGGCGGCGTCGACGAGTTGATCCAGTTCCGGGGAGGAAACGGTGAGCGCTTGCAGCAGCTTGTGATTTTCGTCCATCAGCGGGCCAAGCGCTTCAATCTGCCCGGCTTCGATGGCCAGCCGGGCTTGCTGGGCGATCTCGCCGATCTGGGCGAACAGCGCCTCGAAAGAGGCCGGATCGGCCTGCCAGTTTTTGCGCACATCGCCGACGGCCACGCTGGTCGGGCTGCGCACGCCGGTGTTGCCGATCACGATCGTGAACGGGCGGTTGACGGCGAAGGTCTGGATAGGTTGCCCCTTGATGAAGTAGACCGGCATGGCGTAAGTCACTACAGTGTTGTCGATGCCCGAGGGCGTGCCGTGGTAGATCTTCTCGACCTCGTAGGTCAGGGCCGAAACTTGCTCGTCCGGTAGTTGGCGGCCCAGGAATGCAGCCACCACGCGGATCACGGCGACCGAAATCGCCGCCCCAGAACCCATCCCGGAAGCCAGTGGAATGCTCGAAGTCACCCGCAGGTTGAAGGCCGGGGGGTGCTCGATACTCAGGCTTGTCAGCACACCATTGATCGCCTTCGCCAATGGGTTTTCCGGGGCCAGGTCGCGCAAATAGCAATCCAGGTCGATGTCCGGGGCCTGGATATGCACGCTCCCGGCTGTGCCGCGCGGATTGGCTGTGACGATTGCTTTGGCCTGCACGTGGGTGACAGGTACGGCAATCGCCGGTTGGCCGTACACCACAGCGTGTTCGCCGAAGAGGATCACTTTTCCGGGAGCAGAAGCTGAGAGTGCGGGCATAAAAATTAGGCGTTAGGAATTAGGGCTGCGTTGTGGATTGTCAGGTGATGTAAAAAATGGCCAGAATGGAAAGCCCCCACAACACCACGGTGATCTGCAAAGGCCGGTCGGAGATGGCGATGTCTTCCGGGGCTTCGCCGACGCCTTCAACCTGTACCAGATACAGATACCGGAAAACACCGTAGATCACGAAGGGAATGGTGAGCATCATGACGTGATTTTCCGGCAGGTTGGGAGCCGAGAAGGTGTATAAGCTGTAGGACAGGATCGTAATCGTCAGCACGATGGTGATGAGTTGGTCGAGGTAGGGCAGGGTATAACTATCCAGCACTTTGCGGGTGGCCTGCCCACTCTTCTCTTTGGCGACCAATTCGGCGCGGCGCTTGCCAATACCCAGATAGAGCGCCCCAAAAGTTGAAGTCAGATAGAGCCAGGGGGAGAAGTTTTCGACGACAATGATATTCACCCCGGCGGCGATGCGCAGCACGTAAAAACTTGCCAACGCCAGTACGTCGATCAACGGGATATGCTTGAGCCAGGTCGAGTAGCTTAGGTTGAGCGCGAAGTAGATCACGCAGACAATGAAGAATTTTACGGATAGGAAGTAAGCGGCCGGGAAGGCGACCAGGAATAGAACCACCACGGCGATCTTTGCCACGGAGGTAGGCAGCGCGCCGGAGGCAATCGGGCGGTTGCGCTTGCGTGGATGCTGGCGGTCGGCCTCGATATCGCTCAGGTCATTGATGAGATAGACAGTGCTGGCGATCAGAGAAAAGACAACAAACCCTGCCAATGATTTGAACAAGGCAGGGAAATTGGTCAATTGGCGGTCGAAGATCACGCCGGCAAACAACAAACCGTTCTTGAGCCATTGCTTGGGACGCAATGCTTTAATGAGTGCGATCAACATGCCGATATGATAGCATGAAACCGTGTAGAAATGCAGAGGGAAGGCGGTTGAATTAAGCCGAAGGAATTTGATCGGAATAATTCCAGGTGACCATGGAGCATCGTTTTGCAAAAAAACGATCAAATTGCCCCTCTTTTTACACGGATGATGGTCACGGTAACTGCCTACTACATACTGTATACTTTTCGCCAACCCCTGTTAAAATATCTCTATGTCCAAGCAACGGATTGACCTCCTATTGGTAGAACGCGGTCTGGTCGAGAGCCGCTCACTGGCGCAGCGCCTGGTGATGGCCGGGCAGGTGCGCGCCGATGGACAGGTGGTCCCCAAAGCATCTGTGCAAGTGCCCGAGCATGCCGTGTTGGAAATCGACCACGGCCCCGCCTACGTCTCGCGCGGCGGCGAAAAGCTGGCGGGGGCGTTGGCGGCCTTCGATTTTCAGGTGACTGGCCGCGTGTGTGCCGATGTGGGCGCATCCACCGGCGGGTTCACCGATTGCCTGCTGCAGAATGAGGCGGCGAAGGTGTACGCCATCGATGTAGGCAAGGGCATCCTGCATTGGAAATTACGCCAGGACGAACGCGTGGTGGTGATGGAAAGCACCAACGCCCGTCACGTCGAACGCCTCCCAGAGCCGGTTGAGTTGGTTACGATCGATGCGTCCTTTATTTCCCTGAAAGTCTTGCTGCCGGTGATCCGCGCCTGGTTCGGCGGCATTGAGGGAGAGGTGATCGCCCTGATCAAGCCGCAGTTTGAGGCCGGTCGCAAGGAAGCCGGCCGCGGCAAAGGTGTGATCCGCGACCCGGAGGTGCATTTGCGCGTGTTGATGGATGTGCTCTCGTTTGCTGTCTCCCAGGGCTACACTGTGCGTGACCTGGCCCAATCCCCGATCCAGGGGCCGAAGGGTAACGTCGAATTCCTGGCGCATCTAGTCTATCCCGGCGAAACCAGCCAGGGCGATTTTTCTGATTTGCTGCACAAGGCACTGCCTGACCTGGACACGCCAGACGAAATATCCTGAAAGCTGGCCAGCGATAACTGTAGACTGCATATTGTTAGCTACATAACTAATGGTGCTAGTTGCTCAAAGAGAAAACTCAGCAATGCTCAACTGATGCTTGGGTGCATCAGGATGCAATTGGTGATAAAGGGCTAACAAAACATTGAAC
>JAFGRA010000223.1 GCA_016935415.1 Anaerolineales bacterium
AGAATTGATCGTACCAGTAGCGTTGGAACAAGGTCAGAACTTCGCCGTTCGCGAAGGCGGCCTTACCGTTGGCGCTGGTGTGGTCACCAAGATTATTGAGTAAATAAGCTTTAGAAATAGGAGGCAGGCCAGCCTAAAGGCTGGCCTGCAGAATGAATTATGGCAAGCAAAAAAGGTGTTCGCACCATCGTTACTCTGGAATGCACAGAGTGCCATGAGCGAAATTACGTAACAGAAAAGAACCGGAGAAACGACCCAACCCGCCTCGAGTTGCAGAAATTCTGCCGCCGATGCCGGGAACACCGTTTGCACCGAGAGACACGCTAACTAAACAAAGGTTAAGCTGTTATAATGCGTGTGGGCGTTAGCCCACATACACAGGCGAGTAGCTCAATTGGGAGAGCAACGGTCTCCAAAACCGTAGGTTGTGGGTTCGATTCCTGCCTCGCCTGCCTGATAAAGGCAACGCCGCTGATCATGGCGGCGTTTTAGCCGTAAAAAGGAGATGTTCTGTGGCAAGAAAAGCTGAAACACGCACAAAAAGCAAGGCTAAAGACGTGCGCGCCGCGCGCAAACAGCAGAATGCTGTCCAGCGTTTCATCCGTGAGACCATGGGTGAACTACGCAAAGTATCCTGGCCCAGCCGCGAGGAAGCCGTCAACCTGACCAAAGTCGTGCTCATCGTCATGGTTGTCACAGGTGCTTTCTTGGGCGCGCTGGATTTCCTGTTCCTCCAGATCTTTAAGCTGATCTTGAACACGTAATTAATTGGTATTTCGGCAGTCCATTGGTATTGCCTGAAAGCGAGCTTTGAGAGCACCTACCAGGAAACTGCCGTAAAGGCTTGGTGAGTAAGTATGTCGGAAGAAGAAAGAATGGAAGCATTGCCCGAAGAAGAAAACGGGCAGGTTGAAGAGAGCACAAGCCAGCCGGAGCCGGTCGCCGAAGAAGAGGCGCAACCGGTTGCTATCGATTCTGAGGAAACGCCCCCCACTGCGGAACATGACCCTGAAGTTGAGGGCGAAGAAAACGGGCAAGTTGAAGAGAACATAAGCCAGCCGGAGTCGGTCGCTGAAGAAGATGCCCAACCGGTTGCTATGGACTCTGAGGAAACGCCCCCCGCTACAGAAGATGAACCCGAAGTAGCGGATGAAGAAGACGCGCCTGAACCCAGCATCGATACCGAATTCCAGAAAAAGATCATCGAAGAAGCACAAAAAGCAGGCCGAGACCTTCACCCACAAATCGAAGCCATGGCAGCCGGCATTTCTGCCGCCGAAGAGGAAGAAGAAAAACCCATTTTGCCCGATTGGGCCAGGGAAGCTGAAGCCCGGGCGGCTGCCGGTACGCAAGAAGATACTGGCGAAGTTGAAGAAGAAGAGATTAACACCCCCCTGCTCCAGATTGGGGCGCGTGAAGAAGAAGCCGAAGAAGACCGCAACTGGTACGTCGTACACTGCTACTCTGGTTATGAGAACAAGGTGCGCCACAATTTGGAACAGCGTATCGAGTCGATGGGCATGAAAGACCTGATCTTCGACGTCGTTGTCCCCACCGAGGAAGAGATCGAGGTCAAAGAAGGCAAACGCCGCTCGGTCGAGCGCCGCGTCTTCCCCGGTTACATCCTCGTCAATATGACGCTGACCGAAGAGTCTTGGTACGTGGTGCGCAACACCCCCGGCGTGACCAGCTTTGTGGGTATGGGCAACGAACCGCTACCCCTGCGCCCCGAAGAGGTTTCCTCGATCATCAAGCGCATGGAAGCCGATGCCCCCCGCATCAAAGTCACCTTCCGCCAGGGCGAACGCGTGCGCATCATCGATGGGCCGTTCAACGATTTCCGCGGCACCGTCTCCGAGATCGACATGGAACGCGCCAAAGTGCGCGTGATGGTCAATTTCTTTGGCCGGGAAACCCCGGTTGAATTGGATTTCTTACAAGTAGAAAAAGCTTAACGGTCGTTCCGCTTTGCGGGAAACACTATAAGCTCTTTTATCAAAATTTGTGTAATATCACAGTAAAACGTGGGAGGGTTTACCACCCGCTAAAACCACTAAGGAGTTAAACGTGGCAAAGAAAGTAAAAGCAGTAGTCAAACTTGAGATCGATGCCGGCAAGGCCAGCCCGGCGCCGCCGATTGGTCCCGCCCTGGCAACACACGGTATCAACCTGATGGCGTTTTGCAAGGATTACAACGCTCGCACCTCGAACCGCATGGGTGAAGTTATCCCGGCAGAAATCACCATTTTCCAGGATGGATCTTTCCGCTTCATCCTGAAAAGCCCCCCAGCTGCCATCCTGTTGAAAAAGGCCGCTGGTGTCGAGAAAGGTTCCTCCGAACCTAACCGCGACATCGTTGGTACGGTGACCCGCGCCCAGGTTCAGGAGATTGCCGAGATCAAGATGAAAGACCTAAATGCCAACGATGTCGAAGCTGCTATGCGCCAGATCGAAGGCACCGCCCGCAACATGGGCATCAAGATCATTGAAGGATAATATTTAGACCTGGTGGGAGGGCGTTCAAACGCCCGTCAGCACCACGAAGGAGTAATCATGGCAAAACGTGGAAAACAATATCTTGCAGCGAGAGAAAAGATCGAACGCGAACACCTTTACACTCCCGCTGAGGCAATCAAACTCGCCAAAGAAACCTCATACGCAAAGTTCGATGCTACCGTCGAAGTTCACTTCCGCCTGGGTGTCGATCCCCGTCACGCCGACCAACAGGTGCGTGATGTGGTCGTCTTACCGCACGGTTTGGGCAAGTCGATGCGCATTTTGGTATTCGCCCAGGGCGAAGGCGCCCGCGCCGCTGAAGAAGCCGGGGCAGACGTCATCGCCAATGACGACGAAACCATCAACAAGATCCAAAATGGCTGGACAGATTTCGATGTCGCCATCGCCACTCCGGACATGATGAGCACCGTCGGCCGCCTCGGTCGTGTGCTTGGCCCGCGCGGATTGATGCCGAACCCCAAAGCCGGAACGGTTGTCCCTGAAGGTGACTTGGGACGGGTGATCGAAGAATCCAAAGCCGGACGTGTCGAGTTCCGGGTGGACAAAACCGCCAACCTGCACTCCGCAATCGGCAAAGTTTCCTTTTCGGAACAGCAGTTACTCGAAAACCTGGCCGCATTGGTGGAAGCTGTCCGCAAGGCCCGCCCCGCCGCATCAAAAGGTGCTTACATCCAACGGTTGACCCTGACCACCACGATGGGCCCTGGGATCAAGATCGACCCCAGTGCAGCCTAAAGCATTGAACAGGATCGAAAAATAAGGTAAAATACAACCCGTTCATTTACGGATTGCTTCGCCAGAGACAGCAGGTGTTGGTAGACTTCGTCTAGAATATCTACAAACTTAATTCCCTGCCGAGGTGAGACGCCCACACGCAAACCCCTGCCCCAACGGCAGCGCAATTGCAACTGGAAAGTCTTTGCTTCGGTGATATCAGGAGCAAAGACTTTTTGATTTTCACCG
This sequence comes from Anaerolineales bacterium, assembly GCA_016935415.1. GTDB lineage: Bacteria > Chloroflexota > Anaerolineae > Anaerolineales > UBA11579 > JAFGRA01. Next base: position 3,481 of record JAFGRA010000223.1, read on the forward strand.
CCCCACTGGTTCTATGATGCAATCATAAACAACTTCTGAAAGGAGGTAAGTGGTCCTTGGCTCTATCAAAGAAACGTAAAACCGAAGTCCTTACCCAGTACGAAACCTGGCTCAAGGAAGGCAAGGCAGTTGTTCTGACCGAATATACCGGCTTGAACATGCCTGCCATCGACCTGCTCCGCAGCAAGGTACGCGAAGCCGGCGGCGAATTCCATGTAATCAAGAATACGCTTGGCAAGCGCGCTTTCGAAGCGGCCGGCCTGGAAGTCCCCGAAGAGTACTTTGTCGGCAGCACTGCAATGGGTGTCGCTTTCGAAGATGCTCCCGGACTGGCAAAAGCGATTGCAGACTTTGCCAAAGAATCGGATTTCGTCAAAATCAAAGGTGGTTTCCTGGGCACGGAACACATGACCGGCGATCAAGTCAAAGTCATGGCAGACCTGCCGCCGCTCCCGGTGGTACGCGCCCAACTGCTGGGTGTACTCTCATCGCCCGCCACCAAACTGGCTAGACTACTGGCCGAACCTGGCCGCCAACTGGCGCAAGTCATTAAGGCTCATGCCGACCAAGCTGAAGCTGCCGCATAAGCGGGCTTCAACCGTAACATAAAATTAAAATCAATAATTCATAAGGAGAATTATACAATGGCTGATCTGGAAAAATTAGTTGAACAACTCGGCGAGCTGAGCGTGATCGAAGCGGCCGAACTGGTAAGCAAACTCGAAGAGGCATGGGGCGTTTCCGCTGCTGCTCCTGTTGCCATGGCTGCCGCCGCTGCGCCTGCCGCCGCTGCTGAAGAAGAAGATGAAAAGACCGAGTTCGATGTCGTCATCAAAGACGCCGGCCCCAAGAAGATCGATGTCATCAAAGCCATCCGCAAGCTCACCAATCTGGGCCTGAAGGAAGCCAAGGAAATGGCCGAAACCGCCGACTCCAAGGTCCTGGAGCAGGTTGGCAAGGATGCCGCCAACGACGCCAAGTCGCAGCTCGAAGCTGCCGGCGCCACCGTCGAACTGGCCTAACCCAGTTACCACATTTCTTTCAGAAAAGACCGAAAGCCACCCAAAACTGGGTGGCTTTTTGGTTTTCACGCTTACCAGGTGATTGTTGCAATTGTCACATTTCTAACAAAACGCTAACTTCCATCCGGTCTATTAACATTAAAATTAATATGGTATATTGTATCTGAATTAGATGACCGACCATTTGTCTTAAAAATCATGTTATCGGTTTTGAACGGTCAACGGATTATTGGGGAACGAGTGGCGAGGAGAAAGGAAATTGTGATGAGTGCGAGAGTGTTAATCATTGAAGACGATGAAGAAATCCTCAAATTTTTACGGAGAGGATTGGCTTACGATGGTTATACGGTAGACACCGCCATAGATGGACAGGAGGGGTTAAGCCTGGCGCGCGAGAATCCTCCCGACCTCGTCGTGTTGGATTGGATGCTGCCCGGCATGGACGGCCTGGAAGTCTGCCGCCGCCTACGCGCCGGTGGCCCGGTGCCGATCCTGATGCTAACCGCCCGCACCTCGGTGAATGACCGCGTCCAAGGGTTGGATGCCGGGGCCGATGACTATATGGTCAAGCCCTTTAACCTGGATGAACTGCTGGCCCGCATCCGCGCCTTGCTGCGCCGCACGCAGCCCAGCCGCCCCAAAGTATATCAATTTGCCGACCTGACCCTGGATACGGGTACGCGTCAGGCGTTGCGCGGTGAGCGCATCATCGACCTGACCGCCAAAGAATATGAACTGCTGGAACTTTTCATGCGCCACCCGCGCCAGGTGATGACCCGCGAGACCATCTACGATGATGTCTGGGGCTACGACTTTGGCGGCGAGAGCAACATCATTGAAGTTTACGTGCGCTATCTGCGTCAGAAACTAGAATCGGAAGACGAGCCGCGCCTGCTGCACACCGTACGCGGCATGGGGTACGTATTGCGAGAACCAGACTGATTTATCTATGCCGCTGCGGGTTCGTCTCACGCTATTCTATACATCGGTACTGGGGGTCGTTTTCGTCCTATTCGGTATCGCCGTATATGCCACCATATCCATCGTCCTGACCCGCCAGATCGATAACACCTTAGACCAAACCGTCACCGACATTTTCAAACTGGCCCGATTCGATGCCGAGGGCCAGTTTGGTTTGCTGGTGCCGATCTCTTTCGACCCGCGCGTGGTGGTACAGGTCTGGGATACAGAGGGAAATCTGCTGGCTGCCACCACCAATGAACTGGAAACTCCCCTGGATAAAGAAACGCTTACCTCCGAAGACACGGTTGACAGCTACGTGTGGCACGCCGGGAAGCATTACCGCGTGCTCACCCGCCCCTTCGAAGGCGATTATGGCATGCACGGCATCATGCAAGCCGGTATCGATATGGCCGAGGTCGACCAGGTGCAGAAAGACCTGCTGCAATACCTGATTATAATGGGCTTGATCGCCATCAGCGTGGCCGGGCTGGCCGGTTGGGCCAGCACGCACCGTGCCCTGGAACCACTGGCGACGATGACAGAAACCGCCCTCAAGATCACCCGCGCTGACGACCTGTCCATGCGCATCCCGGAGCAAGAGCCCGGCGATGATGAGGTCGGGCAGCTCATCCGCACCTTCAACCAGACCCTGGAACGCCTGGAAGAACTCTTCCACTCACAGCGCCGTTTCCTGACCGATGTGGGCCACGAATTACGCACCCCGCTCACCGTAATCAAGGGTAACGTCGATTTGATGCGCCGCATGGGCGAACACGACGAAGAATCGCTTGCCAGCATCGAGGGCGAAGTCGACCGCCTGGCCCGCCTAGTAGAAGACCTGCTGCTGCTCGCCCAGGCCGAATCCGGCAAGCTCCCGCTCGATTTCCGACGCGTAGAATTGGACACATTGCTGCTGGAAGTCTTCCAGCAGGCCCGCGTCTTGGCCGGAGATTGCCAGGAAGTGCAGATCGGCGATTTCGACCAGGTCGCCATTAAGGGTGACCGCGACCGCATCAAACAGGTGATGCTCAACCTGGTCGGCAATGCCATCCGCTACACCCCCGACGAAGGCAAGATCGTCCTCAGCCTGGGAAAGAAGGGCAATTGGGCGCAGTTCATCGTGCGTGACAACGGCCCCGGTATCCCGGAGGAAGACCTGCCGCACGTCTTCGAGCGTTTCTATCGCGCCGAGAAATCGCGTTCCCGCCTGCGCGCCAAGCGCAACGGCAAAGGCTTTGGACTGGGGTTGTCGATTGCTTATTGGATCGTGCGCAACCACGGCGGGCGTATTGAGGTCGATTCGCAAGTCGGCCAGGGCACCACGTTCTGTGTGTGGTTGCCTTTAGAGGGAACCTACGAGCCTGTCCTCACTGAATCCGAGTCGAATGGTTCGAAGGTATAATTCGATTCAATTTCCCCCACACAACCAGTAATTATATCGCCGGCGGCAGCTAACGCTGCACCGACGGAAATGCAGTCCAGTTTACACGTAGGGGCACAGTATGCTGTGCCCTGGGCGACTACCGAACTAAATTTTCCCTTTTTGAAACCCTCCCTTCTGCATTTATTCAATTCACGAAGAGACAAATAGATTTTTGCTACGAAACCCGCTCCAACGTCTTGAACGTGAAGGCGTACTGATTACGTTCGTCGGCTGCATGCCGTTCGCTGGAGACTTCCTGCCAAGCCGCTTCATCGTAGGCGGGCAAAAAGGTGTCTGCTTCAGGTTCGGCGTGCACCAAGGTCAGGTAAATGGTATCGATCTGGTCGAGCGCGTCGGCATAGACCTGCGCCCCTCCGATGATGAAGGCTTCATGATCGCCGCGCTTCTGGGCAATCGCCAGGGCTTCATCCAGCGAATGCGCCACGGTCTCGCCCAGCGCGCTGAAATTGGGATCGCGCGTCAGCACGATCATCTGCCGCCCAGTCAGCGAGCGCCCGATCGACTCGAAGGTCTTGCGCCCCATGATGATGTGATGTCCCATGGTCAGCATCCGAAAACGCTTCAGGTCTTCGTGCAGCCGCCAGGGCAATTCGCCTTCATGGCCGATGGCACGATTTTCGCCCATCGCCACCAGCATCGAAATCTTCATACTGCAATCTCCGCCTTGATGTGTGGATGCGCCTGGTAATCGCGCAGTTCGAAATCGTCGTAATCGAAATCGAAGATCGACTTGACCGCTGGGTTGATGTACATGCTTGGCAGGGGCAAAGGCTCACGCGCGATCTGCTCCCGGGTCTGGTCGAGGTGATTGCAGTATAGATGCGCATCGCCGAAAGTATGTACAAAATCGCCCGGCTCCAGGTCGCAGACCTGCGCCATCATCATCGTGAACAGCGCATAGGAGGCAATGTTGAAGGGCACGCCCAGGAACAGGTCGGCCGAACGCTGGTAAAGCTGACAGGACAGCTTGCCTTCAGCCACGTAGAACTGGAAGAGCAGGTGACAGGGCGGCAGCGCCATCTTGTCGATCTCGCCCACGTTCCACGCACTGACGATCAGGCGGCGCGAGTGCGGCTTGTTTTTGATGTCCGCCACCACCTGGGCGATCTGGTCGACCACCGCGTTATCCGCGGTGCGCCACGAACGCCACTGTGCGCCGTACACCGGCCCCAGGTCGCCGTTCGCGTCCGCCCAGGCGTTCCAGATGCGCACCCCGTTGTCCTGCAAATACTTCACGTTGGTATCGCCCTGCAAGAACCACAGCAGTTCGTAGATGATCGATTTGAGGTGCAGTTTTTTGGTGGTGACCAAGGGGAAACCCTGGGAAAGGTCGAAGCGCATCTGGTGGCCGAAGACCGAAAGCGTACCGGTATCAGTGCGGTCATCTTTTGCCACGCCGTTTTCGAGGACGTACTCAAGCAGGTCTAGGTACTGGCGCATGGGGTCGCCTCCACAAATAATAGGTTCGGGATTTTCAAAAGGAACTGGCGCTATTATAGCCGGGTTTACGGGCGGGTGCAGAGAGGGGAACCTTAAAAAGCGCAACTTAGTTTTAGAATCTAGTTATGGCACGCCCCACAGCCGCACCGTGCCATCCAGGGAGCCGGAAGCCAACATTGTCCCATCGGGAGAAAATGCCAGAACGGTGACTTCGGTTGTATGGCCTTGCAGCGTTTTGAGAATATTGCCATTGCCAGCATCCAAGATGATAATCTCTCCGGTACTCATTGGAACGGCAATCAATCCGCCATCAGGTGCCCAGGCAGGCATACACCACTTGCATAAGTTTTCTGCGTCCGCTAATATTTGGATATCTGTTCCAGCATGATTGATGATACGTTTATCCGGGGAAATACTAATGAAAGATTTTTCATCAGGAGAAAATGAAAACTGGCCTCCGTAATCAAGGAACTCTTCAATTGCACCATTTTCCATATCCAGGTGAAGGATTCTATCGACCTCTTTCACATACAAGCTTTTCCCTGAAGCACTAAACATGAACTCACTATAATAACGAACAGCTTGATCGATCTCCAACTGGAAAGATTGTACAACTTCGGTAGTATCCATTTCCCACACGAGCACGCGACGAAAAATACCGGCAAACATATCTTGCATACTTACATCCCCCCAATCGATAGAGGCAAAATACCTGCCATCTGCCGAGAAAGCAACCGGAAATGGGCTATATGCCAACGTGCCTTGAGAATTTCCGGACTCATCATGTAACGCTCCAAAGTACAAAAACTCTTGCATAGAAGCATAACGCACACCGCCTAGCGGCGAGTAAGCCAATTGGGTCATCGGCTCGGTCCAACGATCGGAAGAAAACTGTTGAGAGATTGAACCGTCTATGACGCGTAATACCCTTGCCAATCCGCTCATACCGTAATTAGAAAAAGTAATCGACTTCCCATCGGGTATCCAAAAGAGGCTGTCGACCCCACTGGAATGTCCTTCAAGATTTTTCTTTACCCTACCATACGCCATATTCCAAACAGTTGCACTTTGTTGACTCGGAACATATTCATCGTTAGATGCCGCGGCCAGAAAAGCGCCATCCCTGGACCAGGCAAAATCGGTAAAAACGCCATCGCCAAGATTAAAAGTGTCCATCAGCGTTCCTCTATCGGCATCCCATAAAGACACCGTCCCAAAAGAGATTGCGGCCAGTAAACCACCATCTGGGGAATACACAATATAACGCTGCTCGGGATACGATTCTAAGGCAAGAATGGTGGGAGACGCTTCATTACCAATCGTATAGACGTAGATGTCAGGTAAAACAATAACGGCAAAATGAAGGCCATCGGGAGAAAAAGATAATGGGTCACGCGTACTTGCATTATAGGATCGAGTTAGTTCACCCTCATTATTAAAGAATTCAGTCTGGTCATCCAGGTTCCAAATGATAACGCCTTCGGTTGTCGCCAAGCCAAGGTGTTTTCCATCTGGTGAAAATTCTAAATCAAGCACCCGCTCACTTTTCTCAAAAGAATATACCAGTTCCCAGCCATCAAAGTTAAAAACCTTAACAATCGTGGTTCTATCAGGATAGACACCTTCGTTGTTCGCTACAGCCAGTAATTTACCATCGGGAGAAAAACTAACTTTGCTAGCTGGTTCTGCGAGTGTATCGATGCTTTTCCCATCTGGAATGGAAATGAAATCTACGTGTGCATCTGCCACCACTGCCAGAGCATTACTGTCTGGAGAAAACGAAATATCCTCTACACCACGCGGAAAATCTTCAAAAGACCGGGCCAGATCGTAGGTCTCAGCATCATAGAGGTAAACACCGATCTTGCTGGCAACGGCCAAATATTTTCCATCCCGCGAATAGTCTACAGCGGTGGCTGCGCCCTTACCCCACCTGGCAATCTGGACGACCTGGTCGATATTATCCATTGTGATTGCCTGATCCGGGAGTGGGATTGGCGTGCTGGTCGGTGTTGGCTGAATCGGGGTAGATGTGGAAGTGATTGTCGGTTGCGACGTTTCTGTGGCGGTTGCTGTGATCCGCTCAGTCGCCGTTGGGGCGGGTGTAAAAGTCGGCGATGCCGTAACATTGGATTGCGTTTGGCAGGCAGCGAGCATCAAGCCACCCAAGGCAACGATCAGCAGCTTACGTATATCTTTGGTCATCATTTCCATTCCCTCCAGCGCTCGTTTCAAGAATGTCAGTAGATTATATCTAACTTAGAAATAGATATAGTCTCACCCTAAAGTATACAGCCTAATTCCTCATTCCTAATGCTTAACTCGTATTTAGACAAACGGATTGAGCCTGATCTTTGATCAGGATGAAAAGTGGCACCTTGACAATCGAATTGAAACGGTTCAG